>NZ_JBQFPJ010000002.1:0-401856 GCF_056534475.1 Ruegeria sp. D4
CAACTTCTCCTTCAACTCGCAGCCACTCGTGCTCTTCAGAATAATACGTCGACATTCCTGTTCTCTCCTGACTTCAACGCTTGTAGTTTTGCAAAACAAACGGCAACGACACAATCTCAGATGGCTGAGGCGCAAACGTTGTTTTTGGCAGCAGTTGTATACCAGGATATACAACCAACAATTCCCCTTTAGGAAACTTTTCTCCGTCAGGCAACGGATTTGCCCGAAGGCAGCGCGTTGACTGCATGTTCAAGAACATGCAGCCCCGCGATCAGATCATGTTCGGACGTATCTTCTGAGAAGTCATGACTAATCCCGTTGATCGACGGCACGAACAGCATAGCAACCGGCATCAGGCGGGACACATTGGTTGCATCATGCAACGCGCCGGACGGCATGGAGCGCCAGCGGGATGGGGCAATTCTTTCCGCCCCCTGTTCCAGCGCCGCGCGGAGTTCCCGATCCATCGCCACGGGCTCCAGCCCCAGCAACGGCCCGTAGGTCACCGACATGTTCATCTGATCGGCGACCTCTTGCGCGGTCGTGCGGATGATCTGCTCCATCCGTTCCAGCCGGTCAGATGTACCGTCGCGCCATTGCATCGAGAAACGCGCAAGCCCCGGCACGATGGACGAGGCGTTGGGATGCAGATCGACATGGCCAATCGTCCAGACCGTTTCGGGCGCAACCACATTCCGGAACCGGTCGTTGATCAGCGAATTGAACAGGGACACTGCCTGAAACGCATCCCGACGCAGATGCATCGGTGTAGTGCCCGCATGATTCTGCTGTCCTTCAAAGGTGATTTTCATGTCGCGGATGCCAACGATGTCGGTCACGACACCGATCTGATCCCCGCTGGTGTCCAGCGCGGGTCCCTGTTCGATATGCATCTCGAGAAACCCGGTGAACTGATCGGGATCGACGAAGTCCTGAGCCAGACCACTCATCAAGGCACGGGCCTCGGAAAATGCCGTGCCTTCATGATCGGTGAGAGCATCCGCTGCGGACAAAGGCAGCGTTCCCGACCACACGGCAGACCCGGTGGTCACGCCAAACCGCCCTTCTTCATCTTGAAAGCTGACGACCGAAATCGCGCGATCCGTTGCGCGCGCCACTTCAAGTGCCGCGATGACGCCCAGCGCACCATCCAGCCAACCACCTTCTGGCTGGCTGTCGGAATGCGACCCCATCAGCAGCGACGGACCGGCGGCCAACCCAAACAGGTTTCCGACCGGATCGAAATGCGGGCGCAGTCCGGCGTCTTCCATCCGACCGGCCAGCCAGCGGCGCGCCGCGATATCCGCGTCGGAATAGGCGGGCCTTACCACGCCCTTCCCAACACCCGCCGCCCCAAATGAACGCAATTTGTGCAGATCGGCCAGAAACCGGTTTTCATCGACAGCCATGATTGCCCCCTTTGTGCCGATCAACCTTATGGGCTGCGCCTTGACCTGCAAGTCTTCCGCTGCATCGGATCCGCGATTTTTCACTCCGGGCGGGTGCAACACCTCTGGCCCCGGCAATGAAGCTGTCTTAAGACATGACGCCAAGAGGAACCACCATGTCACATATTACACTGGTTCGTCACGGACAGGCCAACACCTCTGCGCGTGATGAAAAAGACTATGACAAGCTCAGCGAGCTGGGCCATCAGCAGGCGCGGTGGCTTGGGGGGTACCTCAAGGATACGCATACGCATCACACGCGGGCGTATTGTGGCACCCTGACCCGGCATGTGGAGACCGCTGCCAGTATGGGTCTCCTCAACCCGGTGCGCGACGCGCGGCTGAACGAGATTGAATATTTCACAATCGCAAAGCTGTTCGAGGAACAGCATGGCGTGGCCGTCCCAATCGACCGGGAAGGTTTTGTCGAACACCTGCCCCGAACCTTTGCGGCCTGGGCAAGCGGCGATATCCGCAACACACCAGAGACCTTCGCTGAATTCGAAGCCCGGGTTTCGGCGGCATTGCGGGATATCGGAACCGAGGGTGGCCCGGCCATCGTTGTCACCTCGGGCGGACTGATTTCCATGGTCGTGCGGCAGGCGATGGGGCTGGACATACCTTCCATGGCTCGCGTGGCTCTTGCCATCATGAACACGTCCATGCATCGTCTGCATCCGATCGGCCCGCAGCTCAGTACGGTTCTGTTCAATGCCGTGCCACATCTGGAAGCGCCCGACCGGCAGTTTGCCCAGACCCATCTGTAAGGAAACCGGAGGCCATCTGATGCAACTCTACTACGCGCCCCGCACCATATCGGTCGCCGTCGCCATCGCGCTGGAGGAAGCGGGTTTGGAATACGAGGCCATACGTCTGGATTTTGCAGAAGCCGAGCAGACCAAACCGGCCTACAAGCAGATCAACCCCAAAGGACGCGTGCCGGCATTGGCCGTTGACGGCGGCATTCTGACCGAAACAGGCGCGCTGCTGGACTACATCGCTGCCAAAGCGCCCGAAGCCGGGCTGGTGCCTGACGACCCGATCATGGCGGCCCGTATGCGCGAAGTGATGTACTATCTGGCCTCAACGATGCATGTGAACCACGCGCACAAGCTGCGCGGGCCACGTTGGGCAGACAAGAAAGCCAGCTGGAAGGATATGAAGGACAAGGTACCGCAGACGATGACCGCGTCCTGCGACTATATCTCGTCGAACGGTCTGCGCGGACCATTTGTGCTGGGCGAGGCGTTCTCGGTGGCTGATGCATATCTTTTTGTCGTCTGCAGCTGGCTTGAGGGCGACGGCGTGGACGTCTCGGCCTTTTCCAAGATTGTCGCCTTCCGCGAGGCGATGGAAGCACGCGCATCGGTTCAGGCGGTGCGCGCCACCGGAATGCTCTGACAAAAGGACAACGAATGACACATCTCTGGGTCCGGGCAGAACAGCGCCCGAACGAAGAACGGGTCGGCCTGACCCCCGAAGGCGCCGCCGCGCTGCTTGCCGCAGGCATCCGCGTGACGGTCGAGGAAAGCCATGTCCGTGCGATCCCGATCGACGGCTACAAGGACGCCGGGTGTGAGATCGCGGCCGAGAATTCATGGCCCGACGCCCCGCGGGACGCGATCATCTTCGGCCTCAAGGAACTGCCCGAGGATGGCACGCTCCTGCGGCATCGACACATCATGTTCGGCCACGCCTTTAAGGGCCAGCATTCTGGCCGCGCGCTGCTGGAGCGGTTCAAGACCGGTGGCGGCACGCTTTATGACCTGGAATACCTGGTCGACGAAAACGACCGCCGGGTTGCGGCTTTCGGGTACTGGGCCGGGTACGCAGGCGCGGCGGTGACGCTGAAGACGTGGGCCGCACAGCAGCGCAATGAGGTATGTCCGCCCGTGGGTGTTTATCCCAGCAAAGATGCGCTGAACGCGGAGCTTCTGGCCGAACTGGACGCGACCGGCACCGACCGCCCCCGCGCCATTGTCATCGGTGCCTTGGGCCGCGTTGGCACAGGCGCGGCTGATCTGTGCGAAGCCATGGGCGTTACTGTTACCAAATGGGACATGGCCGAAACCGCCAGCGGCGGGCCCTTTCCGGAAATTCTCGACCATGACCTGTTCCTGAACTGCATCTTCGCCCGCCCCGGTACGCCCGTCTTCGTCCCGCGTGAGGCATTGACCGCAACTCGCAAGCTGACCGCCATCGGTGACGTGGCTTGCGACCCGGACAGCGACTACAACCCGGTTCCGGTCTATGACCGGGCCACCACCTGGGACGTCCCCGCCCTGCGCGTAGCAAGTGATCCGGTGATGGATGTAATGGCCATCGACAACCTGCCGTCGATGCTGCCGGTTGAAAGTTCCGAAGACTACGCGGCGCAACTGCTGCCCTCTCTGCTGACCCTGACCGATCTGGAAAGTGGTGTTTGGGGCCGGGCAGAAGCAACTTACAAAACACATATCGAAGGGATCTGAGCGATGACGATTCACTGGTGTGGCACCGGCCTATCGGCCATTCCCGGCCTGCGCCGCCTGTTCGAGGGCGGGCACAAGATCACTGTCTGGAACCGGACCATCGAAAAAGCCAAAGCCGAGGTCGGAGACCTGACGGATGACATCCGCGCTTTCGACATCGACGCAATTGGTGCGGTACTGGAAAAGGGCGACGTGATCGTGTCCATGCTGCCGGGCGACTGGCATGTGCCGCTGGCGGAGCTGGCGATTTCGAAAGGGGCGAATTTTGTCTCGTCGTCTTATATCGCGCCCGAAATGCGCGCGCTGGACGGAAAGGCACGCGAGGCCGGCGTGGTACTGGTCAACGAGGTCGGACTGGACCCGGGTATCGACCACCTGATGGCACATGCACTGGTCGATGAGTACCGCGCATCGGACGCGTTCGATCCGCAGAACCACCTGAGCTTCATCTCGTATTGCGGCGGTATCCCGAAGAACCCCAACCCGTTCCGGTACAAGTTCAGTTGGTCGCCGTTGGGTGTGCTCAAGGCGCTGCGCTCGCCCTCGAAATCGATCCGCGATTACGCCCCGCTGGATGTCGCCCGTCCATGGGATGCGATCAGCAGCTATATCGCGCCGCTGCCAGCGCCGGAAAGCTTTGAGGTTTACCCGAACCGCGACTCGATCCCGTTCATGGCGCAGTATCATTTCGAGGATCACTGGCCGGTCAAGGAATTCGTCCGCGGTACTCTGCGTCTGAACGGCTGGGCGGATGCCTGGTCGGACGTGTTCCGCGAAATCGAAACCCTGACCGGACCGGAAGGCGATGCGCGGCTGAAAGAGATGTCCGATCAGTTCTGGGAAGAAAACGCCTATGACGACGGCGAACCCGACCGCGTGGTTCTGTGCGTCGGCCTGAAGGCCGAAAAAGACGGGGCCGAGGTCTGGCACAAAACCTACGTCATGGACGCCTGGGGCGATGAACGCGGCACTGCCATGGCCCGTCTGGTATCGATCCCGGTCTCATTGGCCGTCGAAGCCGTCCTGAACCGCGCCATTCCCGCTGGCGTTCATGCGGCGCCCAGCGATCCCAAGCTGGTGGCGGCGTGGATGGGCGAAATCGACACGCTGGCGCAACATTTGCAGATTGTGGATCACACAAGCTGAGCTTTTTCTCAGCGCGCAAGAAGACAGCCGCATCGGCGTGACGATGCGGCTGTTACGACATACCGCTTTCAGATGTAAAGCTGGATCGTTTCATCAAGGTCAGACCGATTGATTCCAAGCTCGGACAGCTGGTTATCGGACAGACGATTCAGCTCCTGAGCGGCCCGCACAATATCAGACCGAACAGCACGGATTTGCATGGCCCGGTCAAAAAGCAGCAATGCGCTGGCAATGGGGCGCTCCTGGTGTACTCCAATAGTATCTAACATCGTTTTGTTCCTTGAATTGCAGACAAAGATCGGTCCGTGTCGGGACGAACCAGCCTAGCGACGCAGTTCCACCGGCGACTGACCATAGACGCTTTGATAGGCGGATCGTGCGATCCGATGGCGCGGGATGCCAATGTCGTCCAATTGTCGGTCAGTCATTTTTTCCAGCGTTTGCATCGACTCAGCGACCTGCCGGCGACGCGCAAACTCATCCCTGAGCGCGCGGCATTCTGAACTCAGACCGGCAAAGAAGCTGCGCTGCGGTCTGGCTGTGTGTACATGTGCCATCGCCTTCTCCTTCTCATCCGAACAACGTTTCTGGTCACAGTTCTGATAAAGGAGCGGAGTGTTAACGATGCCAAAACACCGGATTAATCCGAATTAATGTTCGGCTTGCGGGTGTTCGAAATCCAAAGTTAGGATCAGACGACTCTGGCCCTGTTCGATGGTTCAGGCCAATGGAGCCTACATCAGGTCATTCTCGACATCCTCGGCCGAAATCCCCAGCGCATCCAGCCCGTTTTCCAGGTGATCCGACAAGTGCGGCGTGCCGATCAGGTAGTCGGCGCAGGGGGTCGAGGCCTCGGACTTTGCGGTTGCGATGGCTTCGGCCAGATCTTCGGCAAAAAAGCTCTCGCGGCCGATCCACATGATCGCCACCAGCTCGGCCTGCTCGTCTTCGCTCATGCGGTCGACGAAAGCGCGCAGCTCTGCTTCGGCACGCCCAAGTTCGCGCCCCATCATTGCCACCTGGGCAACCTTTCTGGCCGAAATTTCCAGCATGTCCCATCTCCTTATGTTCGCGGGTTTCAGGCTATCACAATCACGACGCAACGGCCGCGTCTTTGATCTTACGCAAACGTCGCCTAGTCTGAGGGAATCTTACATGCGGGGGCGCGACACCGGTTGCTCTGGCACCGGTGCGGTTCGAAAGGGTCGGAACGTGGCCTTCTTGATCCACAGCTTCAAAGCCTGCCACAGGATCAGGGCAAATCCCCGGCGCGCCCCAAAGGGGCGACGGACAAGCGCCGTCAGGATAGAGCGGTTGGTTAACGGTGCCCGCAACCCGGTCAGGGTTGCCACCAATCCGCCATCCTTCCGGGAATAGTCGATCATGACGCCAACTCGGTCCGGTCGGAAGTCAAACCGGAAGCTGTACGTCCCTTCAATCTTCTGAAACGGAGAAACATGCATCTTCTTGTCCGCCACTATTCGATCTTCGGGCTGGATCGGCGACAGGTCGGGCTTGTGGCAAACATAGCTGTGACGCGTGCCATAGGTATTGGTCACTTCGGCGATCACTGCGAAAAGTTGCGCGTCGGGGTCAAGGCAAAGCCAGAAGCTGACCGGGTTGAACACGTGCCCTAGTACGCGCGGTTGCGTCAGCAGCAAGATTCGAGACGGCGAGGGCAAGCCCATCTCCTCAAGCCTGCTGCGCAGCCAGTTCACGCCCTGCCCTTCACCTGGGCTGCCACCATGATCGCGGTCGCGCCAGTTCATCAGGTTGGCACGCCGAAACGAGAACAGATATGGTGTTTTCGGCAGGTTTTCGGGGTCGAACAGAATGAAATCGACCGAATACCGAAACGCGTTCTCAATCGCACCTTTCCGGCTGTGATAGGTGTGTCCCGCGATATGGTCGATTTTGTTCATGCGGCTACGGGTTCCTGTCAGTCTGCCAATAATACAGTGTCTGCAAACTTAATGCGCTGATTTCAGTTTTGTTACGGCCAGATAGGCAAATCGGATCAAAAAATGCAGGGCTAAATGATCCGGCTTTGGCGCTGCCACGTAATGTGGTTATGTTTACCGAGATCGACACCGCGACGCTCGACGATCCTGCGCCCCCAAGTGGCGCGGGCCAGCCTTGGGTCGCAAAGAAACGCATCAAGGGTAAACAATTGAACGGAACGCAAAAGAAGTGCGGTGTCAGGTCCGAATGGGTTGATCACGTCAAGCGCATCCGTGACACGCAGGATCAGGCGGCTTTTGCCGAGCTGTTCCGGCATTTTGCACCACGTATCAAGGCGTTCCTGATCAAGTCCGGTGCCGATGGCACCACCGCTGAAGAATGCGCGCAGGAGGTGATGGCAACGTTGTGGCACAAGGCGCATCTGTTCGATCCGACCCGCGCCACTGTGGCAACCTGGGTGTTCACGATTGCAAGGAACAAGCGGATCGACATCCTGCGCAAACAACGCCGCCCCGAACCCGAGGATCTGGGCTGGGGACCCGAAGCCGAACCAGATCAAACCGAGGTTGTTGCCCTGCAACAGGAAACCGACCAATTGCGGATTGCGATGAAGGCTCTGCCCGAAGCGCAGCGCCAACTGATCGAAAAAGCGTATTTCGGCGATCTGAGTCACCGCGAAATCGCGTCGGAAACCGGATTGCCGCTGGGAACAATCAAATCACGAATTAGACTGGCGCTGGATCGCCTGCGCCATGCGATGAACTGAGAAAACGATGACAGAAGCAATTAAACATCACCTGACCGACGACCTGCTGATGGCCTATGCAGCAGGTACGCTGCCCGAAGCATTCGATCTGATGGTCGCGACACATTTGTCACTGTGCGACCGCTGCCGGGCTGCGGCTGAAAGCTACAACATCATTGGTGGTGAGCTTTTGCAGGATCAGGCCGAGATGTCCGCAATGGGCGAGGATTCGCTGGCGGCGACCATGGCCTTGATTTCCCAGGGCGCGCCGACGCCCAAGCCCGCACGGCCAGCCTGTTCCGTTCTGCCCGCGCCCTTGCAGGATTACGTCGGTGGCGATGTGAACGCGATCCGCTGGAGGCCGATTGGCATGGGCGTCAAGCAAGCGATCCTGCCGACGACACGCGAGTCGACGGCCCGGTTGCTGTTTATCCCTGCAGGGTCTGCCGTACCGGATCACAGCCACCATGGAACAGAACTGACCATGGTGTTGCAGGGCGCGTTTTCGGATGAGGTCGACAACTTTGCGCGTGGTGATGTCGAAATCGCCGATCAGGACCTGCATCACATGCCGGTGGCCGACATCTCGGCCGACTGCATCTGTCTGGCGGTGACGGACGCGCCCCTGAAATTCACCAAACTGATGCCGCGCCTGTTCCAGCCATTCCTGCGCATCTGACCCGCGCGATCAGGCCTCGGTTTTGCCCAAGGGCACAACGTTGGCGTGATCGTCCGGGGACAGTTCCTCAAAATCGAAATTGTCCAGCCGTTGTGCCCGGCGTCCCGCCTTTTCAGCGCTGATCTTGATGTCCGAGATGTCTTTGGCGGCCTGCCCGAAATGCCGGTCCAGATTGGCCACGCGATCGCCCAGCCTTTCGACATCCTTGTGCAGCATCCCCAACTCCCGGCGGATCGCGCCAGCCTGTTCGCGCATCCGGGCGTCCTTGAGGATCGCGCGCATCGTGTTCAGCGTTGCCATGCAGGTCGTGGGTGAAACGATCCAGACACGTGCCGCGAACCCTTCGCGGACCACTTCGGGCAGGCGCGCGTGCAATTCGGCATAGATGGCTTCGGACGGAACAAACATAAGCGCACCGTCGGCTGTTTCACCGTCCAGAATGTACTTCTCGGATATAGTCCTGATGTGCACCTTAACCGCCGCACCAAAGGCCTTCAGGCATCTGTCCACTTCGGCCCGAGTCTGAGCAGCGGCCAGCGCTTCGAAATCTTCCAGCGGAAACTTTGCGTCAATCACGATGGGGCCGGGCGGGTTGGGCAGGTGGATCAGGCAATCCGCCCGTTTGCCGTTCGAAAGGGTGGCCTGCAACGAATAGCTGTCGGTCGGCAGCGCCTTGGACACGATGTCGTTCAGCTGGATTTCCCCAAACATCCCGCGCCGCTGTTTGTTGGAAAGAATATCCTGCAAGGACAGCACATCCCCTGACAATTTGGTGATGTTGTCCTGCGCCTTGTCGATGGCGGCCAGCCTTTCCTGCAATTGGGTCAGCGAGGTCGCGGTCTGTTTCGACGACCCGTGCAGCGATTCCTTCATCCGTTCCTGCATCTCGGCCAGGGCGCGGGCCGATTTCATCGCGTTGTCCGCCAGCCGGTCGTTCATCTGCTGCTGGACCGAAGACAGGCGCGCCTCGACCGTCTGGATCACCTGAACCTGCGCATTGGCCTGCGTGTCCGACACGTGCTGCAGCCCGCCACGCAGCTGCTCCTGCCCTTGCCCCAACTGCTGCACATGCTGGCCCAGATGCGCCATCTGCCGCGCCAGCGGTTCCGCCATCCGGGCTGAGCGGTTGGCCGCCCGCAGCGACAGGAACAATAGCAGCAAGATCAGCGCAACCACTCCACCCACGATCAGAATCAATGGGTCGTTCAACGCGTATTGTGTACCTGCAATCTCGATCATGCTGCCTCGGATGTTCTTGTTTTATTCCCCTTAGCCTGTCTTGGGCGCAGGATCAACTGCGCCCGAACAGGCGTTCGATATCGCTCAGCTTCAATTCGACATAGGTGGGTCGACCGTGGTTGCACTGGCCGGAATGTGGAGTGGCCTCCATCTCGCGCAGCAGAGCATTCATTTCTTCGGCCCGCATCCGACGGCCTGACCGGACGGAACCATGGCAGGCCACCCGGCTGAGGATCGCCTCGATCCGCGCCTGTACCTTTTGGCTTTCGCCCTGATCGGTCAGCTCATCCAGGATATCCAGGATCATCGCCCCGGCATCGACCTCACCCAGAATGGCCGGGGTTTCGCGAATGGCGATTGCGCCGCCTCCAAAGGGTTCGATCATCAGGCCGAGGCGGGACAGATCTTCGGCCACCGCCATCAGACGCGAACAATCCCCTTCGGACATTTCAACGATTTCGGGGATCAGCAAGGCCTGCGCGGCAACGCCATTTGCGGCCATCTGGTTTTTCAGCTTTTCATAGACCAGCCGTTCATGCGCAGCGTGCTGATCAACGATCACCATGCCATCGGCGGTCTGGGCAATGATGTAATTCTCATGCACCTGCCCGCGCGCCGCACCCAGCGGCAGGTCCTGTGCAGGCGGTTCTTCCACCATCGCAATCGCAGACGCCAAAGGCGTCGCGTCAACGATGCTGCCGCTGTAGTCGTTTGCCAGTTCGGCAAAGCCCGGAGCCTGCGCCCGGTAGGCTGCCTGACGCGCGGCTGGTGAAGGCCGGTCCATCTGGTAGACCCGCGCCGGCGCCGGTTGCGCAGGTTCCGGCCGCATCGCACCCAAAGTGGCATTGGCCACGGTCGAGGACGCCCGGTGCCCGGCATCAGCCAGCGCATGACGCAAGGCGGACACGATCAACCCGCGCGCCAGACCCGGGTCGCGGAACCGCACTTCGGATTTGGCGGGATGGACGTTCACATCCACCAGCGCCGGATCACAATCGATGAACAGGGCTGCTGCCGGATGGCGGTCTCGGCTGAGGAAATCGAAATAGGCTGCCCGCAACGCGCCGGTCAGCATCTTGTCGCGAACGGGTCGCCCGTTCACGAACAGGTACTGCGCCACCGCTGCCCCCCGGGAATAGGTCGGCAACGCGGCGTAACCGTAAAGCCGGATGCCCTCGCGCGTGGCATCGATCTGCAACGCGTTCTCGGCAAACTCGCGCCCGATCACGCGGGCCAGACGGGCGTGCAGGGCGTCAAACAGATCGCCGTTCTCGCGGTCGGCGCGGAAGGTCACACGCCCCTCTCCCCCGCCCGAGACGTCGCGCAGGACGAAAGTGATCGAGGGCTCGGCCATGGCCAGACGTTTGACCGTGTCGTTGATCGCCTGTGCCTCGGCCCGGTCGGTGCGCATGAACTTCAGGCGCGCGGGTGTGGCAAAGAACAAGTCGCGCAATTCGACCACGGTGCCTGCGCGCAGAGCCGCCAGTTTAACCGGCTCTATCTTCCCGCCCGACACATGGACCTGTGCCGCATCCGCCCCTGGCACGCGGCTTGTGATGGTCAGGCGGCCAACGGCACCTAACGACGGCAGCGCCTCACCCCGGAAGCCGAAGGTGTGGATGTTCAGCAGATCCGTCCCATCGATCTTTGACGTCGCATGGCGGGACAAGGCCAGCGGCAAATCCTCGGGCGCGATGCCGCAGCCATCGTCTGTGACTCGAATCAGCGTCTTGCCGCCATCGGCGATATCTATGGCGATCCGCGTCGCCCCCGCATCAATGGCGTTTTCGACCAGTTCCTTAACCGCCGAGGCAGGGCGCTCCACCACTTCACCCGCAGCGATACGATTAATCGCCGCGTCGTCAAGTTGACGGATTTTGGGGCGATTTTCGCCGATATTGGGGTATGCCTGCGCCATACCACCAGACCTAGCACAATCACGAGCGATTCTGCCACCGGTTTGAAACCTGTATTTCGGGATACGAGGGGGCGTTCGGACAATTGCATCGCGCCGGTCTGATAGCGGCATCATGATCACAATTGCCCGAACGTTCTTTGGTGAGTGGTGGTCGTTCGAAGTTCAATTGGCCCGTCCCTAGCACGGGACCTGATGAATTTCGCGTTAACTCTGAATGCGCATTCACTTGGGCAGGTTTTGGCCGAGACGTTGCGTCAACGGTTGGCGGGAAAGCGCCGCTTCAGGCAGACGCAGGCGCCCCGGCGCGGGTCCGGCACGGGCCGAATACGGCGGCCAACGCCAGTATCAGACCCGACATGGTCGCAATCATCCCTGCCGCACTGACCGCATCCGCACCGCCCAGCCACAGTGGCCCGTACCCGGCCAGTATGTAGCCGGAAACGGCGGACAAAACAGCAAACAGAACACTCCATGCGATCTGGGTTTCCAGCCGGTTTGTCATCATCCGCGCCGCGGCAGGCGGGCAGATGAACATCGCGATCACGATGATTGACCCTACCGCGTCAAACGCCGCAACCGCTGCGACCGCCGCCACGATCACAAGCGCCATACCCAAGGCACCCGTTCTTATGCCCATCGTGCGCGCGAACCCTTCGTCGAAGGTCGAGATCTTAAGCGGTCGCCAGAACAGCCAGGTGAACAGAACTACACCGGCCAGCGTCAGGGCGATGCGCGGCAGTTCCGGCGGCAGGCCCGCCAGCGCCGTAGCGTCCAGCAGCGAGGCCCAGCCCGTAGCGTCCAGCCAGATCAGGCTTTCCAGGTTGCCGTAAAGCGCATGCTCAACGTCCAGATGCACGGTCGAGGTGTCGGTCTGTTCCAGCAACAGCACACCAGCGGCGAACATGGTGGTGAAGACCACGCCCATCGCTGCGCCAGGCTCGATCTGACCAAGACGCCGTATCGCCTCGATCATCACCACGGCGACAACCGCAGCACCCGCTGCACCCAGCATCATCGGCCAGGTCGAAATCGCTCCGGTCAGCAGAAAGGCAACAACGATGCCGGGCAGCACGACATGGCTGATGGCATCCCCGATCAGCGCCTGCTTGCGCAGCACAAGAAAGTTGCCGGGCAGGGCGCATGCAATCGCCGCAAACGTTCCGATCAGCAATGGCGTCAGGGACAGCGGGACGAATTCTTCACCGCTCATGGCATGACCTCCTGCGGGCCACCGATGCGGCGGTCGATTTCAGTGATCTGATCGCGGGTCAGAACAGATTCGATGTCGCGCAACCCGTCATAAAGTGCCGCCGTTGCCTCATGCGCCTGATCGGCGCGCACGATCTCCCACCGTTTTTCATCGCGCAGGGCTTTGGCGGCGCGCGCCTTGCCCGCCTCAGTCGCCACGCCATCGGCACGCACAAGGCCGGCCCGGCGCAACAACCGCAAGGTCAACGGCTCGTATATCTTCTGCCCCTGCGCCATCGCCAGCAAGCCCTGACGGATATGAACGCGACGCTGGAACCTCAGGTGGCGCAAAATCGCGGCCAGAACGCCGCGAACCGGCGCAAAAAGCAGCGACAGGGCAAAAAAGCCAAAGCTGACCAGCACGATGATCGGCCCTGTCGGCAGATTGGGGGCCGATGCTGAAATCCCAGCACCCAGATACCCAGCCATCCCACCGGTCAACCCGGCCAGCAGGACGACCCGGTCCGACCGGTCGGACCAGAACCGCGCAGTCACGGGCGGGATGATCAGCAGGGCGACGATCAGGATCAGCCCAACGATTTTCAGGCCCACAACCGTGACGGCCATGACCAGCCCCATCATGGCCAGATCGACCCGGTGCACCGGCACGCCTCGGGCGGCCGCGTATTCCGGGTCAAAGGCCACTATCATCATGGGGCGGCGTATAATCATCACCAGCAGCAGCGTAACCGCCCCGCCCATGGCGATGATCAGTGCGTCAGCCCAAAGCATCCCTGCGGTCGAGCCCAGCAGGAACCCCTCCAACCCGGCCTGACGGCCTACACCCATGGTCTGGATCACGGTCAGCAGCACGATCCCCATCCCGAAGAACACGGACAGGACGGCGCCGATGGCGGCATCCTCGGCCAGACGGGTGTGCCGCGTCAGCCAGTTCATGCACAGCAGACCCACCCATGCAGACACAGCGGAGCCCGCCAGCAGGCCAATCAGGTTGCGCCCGTCGCCGCCCAGCGCAACCAGCACCATGAAGGCCAGGCACACGCCCGGAAGGGTCGCATGGCTGATCGCATCGCTTACCAACGCGCGTTTGCGCAGAAACAAGAAGGTTCCAGCCACACCGGCGGACACACCCAGCAAGCTGGCACCGATGGCGACCAGCGTGGCGTTATAGCCAAGCTGCAGGGTCAGGGCGTCCCAAAGCATGATTTACCCCAGCGCGCGCGAAATCTGGTCGATCTGGGCGGTTGCCAGGCGACCTCCATAGGCGGATTGCAGGGTTTCGGCCGTAAAGGCCTGCGCCACGGTGCCTTCGGCAACCTTACGGGTGTTGATCAGGAAGACATGGTCGAAATAGTCGGTGACGGTGGCCAGATCATGATGCACGACCACGACAGTCTTGCCGGCTTCTTTCAGTGATTTCAGAACCGCGATGATAGCTTTTTCGGTAGCTGCGTCGACACCGGCAAAGGGTTCGTCCAGAAGATACAGATCGGCATCCTGCGCCAGCGCGCGGGCCAGAAACACACGTTGCTGCTGCCCGCCGGACAATTGGCCGATCTGACGATCGGCGAAATCGCGCATCCCGACGCGGTGCAGGCAGTCCATCGCCCGCGACATATGCCGCGCACGTACGCGGCCCAGCAGCCCAAGTTCGCGCGACAGCCCCATCAGCACCACATCAATCACGCGGGTCGGGAAATCCCAATCCACGCTGGCGCGCTGCGGTACATAGGCAATACGAGCGCGCTGTTTCTCAAGCGGCTGACCATAGACCGTGACTTGCCCCGACAAAGGCGACACGATCCCCAGAGCTGCCTTGAGAAGGGTCGACTTACCAGCGCCGTTTGGCCCGATAATCGCCGTCATCGCCCCCGGTTGGACCGTCATGTCCACCGAAAACACCGCCGGTTTCTGACCATAGGAAACGGTCAGTCCGCGAATGGCCAGCGGGCTGTTTCCGGCGCTTTGGTCGGTCACTGAAACACCCTGATTTGCGGCCAGTTCAAGCATTGCCTCAGAACCCCGCCGACAATTTGCCGTTCATGCCGCGTGCAGGCACATCGGCCCCAAGCGCCCCGGCAATAACCGTGATGTTGTGATCCAGCATGCCGATATAGGTACCCTCATACGTGCCCGGTTCGCCCATGGCATCTGAATACAGCTCGCCACCAACGCCCACTTCATGGCCTTTCGCTGCGGCGCCTTCGATCAATGCACGCATCGAGCGGTCGGAGACCGAGCTTTCCACGAAAACTGCGGTCAATTGCTTCTCGACCAGCGCATCCACCAGCTCTCCGATCCGGTTCAGACCGGCCTCGGACTGGGTCGAGATGCCTTGTATACCCATCACTTCATAGCCGTACTCGGCCCCGAAATAGCCAAAGGCATCATGCGCGGTGACAAGTACACGGTTGTTTTCCGGGACAGACGCCAGGGCCTGACCGGCATAGGCTTCGAGCTGTTCGAGTTCGGCCAGATGCGCCTGTGCGTTGGCGGCAAAGATGCCCGCTGCTTCGGGGCGCGCCTCGGTCAGCGCCTCCTGTACTTTGGCCACGACATCACGCCACAGGGCCGGGCTCATCCACACATGCGGGTCGTATTTGTCGGCATAATCGTCATGCGCCCGCAGCTTGGATTTGTCGACTCCTTCAGCAACGGCAACGACGGTGCGCTTGCGGCCAAGGTCATGAAAGAAATCTTCCATTTGCGCTTCAAGGTACAGACCGTGCCATAGAATAAGATCGGCGCGGGTCATCGCAACGATGTCGCTGCGTGTCTGGCGATATGCATGCGGGTCGACGCCGGGGCCCATGAGGCCCTTAACCTCGACCTGATCACCCCCGACCTGACGGGCGGCATCGGCAATCATGCCGGTAGTGGCGACCACCTTCAGCGGCGCTTCGGCCAAGGCGGACAAAGGCAGAATGGCGACCACGGCCAGTACTGCAAGAAAGCTGCGACGAATCATATTCAGCCCCAAAATGGCATCCTCTTGAGAATGAATATGCGAACCATTCGCAACTAAGTCAATGCTATTGCGAATTACTCGCAAGAAAACGCCTGTTTTTGTCCAAATGGTCAAAAAATATGTGTCGAGAGCAGCCGAACACCTTCCCTTTCACCTCGTCCCGTGCGATTTTGGCGCAAACCTCCCAAAGGACGTGATGATGGATACGCAGAGCTCAGAAAGCCCCGTGCGCACCGCGCATCTGCCGCAAGTGACAGAACCCAGAAACCCCGGCATGGAACTGGACATGGACTGGGTGCGCGCCGTTCAGGCCAACACCTCGGCGATTGAGCGCCGCGCGGCGACGCTGCCCGGCCGCCGTTCAGTCAAAAAGGAATATCAGGCGGCCTGGCTGCTCAAGGCGATTACCACGATCGACCTGACGACCCTGTCCGGCGACGACACCGTTGGCCGCGTGCGACGCCTGTGCGCCAAGGCGCGGCAGCCTGTATCGCCTGCAACCTTGCAGGCGCTGGACATGCCGCCGATCACCACCGGGGCCGTTTGCGTCTATCACGACATGATCGAAACCGCTGTCGCGGCGCTGAAGGGCACCGGCATTCCGGTTGCCGCCGTATCCACCGGCTTCCCGGCTGGCCTGTCCCCGTTCCATCTGCGCGTGGCCGAGATTGAGGAAAGCGTCAAAGCCGGGGCCGAAGAGATCGATATCGTGATCTCGCGCCGCCATGTGCTGTCGGGCGATTGGCAAGCCCTGTACGACGAAATGAAGGCCTTCCGCGTGGCTTGTGGCGATGCACATGTCAAAGCCATCCTTGCAACCGGAGAACTGGGCAGCCTGCGCAATGTCGCGCGCGCCTCGCTGGTCTGCATGATGGCCGGGGCGGACTTCATCAAGACCTCGACCGGGAAAGAAAGCGTCAACGCCACTTTACCCGTGTCGCTGGTGATGATCCGCGCGATCCGTGACTACTATGACCGCACCGGCTATCGGGTTGGCTACAAGCCTGCGGGCGGAATTTCGAAGGCCAAGGATGCGCTGGTGTACTTGGCGCTGATCAAGGATGAACTGGGCGACCGCTGGCTGGAACCCGAACTGTTCCGCTTTGGCGCGTCATCGTTGCTGGGCGATATCGAACGGCAGTTGGAACACTATGTCACCGGGGCCTACTCGGCTGGTTACAGACATTCTATGGGCTGAGCCCCGTTTTGAAGTCTGGACAGTGAGTATTTGGGAAAAGATGAAGTCATGACAGTCAAAGAGATATTCGAAACCATGGACTATGGCCCCGCCCCTGAAAGCGCTGCCGAGGCGCTGGCCTGGCTGGTCGATCAGGGCGACAAGTTCGGTCACTATATCGATGGCGCCTTCACCAAGCCCGGCAAGGGATTTGACAGCCGCAATCCAGCCACCGGAGAGGTGCTGGCCAGGCTGACGCAGGCCAAACAGGCAGACGTGGACGCCGCTGTTGCTGCCGCACGCGCGGCGCAGCCGAAATGGGAGAAACTGGGTGGCGCTGGACGTGCGCGGTATCTCTATGCCATTGCGCGGCTTTTGCAGAAGCATTCGCGCCTGTTTGCGGTTCTGGAGAGCCTGGACAACGGTAAGCCGATCCGCGAGTCGCGCGATATCGATATCCCTCTGGCGCAGCGGCATTTCTATTACCACGCGGGCATGGCGCAGCTGATGGAGAGCGAATTGCCCGGTGCCGAGGCGTTGGGGGTTTGCGGCCAGATCATTCCGTGGAACTTTCCCCTGCTGATGCTGGCGTGGAAAATCGCTCCGGCGCTGGCCATGGGCAACACGGTGGTTTTGAAACCGGCCGAATACACCTCGCTGACTGCGCTGCTGTTTGCCGATATCTGCTCGCAGGCGGGCCTGCCCAAAGGGGTGGTCAACATTGTAACCGGTGATGGTGCAGTGGGCGAGATGATCGTGGCGTCGGACGTTGACAAGATCGCCTTTACCGGCTCGACCGTCGTTGGCCGCCGGATCCGGGAAGCGACGGCTGGATCGGGCAAGGAACTGACGTTGGAACTGGGCGGAAAGTCCGCCTACATCGTGTTTGACGACGCCGATATCGACAGCGCCATCGAAGGTCTGGTTGACGCGATCTGGTTCAATCAGGGTCAGGTCTGCTGTGCGGGCTCGCGCCTGTTGGTGCAGGAAGGCATTGCCGACCGCTTCCACGACAAGCTACGCGCGCGCATGGACGGTTTGCGCGTCGGCAATCCGCTGGACAAATGCATCGACGTGGGTGCCGTTGTGGACCCGGTCCAATTGCAGACCATCAAGAGCTTGGTCGAAAGCAACACGGCTGGTCATGTGCATCAGGCCGCTTGCGAGATGCCCGCGAACGGCTGCTACTATCCTCCGACGCTGATCTCGGGGCTGGAGACATCCGATCCGCTGATGCAGGAAGAGATCTTTGGTCCCGTGCTGGTGTCCTCGACATTCCGCACACCGGAAGAGACGGTCGAGCTGGCCAACAACACCCGCTACGGGCTGGCCGCGACTGTGTGGACCGAGAATGTGAACCTCGCGCTGGACATCGCTCCCAAGCTGGTCGCGGGTGTGGTCTGGGTGAATGCCACCAACCTGTTCGACGCCGCCGCAGGCTTTGGCGGCGTGCGCGAAAGCGGCTTTGGCCGTGAAGGCGGCTGGGAAGGTCTGGCGGCCTATACCAAACCCAAGGGCAAGGCCAAGCCACTGGCAAAGGTCGAAGCAACGACGGGCGAAGGCGCACCGGTCGATCCGATTGACCGCACCGCCAAGATGTATGTCGGCGGCAAGCAGGCGCGCCCCGATGGGGGTTATTCGAAACCGGTCTGGGGCAAATCCGGCCTGCTGGGTCATGTCGGCCTTGCCAACCGCAAAGACGTTCGCAACGCCGTTGAAGCTGCCGCGGGGGCCAAAGGCTGGTCCAAGACCACCGGCCATCTGCGCGCACAGATCCTGTATTTTATCGGTGAGAACCTCTCGGCCCGTGCTGATGAGTTCGCCGCTCGTATCGACGCCATGACCGGAAAGAAGGACGGCGCCAAAGAGGTTGAAGCATCAATCCAGCGCCTGTTCACCGCCGCGGCCTGGGCCGACAAATATGACGGTCAGGTGCACGGCGTTCCGATCCGCGGCGTGGCGATTGCCATGAAAGAGTCCGTGGGGGTCATCGGCGCGCTGTGCGCGGACGAAGCACCTTTGCTTGGTTTGGTTTCAGTGATGGCCCCGGCCATTGCGATGGGCAACCGGACAGTTCTGGTGGCATCGGAGCCTTATCCTTTGGCGGCGACGGATTTTTACCAGATCCTCGAAACCTCGGACGTGCCCGCTGGTGTGGTCAACATCCTGACCGGCAGCCACGCGGAACTGGCGAAACCGCTGGCCTCGCATCTGAACGTCGATGCGGTCTGGTCGTTCTCTTCCACCGACCTGTCGAAAGAGATCGAGGTGGTCTCGGCCGGGAACCTGAAACGGACCTGGGTCAATAACGCGACGGCATTTGACTGGAGCATGGACCATTCCCGCCGCTTCCTGCAGGCTGCGACCGAAGTAAAAAACATCTGGGTGCCTTACGGCGAGTAGGGCTCCCGCATCTCGGGAGGCCTACATGGACTTTTCAGGAAGGACCGTCATCGTCATCGGCGGAACCAGCGGTATCAACCGAGGCATTGCCGAGGCCTTTGCGGCCTCGGGTGCCAAACTGGCCGTTGCCAGCCGGTCGCAGGAGAAGGTCGATGATACGGTTGCCGCACTGAAAGCTGCGGGCGCACAGGATGCCGTCGGTGCGGCGTTTGACGTGCGTGACCCTGAGGCTGTGGCTGAGGGCCTCAAGCAATTCCACGAGGCATTTGGAGATTTCGACGTTCTGGTGTCGGGCGCGGCGGGCAATTTCCCCGCCTTGGCGGCCGAGATGTCGGTCAATGCGTTCAAGACCGTGATCGATATTGATCTGATGGGCACGATCCACGTGATGAAGGGGGCCTATCCTTACCTCAAGCGTCCCGGGGCCAGCATCATCAACATCTCGGCCCCGCAATCCTATCTGCCTTACGAAGGTCAGGCGCATGTCTGCGCCGCCAAGGCGGGCGTCGATCAGATCACCCGCACATTGTCGATGGAATGGGGTGTCGAGGGCATCCGCGTGAACTCGGTCGTGCCCGGATTTATCGAAGGCACAGAAGGGGCCAGACGTCTGGCCCCCACCGAAAACGCCCACGAAGAGCTTCGCAAGGACGTGCCCTTGGGCCGCTGGGGACAGCCGAAGGATGTGGCCAATGCTTGTCTGTTCCTCAGCTCTGATCTGGCCAGCTATATCAGCGGCACGGTTCTGGCCGTTGACGGAGCGCTGTACCAGCGTGGGTCGGGTAAGTTCGGACAGATGATGGGTGAGATGTTGCGGAGCATGAAAAAGGGCTGAGCTTCGCTCAGCCCCTGGTCATCAGTTGGTCGTTTCCAGACCGACCGGCTTGCCCACGACGGTAAAGTGCAGGCCTTCCGGGTCCAGCAGTTCGGTTGCCACTCGGTTCACATCCTCAAGCGTCACGGCATTCACCTTATCGTTGCGGGTGGCGACATAATCGATGGGCAGGCCTTCCATCTGCATCCCGACCATGATCCCGGCAATCTGGCCATTGCCATCAAAGCGAAGCGGATAGGCTCCTGTCAGGTAGGTCTTGGCATCATCCAGTTCCTTCTGAGTCACGCCTTCGGACGCGGCGCGCGCCCATTCATCGCGGATCACCTCGACCGCTTCTGCGATCCTGTCATTGGCCGATGACACCGACCCCAGATAGACTGAGGCCAGATCCTTGGGCACAAGATAGGTTCCGACGCCATAGGTCAGGCCCCGTTTTTCGCGAACCTCCTGCATCAGGCGGCTTTCGAACCCGCCGCCACCCAGAATGTGGTTCAGAATAAAGGCAGGAAAGAAATCCGGATCGTCACGGTCAATCCCCTTCTGGGCAAACAGGGCGACCGATTGCGGGGTGTCGAAATCCACGACGCTGATGCCGCCCGTAATTGAAACCTGCGCCTTGTCCGGGATCGGTTTGCCGGTTTCGGGCAGATCGGCCAGCAGCCTGTCCAGCAGTGCACCCAGGTCTTTTGCCGATATGTCGCCGACGGCCCCGACATACAGCCGGTCCCGGGCAAAGACGTTGTCGTAGGCCGCAACGATGTCGTCGCGCGTCAGGGCGGAAACGCTTTCGATCGTTCCTTTGCCCTCGGACCCGTAGGGATGGTCCCCATAGGCCATACGGGCAAAGCTGCGGCCAGCTATGTCGTTCGGATCGGTCTCGTCCGACCGCAAACCGGACAGTACCTGAGCGCGAACCCGGTCAATCGCGTCCTGATCGAAGCGGGGCTCATGAATCGTGGTGCGCAGCAGATCGATCACTTCATCCCGATTTTCGGTCAGAAACCGCGCCGAAATCGAAACCGTGTCATCGCTGGCGTTGTAGGTGAACGAGGCCGCAAGCGATTCCAGTTCTCGCGCGTAGGACCGCGCGTCCATATCGCCCGCGCCTTCCTCGATCAGGCCGCTCATCAGATAGACCGCGCCACGCTTGTCCGGGTCATCCAGCGAGGTGCCGCCGCGAAACCGCAACTCCAACGCGGTGAAAGGGATCGATGGGTCCTCGACCAGCCAGGCCTTGATGCCGCCGGGCGAGGTGACTTCCTGGATCTCGATCTCGGCCCATGCAGGCATCGCAATGACCAAGGCGATCAGGGTTGCGAATATCCGTTTCATTGCGTCACCTCATCGTCACGCATCAACCATCCGGTGACAGACGCTTCGGACTGCAGCACCTCGCGGGCGGCCGCAATGATCTCTTCCCCGGTCACGGCCTGCAGAATGCCGGGCCAGGCCTGCACATCCTCGACCGTCAGACCGGTGGTCAGCGCGCGGCCATAGCGGTTGCCGATCCCGTCGACATTGTCGCGCGCATAGGTTTGGGCGGCACGCAGCTGCATCTTGATCCGGTCCAGATCATCTGCGTTCACACCTTCGGCAATGAAGTCCGCAACCGCCTGATCCATCGCATCCTCAGCCTCTTGCAGCGAGACGCCCTCGGCCGGGACGACCACCATATCGAAGGTCGTGTCATCCAGCGATACGCCCCGATAGAACGCGCCTGCATAGACGGCCATCTGCTTCTCGAACTGCAGTTTTTCATTGAGGTACGAGGTGGTGCCGCCGCCCAGCAATTCGGCCAGCAAATACAGCGCTGCGGCCTTTTCCTGAGCACCTGCGTCACGTTCCGGCGCCAGATAACTGCGCTGCAGGTAGGGCTGCGCCACGCGCGGATCCTTGAAGGTCAGGCGTCGTTCGGCGGTTTGCGGCGGTTCCTGCGAGCGGACCCGTTCAGGCAGGTCCGGGTTGGCGGGGATCACGCCATAGTATTTTTCGGCCAGAACGCGGACCTCCTCCGGGTCGACGTCACCCGTGACCACCAAAATCGCGTTGTTGGGCGAATAGTGTATCCGATAGAAGGAAAGCGCATCGTCCAGATCCAACTCCTCCATCTCGTGCTTCCAGCCGATGATCGGCACACCATACCGGTGGTTGAGATACTGCGCCGCGCTCATCTGCTCGCCGAAGAGGGCACGAGGGTTGTTTTCCGTGCGCTGGTTGCGTTCCTCCAAGATCACATCGCGTTCGGTTTCGATATCGGCTTCGGTCAGGCGGATGTTGCGCATCCGGTCCGATTCCATCTGCATCATCAGTTCCAGCCGGTCAGCGGCGACGCGCTGGAAATAGGCGGTGTAATCATACGACGTGAACGCGTTGTCATTGCCGCCATTGGCCGCCACGGTGGCCGAGAACTCTCCGGCCTCAAGCGTGTCGGTGGCCTTGAACAGAAGGTGTTCCAGGAAATGCGCCACGCCGGACGCGCCGATGGGCTCGTCCGCCGAACCGGCCCGATACCAGACCATATGCTGTACGACCGGGGCGCGATGATCCTCGACCACCACGACATCCATGCCGTTATCCAGTGTAAAAGTCGTGACTGCCTCCTGCCCGTCTTCGGCCAGAAGCGGGGTCGCGGTCATCAGGGCGGCAAACAACGCCAGTGCCCGAACCATGCGGCATCCTCCGTTTGGTTTATGCGTTTCAAACTACGGTGGCGCCGCGCGGGTTCAAGGGCGATGACGGAAAGTTAAGAATTATTCATCGGCAGGCGGGGCCGAGGGAGTCTCAATCCCTGCCGCGCGGGCTGCTTCGTTTTGCGCATTCGCGTTTATCGCCTGCCGCTCGTAAACCTGCTCATAGCGGTCAACCGGGAACAGTTTCAGACCTGTCCAGCGGCCACGGCGCTTGCGGAAATCCGCATCTTCCTGCGCGACGACCTGCCGCGTATTGGCCGGAACGCCATAACGGCTGGAGGCGGTGACCAGTGCCGCATCTGAAGACGGAATGCTGGTATTCGAGTTCAGTGCCGCCGCACTGCCCCCCAGCGCCACCACGGCATCCGCCTTGGGCGTCGGATCAACCAGATTGCCGCCGCCCGGTGTGGGGGCCGGCAGGAAGCTGTAATCTTTAGGCGCCGTCAGCGGCTTGACCGGCAGCACCGAAAACTCGTCGGGACCCGGTCCGGGTGGCTGAAGATCGCGCAGACCACGTTTGGAACAGCCCGCCACGGCAACGGCAAGTGTCAGTGCAAGTATGGCAAGCGGCATCCGCATTTGTGTCTCCAGCCTGTTTGAGGCGCTTTTATCGCATATCGTCCGGCGCGTCACGAGGGCTTTTTGCCGTCAAACAGAACAAGTCCCAGCGCTCCGGCAAAAATGAACACATCGGCCAGATTGAAGACAAACGGGTTTTCGATGCCACAACAGGACATGTTCAGGAAATCCAGGACATAGCCATAGAGAACCCGGTCCACCACATTTCCAAGCGCCCCGCCGATCAGCAAGCCGCCGCAAATCTGCATCAGCTTCGGCGGCGTCGTCCGCATCAACCAGATCAGAACGGCCGTGCAGATCACGACCGATATGCCAATCAGAAACCAGCGGGCTGCGTCCGTGTTCCCCTGAAACAGGCCAAAGTTAATCCCGCGATTCTCGCCGTACTTGAACACAAGCAGCGGCGGCAACACGTCGACACCCCCGGGCCTTTCGGCCACGCGCATCACGTGAACGACCAGATATTTACTGATCTGGTCGATCAACAGCGCCGCCAGCGCGGCCCAGAGCAGCAGGCGATAACGCATCAGTGACGGAAATGGCGCATGCCGGTGAAGACCATTGCAAGGCCTGCCTCGTCCGCCGCAGCGATCACCTCGTCATCGCGCATCGAGCCGCCCGGCTGGATCACGCAGGTCGCGCCGGCTTCGGCGGCCTCCATCAGCCCGTCAGGGAAGGGGAAGAACGCATCGGACGCCACGGCCGAGCCAATGGTCAGCGGTTGCGGCAAGCCAAGCGCATCGGCCATGCGTTCGGCCTTCTTGGCGGCAATCATGGCAGAGTCCAAGCGGCTCATCTGGCCCGCGCCCACGCCCACGGTCGCACCGTCTTTGACGTAGACGATGGCGTTGGATTTGACGTGCTTGGCGACTTTCCAGGCAAACAGCAGGTCGCGCATCTGCTCTTCGGTCGGGGCCTTTTTGGTGACAACCTTCAGGTCATCCATTCCGATGAACCCATTGTCCTTGTCCTGCACCAGCAGGCCACCGGCCACCTGTCGCACGGTTTTGCCACCAGTGGTCACATCCGGCAGGCCTTCGGTGGTCAGCAGACGCAGGTTTTTCTTGGCCGCGAAGATCGCCTTTGCCTCGTCCGACGCGCCGGGGGCGATCACGACTTCGGTGAAAATCCCGGTGATTTCCTGTGCGGTTTCGGCGTCGAGCGGCTGGCTCAGTGCCACGATCCCACCAAAGGCCGAAGTCCGGTCGCAGTCGAAGGCTGACTTATACGCTTCCAGCAAGGTCGTGCCTGTGGCTACGCCGCAAGGGTTGGCATGCTTAATGATCGCACAGGCCGCACCTTTTGCAGGATTGAACTCGGCCACCAATTCAAACGCAGCATCTGTGTCGTTGATGTTGTTGTAGCTCAGTTCCTTGCCCTGGTGCTGAACGGCGGTCGCCACACCCGGACGGTTGGTTCCATCAGTGTAGAAAGCCGCCTGTTGATGGCTGTTCTCACCATAGCGCAGGGTCTGTTTCAGCTCACCCGCAAAAGATCGGCGCTTGGGCGCTTCAAGCTGCAATGCGTCGGCCATCCAATTCGAAACTGCGGTGTCGTACGCCGCGGTGCGGGCGTAAGCCTTTTGCGCAAGCCACTGACGGAAACCATAGGAAGTTTTGCCGTAGTTTTCTTCCAGTTGATCCAACAGTGAGGAATAGTCCTCGACATCCACGACCACGTTCACGAAGGCGTGGTTCTTGGAGGCCGCGCGAATCATCGCAGGTCCGCCGATATCGATATTTTCGATACATTCGTCGTAACCAGCACCTTTGGCCACTGTCGCCTCGAACGGGTAGAGGTTCACCACCAGCAGGTCGATTGGACCGATGCCGTGTTCTTCCATCGCAGCAACGTGGGTGTCGTTGTCGCGTAGCGCGAGCAGCCCGCCATGCACCATCGGATGCAGGGTTTTCACACGGCCATCCATCATCTCGGGGAAGCCTGTGATCTCACTGACGTCCTTCACCTCAAGCCCTGCCTCGCGCAACGCCTTGGCCGTGCCGCCGGTCGACAGCAACTCGACTCCGCGCTCGGCCAGCGCCTTTCCCAGCTCGATCAGCCCGGTCTTGTCGGAAACGGAAAGCAACGCGCGGCGCACGGGGTGAAGGTCGGTCATGGGTCCAAAGGTCCTTTTGGCGTCAGTCAAACTCGGGCTCGTCCCGGTGCAGATCGCGCACGGCATAGGCTGTATCCTGTGCCTTGCTCAGCGTCCACCGGATGCGGGTCGCATACTCCATTGCGCGCCCGGATAGAACGATCTGTTTTGTCGCGCGCGGCTTCAAACGCCCTTTCTCAAGGTAAACGCTTGGCTCGACTGACAATTTTCCCGCGCCATCATGGCGAAAAACCCAGATCTCACCGCTTTTGAGAGCCATCGACACCGCAGCGCCCCCCAAATCCAGCGCCGCATCCACGTCGGGGTGCAGGTGAAACCGGATATCAAACCCGATCCCCGACAGGCCCGAGGCATCCATCGCCTTGTCAAACTGCCGCTTCGCCTTGTCGGTTGCGGTCAGCAAAATGTCCTCACCCACAAGTTCGCGGCCGTCAAAACGCAGTTCAAAAGTACGGGCGTGGGTCAGACCAAACACTTTTGCGTACCCGTCATGGCCAGCCATGAAGCGGGTTCCTTCAAAACCGGCCTCAACCTCGGTCAGGACCTGCGAGGGCGCATCGACCAGCGCTTCGTATTCCGTGCCCGGGGCCGGATCGGTCAGGCGGGCGCTGGAGTATCCGTCCAGGCACAGGGTGGAATGCGAAGGCGTCGCCCGCCCGGCCCGACGCCATTCGACCCCGAAACTAGCGCCGGACCCGCAATTCACGACCAGAGGCCTGCGTCCGGATGTCAGCTCAAACGCCAGGGTGGAAGCGTGCGCGTTATAGGATGCAGCCCCTTTGGGTGGCGCGCTGGCATCGATGATCACGCTGGTTCGTGCGGCGTAGAGACGGGCATATCCCATTGACAGCTCTGTTGAATTGTCCGGCTTCACGCCACTTTGCGCCAGGGCCTGATCCAGCCGCCCTTCGAGGCCGCGCCCCCCCCCATGAAACCGGGCCAGCGCGCCGTCCGAATGCCGCAGACTGCGCAGGGTCGGTGCAATGCGTCTGATCGCGTTCAGCTGAGATCCCGGCGTCCCCCGGCCCAGTTCACTCAGCGCGGCGGATGTCCAGGACAGAAGCGTAAATACCTCAAGCAATTCTTCGGGGTTCCGGGTGCTGATCCCGCCCTGCTTATCCACCTGCCGCTCGCATTCCCGCGACAATGCGCTGAGGGCCGGATCGGCCAGTCTCTCCAATCCCTCCAGCGCCAGACCGGCCTGCACCAGACCGGTCAACGCTTCGAACCGGGGCAAGCCCGGCGTCGCGGCGTGCCAGCGTTTGGACAGATACCACGTTTGCTGCGCCAGAGAGCGGAAGAACAGCCTGCTGTGCTGCTCGTCCACACCGCGCAACAGGAAAATGGCGTGGTTGATCCAGCGGATCACCCGGCGACCTGTCAGGTCGGGCGCCCAGCCGGGCCCCTGCCCCCGGCCATGTGTCGCGATCCAACCCCAGACCCAACGCTGGGCTTTTTCCCGCGCGCGCATGTCTCCAACTGCGGCTAGATCGTCCAGCCAGGCAAATCCGTGACGTTCATTGTCAAAACCGGCACTGGGCGCTGCGACATCCCACAGCCCGGTATCCTGCGCCTCGACCAAGTAACCGGCGAACAGCAGGTTCCCGGCCACCAACTGCCTGCCGCGCGCGAATGAGCCGACAGCGCGGGGTTCGGGCTGGCTGACAAATCCGGTGACCGCCTTCTGGCGCTGGCTGAGGCGCGCGTAGAAACGGTTCTGAAACCGCATCCACCGGTTGGCCATGGTGTCCGACTTCGACATGACGCTTGTTTCTCTGCCCCTTGCGCTCTGCTGGCGCCTGAGACCCAACGATAGACCGGGCGGCGCGTCAAGTCATCGAAAAGCGTGCCTTCAGGCGGATTTGTTCAGGCAGGCGATATAGAACCCGTCCATGCCGCCCCGATCCTCCCAAAAGTCTGGCCGCAGGCGCAACCCGCCTTCCTGTGTGATCCAGTCGGAATTGACACCTTCGATGCCCAGCGCGCCTTGGTCGATCTGCATATCGGGATATTGTTCCAGCGCCTCTTCGACCTGCACCTCGCCTTCATCCGGCAGCAGCGAGCAGGTGCAATAGACCAGCCGCCCGCCCGGTTTCAGAAGGGTCCAGGCATGGGCCAGCATCTGGGCCTGCAATTCGATCAGCCCGCCAAATTCCGAACCATCCTTGGCAAAAGGCAGGTCAGGGTGCCGACGAATGGTGCCCGTGGCGGAACAGGGGGCATCCAGCAGGATGGCATCATACTGTCCCTGATGTTCCAACGCGTCGCCGGCGATGACCTTGGCTGACAAACCGGTGCGGGCAAGGTTTTCGCGCACCCGCTCCAGCCGACCTTCCGAGATATCCAGCGCAGTGACGTCTGCCCCTGCCGCCGCCAGTTGCAACGTCTTGCCGCCGGGGGCAGCACAAAGGTCCAGAATTTGCTCACCCGCTTTCGGCGCCAGTACCCGAACGGGCAAGGCCGCCGCTGCATCCTGTACCCACCACGCGCCCCGGTTATATCCGGGCAGGGTCGATACCTGGCCTGCATCGTGAACGCGCATTGAACCCGTTGGCAAAGCCTCACCGGGTCCGGTCGCGCCGGGCTTCAGCGTGATGTCCAGCGGCGCGCCGTTGAAATGAGCCACCTCCATGCCCGCAACGGCATCGGGACCCCAGGCCATGATCAGCGGTTCCCGCAGCCACTCCGGCAGGCGCGGCACTCGCATTCTTGGCCAGGCGTCCGGGCCTTCGGCGGCGACTTTACGCAGCACGGCGTTCACCAAGCCCTTTAGGCGTCCATGCTTGCGCGACCGGCCTACGATCTCGACCATGGAGTTGACGACACCATGTGCCGCCTCGCCGTGACACAACTCGACTGCGCCAAGACGCAAGGCGTTATGGACAGTCAGCGCCGGTGTCCGGTTCAGGTGATTGTCCAGCAGGCGGTCCGCCCGTTCCAACCCGCGCAACGTTTGCAGCGCAAGACGCTGAGCCCTTGCACGGTCCTCGGGTTCAAGACGATCCAGCGCGCCTGCGGCCAGGCATTCCGACAGCAATCGCCCTTCTCCCAAAATCTGATCCAGCAGATAGATCGCGCTGCGCCGCGCCGCTGTTGCGCTGTCAGACATGGATTCGCCTTTCCTGTGACCCAAGCCCGCATTGCCAAGGGCGGACGCGGGCGTATATCAAGCCCAAGCACGGAAAGGAACCCGATGTCATGACCGATCAGCGCAAAGACCTGCCGCCTGCTGCCCAGCGCGCGCTGGCCGAAGCCGAAGAACGCCGCAAGAAGGCCGAGACCGAAGCCAAGGAAATGCCAAAGGAACTGGGCGGGCGCGACGGTCCCGACCCCGCCCGCTATGGCGACTGGGAGAAAAAAGGCATCGCCATCGATTTCTGATCGTTCAGCCCCGCAAAGCCTGCAGAAAATCAGCAATCAGAGCGCGCTGCTTGTTCGATTTCGCACGCTCTTCGGGCCATGTCAGCCAATAGCCATCCTTGGTCGGCAACTCGGGCAGATCCAGCCTGCACAATCGTCCCGCATGTAAGTCCGAATGGGCCAGAGGCACCGAACCCAGCGCCACGCCGATCCCCTGCCGAGCTGCGGAAATCGCGTGTTCCATCGAATCGAGACTGATCTTTGACGGCGGCAATTCCGCATTGTCCGTCTTGCGCGCCCAGTCCCGCCATGCTGGTCGTTCCCCGCGCAGATCAATCAGCGGCGCGCCCCATTCGACACCCGGCGCGGCCATCGGCACCAGAACCTCACGCGCGATCAGCGCCGCATCGCGCCCGGGCCAGGTTCCGCGGCCGTAGCGGATTTGCAGCCATGTCCGCTCCTCGTCCAGCGACGACCGGCGCGCAACCGAGTCGGTCATCACCCGCACCTTGGGCCGCACCTCCTGAAACCGCGCGACGGCCGGCAGAACCAGTGCGTGGATGTTCGAGGACAGGCCCGCGACACGCAGCTCTCGCGGGGATTTGCCGAACAGGTCCTCCGTATTTCGCTCCAGTGCCTGCAGGCTGTCTTGCACCAGCGGCAGGTAACTTTCGCCTTCAACAGTCAGGGACACGCCGCGCGCTTCGCGCACGAACAATGTTCGGCCCAGCCAGGATTCAAGGTTGCCGATCCGCTGGCTTACCGCCGCCTGCGTCAGGCCAAACTCACGCGCGGCGGCTGAAAACCCGCCAAGACGCCCGGCGGCCTCGAACACGCGCAGCCAATCCAGAGGGGGCAGACCGGCTTTCTTTCTATCCATTAGTTTTTCCGGGCCTCAGCAGAAAGAAGGATTAATTGTATTAATGCCACAAGCACCGTATCTCCTCAACCAAAGCCGCGCTGAACAGGAGATTCCCAATGCTGCGCACCGCCACTTTCACCCCTTCCGTCGTAACTGTCACTTTTGCCGACGCGTCCCAATCGCGCTTTCACGCCATCTGGCTGCGTGACAACGCGCTGGACCCCGACACCCGCGCGCCGGGCAACGGACAACGTCTGATCACCATCGGTGACATTCCCGCAAATGTTTCGGTCAGTGCGGCGGAAATTGTCGGCGGCGATCTGCAGGTCACGTTCCAGCCCGAAGACAAGACCGTTTACTTCCCGGCCGACTGGCTGGCCGACCACGGCTATGATCACGATCACGCCGGTGCTTTCGGGCGAGTCGCGCAGGGCATCACTACCTGGGAACGCGGCATGGAGGCGCCTTCTGGCGACTGGACTGCGGTTCACGTCAACCCCGGTGCCAAACGGGACTGGCTGGCCGCAGTGGCCGAGTTCGGTTTTGCCAAACTGACCGGCGGTCCCGCCGAACCGGAATCGCTGCTGAAAGTGGCCGATCTGTTCGGTTACGTCCGCGAAACAAACTACGGCCCCTATTTCGAGGTCCGGACCGAGGTGAACCCCACCAACCTTGCCTATACCGGCCTTGGTCTGCAGGCCCATACCGACAATCCCTACCGTGATCCGGTTCCGACGCTGCAAATCCTCTATTGCCTGGAAAACAGCGCCGAAGGCGGTGACTCGATCGTGGTCGATGGCTTCCGGGCCGCTGAAAAGCTGCGGGACCTGAATCCTGAAGGTTTCGCCCTGCTGGCGGGCTATCCGGCGCGGTTCGAGTATAAGGGTTCGGACGGTGTCTGCCTGCGCTCACGCCGCCCGATGATCGAGCTTTCGCCTGACGGAGAACTGATCAGCATCCGCTTCAACAACCGCTCATCCGCGCCATTTGTGGATGTGCCGTTCGACAAGATGGAAGCCTACTACGCCGCCTATCGACAGTTCGGTGAAATCATCGACGACCCGGCCATGGGCGTGTCGTTCAAGCTGGAACCGGGCGAAAGCTTTATCGTCGACAACACCCGCGTGCTGCACGCCCGTCTGGGCTATTCCGGTGCCGGATCACGCTGGCTGCAGGGGTGTTATGCCGACAAGGATGGACTGCTGTCCACTCTAGCCGCGATGGAGATGGCACAACCGGAGGCGGCGGAATGAAGCCCGATTTCTCGACCCTGAACCGCGACAATATCGTGGCCTTCATAGGTGATATTTTCGAGCGCCGTGGCGGAGAGGAGTATTTGGGGGAACCCGTCACCATGGCCCAGCACATGTTGCAGGGCGCCACGATTGCCGAGCAGAACGGCCAGACCGAAGAGATCATCGTCGGAGCATTGCTGCACGATATCGGCCATTTCACGTCCGAATTCGGCACCTATCATCCCGACGACACCGAGGATCGCCACCACGAGGACGCTGGTGCCGAGGTGCTGGAGCAGTTTTTTCCGTCGGTCATCACCGATTGTTGCCGCTATCACGTCGCGGCCAAGCGCTATCTCTGCGCCACCAAGCCCGAATACTTCAACCGCCTGTCCGCCGCGTCGGTCCACACGTTGGAACTGCAGGGCGGACCCATGAGTGCCGATGAAGTGGCAGAGTTCGAGGGCAACCCGAACCTGAAAGAGATTGTTCAGGTGCGGTATCTGGATGAGGCGGGCAAGCGTGCCGACATGGAAACTCCGGAATTCGCCCATTTCGCACCGATGGTGCAGCGTATGGTCGACAGACATTTGGGGGCATCATGAACGCGCCGGAATACATCTTCGAAGCGAGCTCCAAGCCGTCACTGCCATGGCATGAGGTTCCGCTGATCCGGGCGACAGAGCAGTCGGTAAAAGGCTACGGCTGCCTGGTCGATGATCCTGATACGTTCGAAATCGAAATCGTCCGCTGGCCGCAACAGGGTTGGCGGCCGATCGACGACGGCACCGGTGACGAAGGTGGCTGGGTCGAGGGCACATTCCATGGGGAATGGAAGGGTGATGTGCTTTATGGTCGAAACGAGGCCGTCAATGGTCACTATGTGCTTGGCTGGTCGACCGATCCGCAGCAAGCGCAATCGCAACAGCAAACCGCGCCGCGCGATCAGGTGTTGTTGTGGCACATGAACTATCACCCGGATGGCGGGCAGATGTTCTGGCCGCTGGATAACAGACCGTTCATCGTGCCTGCCGCGCTGCCCGGCGATAACCTGACCCCCGACAAGGTGGTGGCATTCTGGTGCGACGGCTCGCGCGGTCTTTATATCCATCCCGGCATCTGGCACGAGGGGATTTTTCCCGTTGAGGACAATCAACGGTTCCTGGACCGTCAAGGCAAAGTCCACGCCCGGGTCAGCGCTGACATCGGGAAGGAATTCGGTGTCTACCTCGCCTGCCCGCTGCGTGCGGACAAGATCAGGGATCTGTGACCAACGCCCGCTGATGGTCGTTACGTCGCCCTGAAATCCAAACCTGCACGGCCAGCAGATAGGGAAGAAAGAACGCGAAATTCTGCACCAGATCAAAAGGGCCCGAAAAATCGGGCTCTGACCCAAGCCCTCCGGTCAGCAGGTACCATAATGTGTAGTGCACACGGTATAACCAAGACCCAAGCGCCAGCCAGAACAGTCGCAATCCCCAGGCCCAGTGACCAGCGCGATCACCTGCCACTGCCTTTTGGGCCAGCATCAGAGCCGAAACAAACAGGCACAGGCCATAGAGGAAGAAGCCCACAGACATCACCGGGCCACCAATCGTTCCTCGCAACAGGATATAGGCCATTCCCGCCGCGCCTGTGATCAATGCCAGCGAAATCAGAACAGAACCCAATGCACGGTGAAATCGGTTGAATCCAAGCCGAAGCCTTTTGATCAGTTGCAGCGGCACCAATGCCACCAGCACAGTTCCGGCCAGTATGTGCACCATCATCATCGTATTGCCGATGCCCTGACCGTCGGCAAACAAATAGCTGCGCTGGGCTGCATCGTCAGACAGCCCAATACCAATCATGCCAAACCCATGCACCAGAAAAGGCAGCAGTGTCAGATAAAACGCCACGAGCAACAGGCCGGACGCCACTGGGGATTTCAGGATACGCATACCCGGACTTTAGCGCCGGCTTGCGACCTGTCTACGGGTCAGAGCCCCAGCACATCCACCATGTCATACTGACCGGGCGCCTTGCCCTGCCCCCACAGCGCCGCCTTCAGCGCACCGCGTGCAAAGATGGCGCGGTCCGAGGCAAGATGGCGCAATACGATGCGTTCGCCGGGGGCTGCGAACAGCACGTCATGCTCGCCGACAACGTCCCCACCCCGAATGGCATGGAACCCAATGTCCCCTCGCTTGCGCGCGCCGGTGATGCCGTCGCGACCCCGGTCGGACACATCGGCCAGATTGACGCCCCGGCCCTCGGCAGCCGCCTCGCCCAGCATCAGCGCGGTGCCCGATGGTGCATCGACCTTGTGGTGATGATGGCCTTCGATGATCTCGATATCGAAATCCTCATCCAGCGCGGCGGCAACCTTTTTGGTCAGTTGTACCAGCAGGTTGACCCCCAGACTCATGTTACCGGCCCGCACGATTACGGCATGGCGCGCGGCCGGTTCCAGCGCCGCGATCTGTTCTTCGGTCATGCCGGTGGTGCCGATCACGTGCACGCAACGCGCTTGCGCGGCCAGGGCGGCAAATTCCAGCGTCGCCTCGGGTGCGGTGAAATCGATGACAGCCTGCGCCTGCGCGAAAGCCTCGAGCGGGTCATCGGTCACGGCTACGCCCAGCGCCTGCCCGCCCATCGCATTGCCGACATCCTGACCGATCCAGTCGTGGCCGTTACGCTCGACCACGCCGACCAGACGAACCTGATCACTGTCCGTGACGGTCCTGATCAGCATCTGCCCCATACGGCCCGAAGCCCCTGTGATGACGATCCCCGGAATATGGGTCATGGCGCTGGTCCTTTCGCGTTGCCTGCCGGATGGTCGGCTCAAAGCCTCCTACCCCGTTCGCGCCCGCTTGGCAAAGCCCCGCTTTGCGCTTAGATCGGGGTTTATGGCAAAGAACAAATTCCACGATGGCCCCGGCCCGTCCCAACGACAGCTGCGCGTCGGCGAGCTGATCCGCCGCACCCTGTCCGAGGTTCTGGCGCGCGGAGATGTCCACGACCCCGACCTGAATCGCATGTCGATCACCGTAGGCGAGGTGCGCACCTCGCCCGATCTGAAGATTGCCACTGCCTACGTGCTGCCGCTGGGCGGCAAAGGGCAGGAAGACGTGATCGCGCTGCTCGCCCGCAACAAGGGCGAGCTGCGGCGCATGGTCGGCAAGAAGGTCGGTCTGAAATTCTCGCCCGATCTGCGGTTCCGGCTGGACGACACGTTCGACCGGCTGGACGACACCCGCCGCATGTTCGATCAGGACGCGGTGCGCCGCGATCTGGACGAGTGATCCGCCCCGCCGTCTCGCTGATCGCGGCCTTCTGGGCCGCGCAAGCCTCTGCGGTGACCTGTGATAAGCTGACCCATGAGGGCAAGCGGTACACAGTCTGCGAGGTGGATGCCGCGAACGAAGATCTACGTCTGTTTCTGAACGATGAAAACGGCGAGCTGCTGGGGCATTTCTCTTCCGTCAATGATGCACTGAAACCGGGCGGCAAACGGCTTGCCTTCGCGATGAACGCGGGCATGTATCACGAAGACCGCTCACCTGTCGGTCACTATGTCGAAGACGGCCAGGAACAGATGCGCGTGATCGCCAACCCGGGCCCCGGCAATTTCGGTCTGTTGCCCAATGGCGTGTTCTGCATTCGCGAGGGTCGCGCCGACGTGTTCGAGACACTGGATTTCGTCGATCAGGTTCCCGACTGCCGTTTTGCCACACAATCCGGCCCGATGCTGGTCATCAACGGAGAGCTGCATCCGCGTTTCCTGCCCGATTCGACCTCGCTCTATGTGCGCAACGGGGTGGGCACCAGTGCCGACGGCACACGGGCGGTGTTCGCAATTTCGGATGATTACGTCACTTTCCACGAGTTCGGCGGCCTGTTCCGGGATCTGCTGGGTACGCCCAACGCGCTGTTCTTCGACGGCAATATCTCTCGGATGTATGACCGGGCGAACAAACGGTCCGATGTCGGGTTTTCGCTGGGGCCAATAGTCGGAGTGGTCGAGGATGCGCCTGCAAATTGACAGCAGTGAGGCGATCCGCTAACCCGCGCGCCTCAGCAATCTTCTAGGTGCAGTATGGGACGCAAACGCAAGGGCCGCGATATTTCCGGTTGGCTGGTGGTGGACAAGCCCGCGGGCATGACCTCGACCGCAGTGGTCAACAAGGTGCGTTGGGCGATGGATGCAAAAAAGGCGGGCCATGCGGGTACACTTGACCCTGAAGCGACCGGTGTTCTGGCCGTAGCTCTGGGCGAGGCGACCAAGACCGTTCCCTACATCACCGATGCTTTGAAAGCCTATACTTTCACCGTGCGTCTGGGTCAGGCCACCAACACCGACGATGCCGAAGGCGAGGTGATCGCTGAAAGCCCCGCGCGCCCCTCGGATGACGACATCAAACAGGCACTGGCCCCGTTTCTGGGTGACATCATGCAGGTGCCGCCCAAGTTCTCAGCCGTGAAGATCGACGGCCAGCGCGCCTACAAGCTGGCCCGCGACGGCGAGGATGTGAACCTGTCCGCCCGCCCGTTATGGGTCGAGGAACTGGTACTGGTCGACCGCCCCGATGAAGATCACGTCGTGCTGGAAATGACATGCGGCAAGGGCGGCTATGTCCGTTCGATCGCACGCGATCTGGGCGAGGCACTGGGCTGTCACGGCCACGTCAGAGAGCTGCGCCGCATCTGGTCCGGCCCGTTCGAGGCCGAAGACGGGCTGAGCATCGAACAGATCGATGAAATGGCCAAGACCGAGGCACTGGACGATTACCTGCACCCGCTGGAGACCGGCCTGTCCGACCTGCCCGAGCTGAAATGCACCCCCGAAGGTGCTACCCGCCTGCGCAATGGCAATCCGGGCATGGTTCTGGCATCGGACGTTGAATACGGCGATGAGGCCTGGGCCTCACTGAATGGCAAGGCTGTGGCCGTGGGTATCTACAAATCGGGCGAATTGCACCCCAGCCGGGTGTTCGTCGACAGCTGAGCGATGTTCCCCCAACTGGGTTTTGCCGCTACGGTCGGATTACCGATTGCAACGATGGGGGTTCACGTTGGAAAACGATGCGGTCTTCCAATACCTGAAGCTGTTTCTTGAAAACATCTCGATCTGGTCGCTGATCGCCCTGGGGCTGGTCATATGGATCATCCGCAAGCCCGAGCGCCTTAAGGCGATCCCTCGCTACATTTCGTCCGCAAAGCTTGGCGAGTTCGAAGTTCAGCTTCGTGAAGTCAAGCAAAAGCTCGACGAAACAGAGGCGCATGTCGCCGAGTTGGAAGAGGAAAACGCGCGTCTGAACACGTTGTATTCGGCCTTCGACATTCACGCGCCGGTGTCCGAACTGGAAGAAACCCGGCAGTCGCTGAAAGTTCTGGCGGGGAACCTGCCCGATACGGCGCCGATCCATGACGGGTTGAAACCCGGCGCGGACCCTGCAGATGTTTACGTGGCCGCCGAGATTTTGCGGACAAACAGGGACCTGACCTTCTATGACGTTTTGGTTGCCGTCATCGCCCGCATCGCGGCGCACCCAAAACTGGAAGGCCTGCGGTATCATACGGTCTGGACACTGGCTTCGGCGCTGCATCGGATGACACTGGCAGCCGTCAAGCACAGCGACGTACCCAAAGTCACCAAGGACCAGTTGGCTGCGGCCAGGGACGCGCTCACGCTTCTTCGTGACAATCCGCATGTGCAGCTTGATTGTCCCACGAATCCGAAACAGGGCATACGCGGGCCAGCGGGATATGCCTTGAACTGGGTCGACAAAGGTTTGGACAAATACACCGACCGCTGAGCTTGCGCTTGCGAAAGCCGGCGCAATTGGTCACTAACCCTCATGATCACCCGTTCCCACACCAAAGGCGACGCGCCCTCGACCGCCGTGTATTCCGATTGCGAGAACTATCGCTATAGCCTGACACGCATCTGGGATCCGACGGGGCGCAAGGCGCTGTTCGTCATGCTGAACCCATCGACCGCGACCGAGGTACAGAACGACCCAACGGTGGAACGGTGCGAACGTCGGGCGCGGGCATTGGGGTTCGGCGCATTTCAGGTGACCAACATCTTTGCCTGGCGCGACACCGACCCGCGCAAGATGCGAGCCGCCCCCGATCCGGTCGGACCCGAGAATGACGCGGCCATTCTGGACGGTGTCCAATGGGCCGACCAGGTCATCGCCGCCTGGGGCACCCACGGCGCACATCTTGAGCGTGGCCCTGCTGTTGAAAACCTGCTGCGCGGAACCGGCCAGCCCCTGTTTCATCTTGGGCTGACAAAAGACGGGCATCCCAAGCATCCCCTCTACATCGCCTACTCTCAGCAGCCCCAAGCGTGGTGACAAGAGGTTAACCACACCTTCAGGCTTGCTTTGACCAAACTTCTGAATCCATGGGATATTTCACCAGGCTTTCGGAGGATTTTCATGTTTCTGATCGGTTTGCTTGGACTGGCGGCCGTAGGCGGTGCCGCCTACGCGGTCAGCGATATCTTTTCGTCCGAAGATGAAGAATCAGATGACGACGTCGCACCGGATCAGCCGGATGACGCCGGACAGGGGGCATTTCTGGAAATCGACGACAATGTCGATGACCCGGCCCCTCCCGAGGTTGAAGACCTGCCCACCGGAACTGAAGAACCCGAGTTCGAGGGCACTGAAGTCCCCGAAACGGGCGATGACACCGAGACGCAACCAGATGCGGCCGGCGACGATCCGGCTGACGTTCAGGACAGCAATTTGATCATCGAAGGCAGCCATGAGGACGACATGTTGTTCGGGGGCACCGGCGATGACATCGTGTCCGGTGCAGAAGGCGATGACCTGATTCATGGCATGGATGGGGATGATCTTCTGAACGGCGATTGCGGGGATGACGAGCTTTACGGACATGGCGGTTCGGACGAGATGCACGGTGGGCAGGGTGACGACACGCTTATTGGTGGGCAAGGTGATGACATTCTGACCGGCGGGGAAGGCGATGATGTGCTGCAGGGCGGCTATGGCAATGACACGCTAAGCGGCGGGGCCGGTGAAGACGTCGTTTTCGGCGGCGATGGCGATGATCTTATTTCAGGCGACGATGGCGACGCGGAACAATCAGCAGACTTCCTGAACGGTGGCGCAGGGGAAGACACGATTCTGGCGGAAAGCGGCGATATCGTCACTGGCGGACAGGACGCGGATACATTTGTTCTGAGCCCCGAGGACGACGACGATCAGGTCACAGTGATGGATTTTCAGCCAGGGCAGGACAAGTTGCTGATTTCCTGGAATGACGCTGAAGAACCCGATATTCGTCTGGAAACCGACGCCGAAGACGAAAATCTGATCCGGGTGATGGTCAACGGGCAGGATGTGGCGCATCTGCTCGGTGCCCAAGGTATCACGGCAGATGATATCCAATTCATGACCGAAGCAGAACTGGAACAGCTGGGCCTTCCGGACTGAGCCAGGAGATTCCCTTTGCCATTTGCCGCAAATGCGCCTATACGCGCGCATCCGCATCGGAATCGGTGCGGTTTTCTCCATGGGCCTGCGCTGGACGACATCCCGGCCTGCGCCATTCACTCTAACCTTTCAAAGGAGACCCCGATGTCGATCACTGCCGCTGAAAAAACACGCGTCATGAAAGAATTCGCAACCAAAGAGGGCGACACCGGTTCGCCTGAAGTTCAGGTTGCCATCCTGACCTCGCGCATCAACACCCTGACCGAGCACTTCAAGACCCACAAGAAAGACAACCACGGTCGTCGTGGTCTGCTGAAGATGGTTGCTCAGCGCCGTAAGCTGCTGGACTACCTGAAAGGCAAGGAAGAAGCGCGTTACCAGGACCTGATTAAAAAGCTGGGCATCCGCCGCTAACCGCTTTTTGCATTTGTTTCAAACGCCCGCCATTTTGGCGGGCGTTTTTTGTTGTGGCCATCGAACCTCTTTTTTTAGAGCGGTCGACCCACGCATTTGACATTGCCAGGGGGTTGAGGTGTATCCACCTGCACAACTTAAGGTTATGTCAAAAGCCTGTTTAATGCTTCTAATTCTGAACTCATTCGTGCTGTCGCTCCGCGTCACACCCCGCATGATTTTCCCCATCCTTGCGATCAGCCTCGCCTCAATAGTTGTGTGGATGGTTCTGGATGTTTTCACCCTTGGGTTGGCCGGTCACGTCAGCGAGCCGATTACAAGCGCCTTCATCAGCCTGTTCGGGATACGCGCTGCTCTGGCATTGAAGGGGGAAACGCGGCGCACGGATTACAGGGCTTTGGTTCTGTAGTCGGTAATGTACGGATTGTTCTTTGCGGCGGCACTGTGGTGCCTGACCTTCATCGTGAACCTGTCCGCTACCTTGTTTGCCATCTGGCAGGCGGGTGAGCCTTTCTCTTGGAGCGCGCTGCAAAATGCTGCCGAAAGCACGCAGGTCTCGTTCGCGCTTATCGCAGTGGGCAGCAAGTGCCACAACCGCGCCGACGGCAGAGCCCGCGCAAGACATCCGCGCGCTGCGCAAATCGCGCGAACGGTCTTTCTAAACGCTTTCGGCACCCTTTCGCTATCGGCATCCGGTTTCCCTTCCCTTCGGGCCAAAACTCATGTATGCGCGCGGGTATCTGAGACGTTGTGCCCTGACCCCGGCACTCGAATGGAAGATAAAGTGGGGTCGGCGGCAATGGGGCCGCCATGCAAACGGGAGACCCGGAGGGCCGGGAGCGCTCCCTTCTAGGATACGCATATGTTTGATGTAACAAAGAAATCAATTCAGTGGGGCGAGGAGACGCTTACACTGGAAACCGGCAAGGTTGCCCGTCAGGCCGACGGCACCGTGATTGCCACGCTGGGTGAAACCAGCGTCATGGCCAACGTGACCTTTGCCAAGCAACAAAAGCCCGGTCAGGATTTTTTCCCGCTGACCGTGCACTACCAAGAGAAATACTATGCCGCCGGTAAGGTTCCGGGTGGTTTCTTCAAGCGCGAGGCGCGCCCGACCGAGAAAGAGACGCTGACCGCTCGTCTGATCGACCGTCCGATCCGCCCGCTGTTCGTTGACGGCTTCAAGAACGAAGTTCTGGTGATGTGCACCGTGCTGAGCCACGATCTGGTCAACGACCCCGACATCGTTGCGATGATCGCCGCCTCGGCTGCCCTGACCATCTCGGGCGCGCCGTTCATGGGCCCGATCGCTGGTGCCCGTGTTGGTTTCGTGGATGGCGAATACGTCCTGAACCCGACTGTGGACGACATGCAGGACCTGCGCCTGAACCCCGAACAGCGTCTGGATCTGGTTGTCGCCGGCACCAAGAACGCCGTGATGATGGTGGAGTCCGAAGCGTACGAGCTGTCCGAGGCCGAAATGCTGGGCGCCGTGAACTTTGCGCACGAGCAGATTCAGCCGGTTCTGGACCTGATCATCGATCTGGCCGAAGAAACCGCTAAAGAGCCGTTCGATTTCCAAGCGCCCGATTATTCGGACCTCTACGCCGCTGTTGCCGCAGCCGGTGAAGAGCAGATGCGCGCCGCCTTCGCGATCACAGACAAGCAGGAGCGCACCGCCGCTGTTGCCGCTGCCCGTGAAGCGATCAAGGAAGCGTTGACCGAGGAACAGCTGGAAGACGCGAACCTGGGTTCCGCGATGAAAAAGCTGGAAGCTGGCATCCTGCGCGGCGACGTCGTCAAAGGCGGCAAGCGCATCGACGGCCGTTCGACCACCGATGTCCGCGCCATCGAAGCCGAAACCTCGCTGCTGCCGCGTACGCATGGCTCCGCCCTGTTCACCCGTGGTGAAACGCAGGCGCTGGCCGTGACCACGCTGGGCACTGGTGACGATGAGCAGTTCATCGACGCGCTGCACGGCAACTTCAAATCGAACTTCCTGCTGCACTACAACTTCCCTCCGTATTCGGTTGGTGAAGTTGGCCGCGTTGGTTCGCCCGGCCGTCGTGAGATCGGCCACGGCAAGCTGGCATGGCGTGCGCTGCAGGCGGTTCTGCCTGCGCCGACCGACTTCCCCTACACCATCCGCGTGGTGTCGGAGATCACTGAATCCAACGGCTCGTCCTCGATGGCGTCTGTCTGCGGCGGTTCGCTGTCGATGATGGATGCAGGCGTTCCGCTGAAAGCACCGGTTGCCGGTGTGGCCATGGGCCTGATCCTGGAAGATGACGGTGAGTACGCTGTTCTGACCGACATTCTGGGTGACGAAGATCACCTGGGCGACATGGACTTCAAGGTTGCGGGTACCGCAAACGGCATCACCTCGCTGCAGATGGACATCAAGGTCGCAGGCATCACGCCGCAGATCATGGAAACTGCTCTGGCACAGGCCAAAGAAGGCCGGATGCACATTCTGGGCGAGATGGGCAAAGCCCTGTCCGAGACCAACGAATTCTCGGTCCACGCTCCGCGCATCGAGACCATGAACATCCCGACCGACAAGATCCGTGAAGTGATCGGCTCGGGCGGCAAGGTCATCCGAGAGATCGTCGAGGTTTCGGGTGCCAAGGTCGACATCAACGACGACGGCGTCATCAAGATCGCCTCGCCGGATGGTGAATCGATTAAGAAGGCCTATGACATGATCTATTCGATCGTGGCCGAGCCGGAAGAAGGTCAGGTCTATACCGGTAAAGTGGTCAAGATCGTCGACTTCGGTGCCTTCGTGAACTTCTTTGGCAAGCGCGACGGTCTGGTGCACGTGTCCCAGATCGAAAATCGCCGCCTGAACCATCCGTCGGATGTTTTGAAGGAAGGTCAGGAAGTGAAGGTCAAGCTGCTGGGCTTTGACGATCGTGGCAAGGTTCGCCTGTCGATGAAAGTCGTCGATCAGGAAACCGGTGAAGAGATCGTCCCCGAGAAGAAAGAAAAGAAAGAGGAAAGCGCAGAGTAATCTGCCCCTTTTTCAGAGATACAGAAGACCCCGGCTTCGGCCGGGGTCTTTTTTATGGGCTTTGGTTTTCAGGACAGGTATCCGGCGACTGAACGCTCTGGCTCAGCAGGTCGGCGATTTCATCGACCTCTGACCTGCGCCGGGTCCTGTGCGGGCGGTTCAGGACCAGTGAGAGGCCGCTCTCACATCTTTCGGGAAATAACGGGCAGAGCAATCCAGTGTGCAGCGCCTGCTCGATCAGGCAGGCATGGCCCATCAAGACCCCCGCCCCGGATTTGGCTTCCTCGACAGCCAGACTGTACAGGGAATAGCGCGGTCCTTTTTGCGGATCAGCCAGCGCCCGCCCGGATTTATCCGACCAAATCGCCCAATCGTCCTGCCATGTCTGATCGTGCAGCAATGGAAGGGTGCCCAGATCGCGACCCTTTGCGACGTCTTCGGCCAATGCCGGAGTGCAGACGGGAAAGATGATATCCCTGGCCAGGACCACCTGCTCGGCGCTGCCATCGGGGATGGCGAAGAATACGGACAGGTCGAAAAACTCGCGCGTCAGGTTGGGCGGTGATTCCAGCGCGGTGACCGAGAAATTGATATCAGGATAGCTTTTCCGAATCCGCCCAAGCCGGGCGGGCAGCCAAAGCTGCGCGACCGACGGCAGAGCGGCGATATGGATATCCGCATTGGGTTGCTGGTTCCTCAGGCTTTGCGTCGCGGATGCAAGCGCGTCAAAGGCCTCGGTAAATTCGCGGCTCAGACTGCGGGCAGCCGGGGTCAACTGTACGCCCTGCGCATTCCGGCGGAACAATGTCACCCCTGCCCAGCCCTCCAACGCCTTGATATGCTGGGAAATCGCACCGGGCGTGACGTTCAGTTCATCCGCAGCGGCGACAAAACTGCCGTGACGCGCCGCGGCCTCGAAGGCGCGCAGGGCGTTCATGGGTGGCCCCTTGGGGCGGCGTGGTGAAACGGGCAAATTCCTAGCCTTAGCTTTTCTACGCCAAGAAATAGCAAATCTGATTTGCGCTGTCATTCGAAGTGATCAATCTTGGCCGCAAATGGAGGACACAGATATGACAATCGAACAACGGGCCTGGGTTCCTGCGGCATGCGAGACACTGGTGCAGGACATCGCGGCCAGGACGGCACAGGCGTCCTCGGCAGATCTGCTGGGGCGGATTGACCAGCTTGTGGCACGAAACCGGGACATCCACGAGAAAGAGTGCTTCAACCTCAACCCTGCCACAAACGTGATGAACCCGAAGGCCGAGGTATTGCTGGCCTCGGGCATCGGCTCGCGCCCTTCGCTGGGCTATCCCGGCGACAAGTACGAGATGGGCCTGGAAGCCATTGAAGAGATCGAGGTGATCGCGGCCGAGCTGTGTGCTGAGATTTTCGATGCGAAATATGCCGAAATCCGTGTGCCTTCTGGGGCGATTGCGAATCTTTACGGCTTTATGGCCACCTGCAAACCGGGCGACACGATCATCGCACCACCCGCGTCAATCGGCGGGCATGTCACCCATCACCTGGCCGGCTGTGCCGGGCTGTTCGGCCTGCGAACCATCGAAGCGCCGGTAAATCCCGATGGCTACACCGTCGATCTGGACCAGCTGCGGCAGATCGCGCTGACGGAACGGCCTCGCCTGATCACGATTGGCGGCAGCCTGAACCTGTTTGAACATCCGGTCGCCGAAATCCGTGCCATTGCTGATGAAATCGACGCCAGGGTCATGTTCGATGCCGCGCATCAGTGCGGGATCATTGCCGGAAAGGCTTGGCGCAACCCGCTGGCCGAAGGCGCGCATTTCATGACCATGAGCACCTACAAAAGCCTGGGCGGACCTGCAGGGGGACTGATCGTCAGCAATGACGCCGAGATTGCGCAGGCGCTGGATCGCATCGCCTTTCCCGGCATGACGGCAAATTTCGACGCGGCCAAATCGGCGGCCCTGGCTGTGACGATGCTGGACTGGCGCGATTTTGGTGCCGAATACGCGGCGGCGATGATTGCGATGGCCAAAGCGCTGGCCGAAGCGTTGAATGCCAAAGGGGTTCCGGTTTTTGCGGGTGCCGGGGGCTTTACCGCCTCGCATCAGTTCGCCGTGCTGGCGGAGCCCTTTGGCGGCGGGCAAGCGGCCTCAAAAACACTGCGGCATGCGGGTTTCCTGGCCTGTGGCATCGGGTTGCCCGTTAACGCTGTCGCCGGCGATCTGAACGGCCTGCGCATCGGAACACCGGAACTGGTCCGGTGGGGCATGACTGCGGCCGACGCCGAACAGCTGGCCACGCAGATTGCAGACGGTTTGGCGAAAAAGGATATCGCAGAACAGGTTTCAGACTGGCGGCAAAGCTTTTCGACCCTGCATTTCATGCACTAAGACGATGCGGGCGCGTGAGCCGCAATCTCATGCGCCTGCGGTTGTTTTCCTCATACATTATAGCAGCTTGCACCATTTCCAATAGGGCCGATGCCACCGACGAAATTATTCACTCACGCCGTTCAAATCCACCGTGACCCGAGTTGATCGGGGACCGGCTTTCGTTTGTTCCGATCCGCCCCACATGTGCCGCGTGCATCTTACGGAACAAAGGACATGACCATGATCACCCGTTTCATCCTCGCCTCTGCCGCATTAGGCCTGGGCGTTTCCGCCGCCGGCGCGCAAAGCCTGACCGAGGGCGCTTATATTCAGGGCTTCGCCGGCTACAGCCAGTTGCAGGACAGCGATTTTTCGGGCTCGATCGGTGGCGCGACCCAGTCAGTTGATACCGATTTCGACGCGGGCTATGGGCTTGGCTTGGCAATCGGAACGGAAGTTCCGCAATGGTCCAACGACAGGATCGGAACCCGGATCGAGCTGGAATTGTCCTATCGCGAAAATGATGTGGACGGGGTGAACTTCTCTGGCAACGGACCGGCGACCGAGGGGAATATCTCGGGCGATGTCACTCAGACCTCGCTGTTTGCAAACATCCTGTTCGACATCAAACAAAGCGGACCGCTGACACCCTATTTCGGCTTTGGTCTGGGTGCGACCTATTCAGATCTGGACTTCGCCTATGGTCCGGGGGTTGAGCTGAACGACAGCGGCACCGATTTTGCCGCACAACTGATTGCCGGGGCGGCGTATGACATCAATGACAACACCGCCTTCATCGTCGATGCCCGCTATTCGCGCGCCTTTGATGTTTCGTCCGATCGTTTGGCGCCAAACGGCGCGCTGACCGGGTCGGTCGAGGACGATCTGGATACGTTCAGCATAAATCTCGGCCTGCGCTACAAGTTCTGACGCGGTACGGGAAAGTGTTTCCCTCCGGTTTCGCTTTCCCCGCGTGCCCTCGTGATCTATGCACGGGGGCATGCGATCCTTTGTCATTCATATGTCCTCAAGCACAGCGCGCCGCGCCAATGCCGATCAACTGTGCCAAGACCTTCCCAATGCCGAATTGTTCGAGGCCGTGAATGGTCGCGACCCGGACCAGATCGCGCATGTCAGACTGCATCCCGGCAACTTGCACCGACCCCACTATCCGTTTCCCCTGCGCCCCGCTGAAATCGGCGTCTTCGAAAGCCACAGGCGGATCTGGAAAAAGATGGTCGATGAACAGATCGATCTGGCCATCATCACCGAGGATGATCTGCGCATAGATCCCCCCCGCATGGCCCAAGCACTGGACATGCTGGACCCTCTTGCGACACCCGACCAATACATCCGCATCCCGGTGAAACAGCGCGAAGTGCCGGTGCAGACCCTGGCCGAACAGAACGGTTTGAAACTGATCCTGCCGAAGGTCATCGGACTGCAATGCGTGTGCCAGATGGTTGGCCGGCGCGCCGCAGAACGGTTGCTGGCCGCAACCAACGAAATCGACCGCCCCGTGGACACGTTTCAGCAGATGCACTGGCTGACCGGCCAGCCGATCCACGCCCTGCTGGGCAGCGGCAACCGTGAAGTGGCGCGGGAAATCGGCGGCTCCACCATTCAGACAAAACCACCGCTCAGCGACAAGCTGACCCGCGAATTCAAGCGCGCTGCTTACCGGGCGAAGCTACACCTGCACCCACAAAGACCACTGCCGTAATCAGATAGAAATTACCTTCGGGAGAAATCGCGCCCCGAGGGGCGCGATGGGGGGGCAGCCCCCCCTGGACCCAAGCAGCCGTTACGACGGCGCCTTGGTCTTGCGCAGATATGGGAAGATCGTCTCGAACTCGCCAAACTTCGCTTTGGCGTCTTCATTCGACACGGTGGGCGGGATAATCACATCCTCACCCGGAACCCAGTTTGCCGGGGTCGCTACGCCCTTCGCGCTCATCTGCAACCCGTCCAGCGCGCGCAGGATCTCGGCAAAGTTGCGGCCGACAGTCATCGGATAGGTCATGGACAGCTTCAGCTGCTTGTCCGGCCCGATGATAAAGACCGACCGCACCGTGGCGCTGTCGGCAGGTGTGCGGCCATCGGGCAGGTAGGCTTCGGCAGGCAGCATGTCAAAGGCCTTGGATACCGCCAGACCGTCGTCGGCGATAATCGGGAAACCGGGGTTGGCATTGCCATAGGCCTCGATGTCCTTTTTCCATTTCTTGTGATCTTCCACACCGTCGACGGACACGCCGATCACTTTGGTGTTACGCGCAGCCCATTCATCGTTCAGCTGCGCCACAGCCGAGAATTCGGTGGTGCAGACCGGGGTAAAATCCTTGGGGTGCGAAAACAGGATGGCCCAGCTGTCGCCGATCCAATCGTGGAACTGAACAGTGCCCTGATCCGTTTCTGCAGTGAAATTCGGGACGGTATCGTTGATGCGCAAACCCATGGGGCATCTCCTTTCCTGTGAAAAAACCGAGTCGGTTGCCGTAAACCTAAACACTTTCCGCAATTGTTAAACCATATGCAGGGCAAAGCAGTCAGCAATTCGCAGAAATAATTTGATCAAATTATCTCTTGCCCGTATTTGGCGGCAATGACAGAGTGACGCCGAGCCCGAAGCCGGGGCAACAGGATCAGGAGGACAGGCCATGATCGAGAAACGCAATTTCTACATCAACGGACAGTGGGTCGCACCGTCAGCGCCCCAGGATTTCAACGTCATCAACCCCTCGACCGAGGAACCATGCGCGGTGATTTCACTGGGCTCCCAGGCGGATACCGACGCTGCAGTTGCTGCTGCCAAGGCCGCTCTGCCGGGTTGGATGGCGACACCGGTGGCGCAGCGGATCGCAATGGTGGAAAAACTTGCAGATATCTACCAGACCCGCAGCGAAGATCTGGCGCAGGCAATGTCGCTTGAGATGGGTGCGCCCATCGACATGGCGCGCACCCAGCAATCGGGTGCAGGTATCTGGCACCTGAAGAACTTCATCCGGGCCGCCAAAGCCTTTGAGTTCGAGCGTCCGCTGGGCGACCACGCCCCAAATGACCGAATCATCTACGAGGCCGTCGGCGTGGCGGCCCTGATCACCCCGTGGAACTGGCCGATGAACCAGATCACGCTCAAGGTCGGTGCGGCGGCGATCGCAGGCTGCACCATGGTGCTGAAACCCTCGGAACAAAGCCCGCTGAACGCGATGATCTTTGCCGAGATGATGGACGAGGCAGGCTTTCCGCCCGGTGTGTTCAACCTCGTCAACGGTGATGGCGCCGGGGTCGGCTCGCAACTGTCTGCGCATCCGGATGTGGATATGGTCAGCTTCACCGGCTCGACCCGTGCTGGGACCGCAATTTCGAAAAGCGCGGCTGATACCTTGAAGAAAGTTCATCTGGAACTGGGCGGCAAGGGCGCCAATGTCGTCTTCGCCGACGCGGACGAAAAGGCGGTCAAGCGCGGCGTTCTGCACATGATGAACAACACGGGCCAAAGCTGCAACGCGCCCAGCCGAATGCTGGTGCAACGTCCGATTTATGATCAGGCGGTCGAAACGGCGGCCGAAGTGGCCGGTAAGGTCACTGTCGGCAGCGCTGCCGAAGAAGGTCGCCACATTGGCCCGGTCGTGAATGAGGTGCAGTGGACCAAGATTCAGGACCTGATCCAGAAAGGCATTGACGAAGGCGCACGCCTGGTCGCGGGCGGCACCGGTCGGCCTGAAGGTTTGAACAAGGGCTACTATGTGCGACCCACCGTGTTTGCCGATGCCAACAACCAGATGACCATCGCCCGCGAGGAGATCTTTGGCCCGGTCCTGACCATGATCCCCTTCGACACCGAGGAAGAGGCCATCGGGATCGCCAATGACACGCCCTACGGCCTGACGAATTATGTCCAGACACAGGACGGTGCACGTGCCAACCGGATGGCCCGCGCCCTGAGGTCCGGCATGGTTGAGATGAATGGCCAGTCCCGCAGTGCCGGCTCGCCCTTTGGCGGCATGAAGCAATCCGGCAATGGGCGCGAAGGCGGCGTCTGGGGGCTTGAGGACTTTCTGGAAGTCAAAGCCGTCGGCGGCTGGGCGGCAGAGTAACGCGCCACAACAAGTCAGATGCGCGGCACCTGAGGGTGCCTCGCTTACTGGGCGTCAGGCATCCGCCTGCGCGGCTTCGTATGCCAGCATCGCGCGTTTCACCGGCAACCCCCAATGATAGCCGCCCAACCCGCCGGATTTGCGCAGCGCGCGGTGGCAGGGGATCAGCCAGCTGACCGGGTTACGGCCCACGGCTGTTCCCACGGCGCGCACGGCTTGTGGCGAACCGACCCGCTGCGCAATCTCGGAATAGGTCGTGACCTGACCCGACGGGATGTGCATCAGCGCTTCCCACACCTTGATCTGCAGAGGTGAGCCAAGCAGGTGCAGCGGCGTCTCGGCGCGGCTGGGCCCGAAAGCGCCCTGCACCCATGATTGCAGCCGTTCGGAATTTTCCACAAACTCCGCATTCGGCCAGCGCGCGACCATGTCCTCCATCGCTGCTTCCCCGCCCGTCTCGGACGCAAACGCGATACCGCAGATGCCCTTTTCCGTTCCCATGACCAGAGCCGGGCCAAAGGGGCTTTCGAACCAGCCCCAGAAGATCGTCAGCCCTTCACCTTTGCGGGCATATTCGCCGGGGCTCATGGACTCCCATTTCAGGAACAGATCGTGCAGACGGCCACTGCCGGACAGGCCGACATTGTGCGCGGTTTCCAGCGTGGTGAACCGTTCCCTCAGCAGGGCCTTGGCGTGGCCCAGCGTCAGATATTGCTGGTAACGTTTCGGCGACACACCGGTCCAGCGCGAAAACAATCGCTGAAAATGCGCGGGGCTCATGTCCATCTGACGAGCAAGCTCTTCGAGGCTGAGCGCTTCGCCGCCCTGGTCGATCAGATCGATGGCCCGGCGCATGACGTTGTAGTGATAGCCGGTTTCTGGGTTCTGGACGTTCATGTTGCACCTCTTCGCTTGCACTAACATTACCGCGCTCAGACCAATGCCGCGACCCGGAACCTGCGCATATTCTTGTCAACTGAGTTGACGAATTGTTTTACACCCATCAAGATTGAGGGCATGGAACATTCGTTGGATCAGCTCTATCAGGCAGTTCAGGCCACCCGGCCCCTGCTGCGCAACATTACAGCCGCGGTTGAACGCGGCAGCAATCGCGAAGGCGTAACTGTTGGACAACGTGCGATCCTTGAGGGGTTATCCCTTTTCCCCGGAGCGACAGCCCCACAGTTGTGCACCGAGTTGCAGCTAAAACGGCAATACGTCGCGCGCATCCTGCAGGAAGTGATGAAGGCCGGTCTGGTCGACAGTCGCGCCAACCCCAAGCGCGCGCGTTCTTACTGCTATCGGCTGACACCTACCGGCCAAGACATCATCACTGCGATCAGAACAGATGAAATGTCAAAACTGGCCGGTTTTTCCACAGACTTCTCTCCCGAAGAGCTTGCGACTTACCATAAGGTGCAACTGGCGCTCACACGGTTTTTTGCCAATCTGACTGAGGAGGTATGAGATGTCGGTTCTTTGGATCATCGTCACTGGAAGTGTGATCGCGGTTCTCTATGTTCTCAATGAAATTCGCAGGATCGGCACGCCAACAACCGGACCGGCAATTGATCTGGCCGCTCGTCCTGAAACGGCGCTGGTGGTGATCGACATGCAGACTGATTTCACCTCAATACCCGGATGGGATGCAGCGGAGTTGGATGGTGCCATTTCGAACATCAGAGACTCCGTCAGGCAGGCCCGCGAAACCGGAATGCCCGTGATCGCCATTCGGCACATTTTCAAGGGCAGGCTGGCGAACCTTCTGAACGGCTGGTTCAATCAGGGGCGTGGCAATGAAGGGTCGGCCGGGATCGAGACCGATCCGCGCCTCGGGCTGGATGCGGACGCGGAATTTGTGAAATCCATAGGTGATGCCTTTTCCTCGAGTGCGTTTGAACAGTTTTTGGAAGACAATCGGATCGGAACACTGATCCTGACCGGCCTTGATCGTTGTCGTTGCGTCAACAAGACGGCGCAGGGGGCGCTGAACCGGGGATATCAGGTTCGCATCGATCCAACTGCTGTTCTGGCGGCCAATCCAGCAAACTGGGCGAAGGTCAAGGAGCGGCTGGAGTCAAATGGGGCGGAGCTTCGAGGGCTATAGGCGTGAAACTCTGATAGCAGCCCCGACACTCGGCCATCCGTATTGCCAATTTCCCGCCTTTTTAATTGCGGGCAGCGATCCGGCAGGGCATACCGTGCTGGATGGCTAAACAACTCGACTACCACACGATCCGAGAGATCTTCACACGCTTTCAACAAGCCGACCCGGAACCCAAAGGCGAGTTGGAACATGTGAATGTCTACACCCTGGTCGTGGCGGTGGCGCTTTCGGCGCAGGCAACCGATGCGGGTGTCAACAAGGCCACGCGCGCGCTGTTCAAGATCGCAGATACACCGCAGAAGATGCTGGAGCTGGGCGAAGAGGGTCTGACCGAACACATCAAGACCATCGGTTTGTTTCGTCAGAAAGCCAAGAACGTCATCAAGCTGAGCCGAATTCTGGTCGAGGAATATGGCGGCGAAGTTCCCAACTCCCGTGCCGCGCTGCAATCGCTGCCGGGGGTGGGGCGCAAGACGGCCAATGTGGTGCTGAACATGTGGTGGCGGCAACCGGCGCAGGCGGTGGACACCCATATCTTTCGCGTTGGCAACCGAACCGGGATCTGCCCCGGCAAGGACGTGGACGCCGTCGAACGTGCCATCGAGGACAACATTCCGGCCGATTTCCAGCTGCACGCGCATCACTGGCTGATCCTGCACGGCCGCTATCATTGCAAAGCGCGCAAACCTCTGTGCGGAACCTGCATTATCCGCGATCTCTGTCAATTCGAGGACAAGAACCTATGAAAACCTACCAGCTTGTCGGCATCGGAAATGCCGTCGTTGACGTGATTTCCCAAGCCGATGACAGCTTTCTTGAGCTGATGGGCATCGAAAAAGGCATCATGCAACTGATCGAACGCGAGCGCGGCGAGGTGCTGTACGCCGCGATGGGCAGCCGGGTCCAGACGCCAGGTGGCTCGGTGGCCAATACCATCGCCGGTGCCGGAGCGCTTGGGCTGGACGCTGCCTTCATCGGTCGGGTGCATGACGACGCGCTTGGCCGGTTCTATGCCAACGCGATGAACGAAGACGGTGTGGATTTCGTGAACGCACCGGTCCCGGGTGGTGAACTGCCGACCTCTCGCTCAATGATCTTTGTCTCGCCCGATGGTGAACGGTCGATGAACACCTATCTGGGGATTTCCTCGGAACTGTCGTCCAAGGATGTTCCAGCCGACGTGGCAGGCAACAGCCAGATCATGTTTCTTGAGGGTTATCTGTTCGACAAGGAAAAGGGCAAAGCCGCGTTCCTTGAGGCCGCGCGCAATTGCCACAAAGGCGGCGGCAAGGCAGGTATCGCCATTTCAGATCCCTTCTGCGTGGAACGCCACCGGGTGGACTTCCTTCTGCTGATCGAGAACGAGCTGGATTTCGTGATCGGCAACGAAGCCGAGATCAAGTCGCTGTTCGAAACTGACGACCTGGAAGAAGCGTTGGCCAAAACCGCCGAGATTTGCCGGCTGGTCGTATGCACCCGCTCGGGCGACGGTGTGACTATTCTGCACGAAGGACAGCGCATCGACGTTCCCGTTCAGAAGGTTGTACCGGTGGATGCGACCGGCGCGGGCGACCAGTTCGCTGCCGGGTTCCTGTTCGGTATGGCCACAGGCCGGGACTATGAGACATGCGCCCGGATCGGCAATATCTGCGCCCGTGAAGTCATCAGCCATATCGGACCCAGGCCCGAGGCGGATCTGGTCGCGCTGTTGTGGGAAGAAGGATTGCTCTGACCCCTGCATGGATGCGTTCCTGACCCGCCTGCCGGATCGGCTGGCGGGTTTTCTTTTTCAGGATCGGCGGATCGGGCGCGGGTTTTTCCGCGTAGCCTTGCGCCGACGTGTCCTGATCGCTTGGAAAAAACTGTTTAACAACAGAAGGCATTTCTTCTTATCATTCAGCCGAAGCCCTTCGCTGCTCCCGGCGTTCTGGCACTGTTTGAAAAGCGAAACTTAGTTTGGCACGTAAATCTGATAATTCCTTTCTGGGACCATTCTTTACCCGTTCCCGATCCGGATGTGCCCACAAGTCAGCGGCGTCCCGGGATTTGAATGTGAAGAACCTTTCGGTGGATTCAGCGCGTTGAGGCGGGGTCTGGTCGCACTTCTGGTGCTATGGGCCGCCGCAGCACACGCCGAACCGGACTGTGCCGAAAGCCCGGTGCGAAACGCGGTCGATCTGGTTGCCTTTGAAATCGGCGCGCTTGAATCGGACAAGGCATCGGACCTGTCTGCCAAAACACCCGGGACCGAAGTCACCGAGTCACGGCGACCGCAATTAAGGCCCTGCAAGTTCCGCAACATTGCCCTGGGACGCGAACGCATGCGCAATCGGGGTGCGGTGTGCAAAGACTGGACCATCCTGGGCGAAACGCTCAAGCAGATATCGGGGCCATACAGGGGGTGCAGGATCGCGAACCCGGTTCGTGTCCGAAAGATCTCGGATGTTGCGCTCAGTCAATTGGCGTTGATGGATTGCGAAACCGCAATCACGCTGAAGACCTGGATTGAAAACACGGCCAAACCGGCCTTCGCGGATCAGGGCGGTGGCCTGAAAGGAATGCGGCTTGCGGGCCACTACGCCTGTCGGACGCAGAACAACCGGCCCCGCGCGCGCCTGTCGGAACACGCCAGAGGCCGTGCCGTGGACATTTCTTCCTTTGTGCTCTGGGACGGCACCATCATCACGGTGGGCGACGGTTGGACAGATGAGGACAACAGCGACGTTTTGCGTGAACTGCACAAGGGTGCCTGTGGTCTGTTCGGAACAGTTCTCGGCCCAGATTCAGACCGGTTTCACAAAGGCCATTTTCATTTCGACACCGCCCGACGCGGCGGTGGGCCGTTGTGCCGGTAGGCGCAGGGCATGGTCATCACGCAGTCAAGTCGGCTGACGGACGCCTGACTTAGAAAAGGTGTTCTTCAAAGGCCTCCAACACCCTTTGGTAAACGTCCCGCTTGAACGGAACGATCTCGTCGACCAGGTGTGCGGGTTCCTGCCATTTCCAGCGGGTAAATTCCGGGTGTTCGGTCTGGATATCGATCTGATCGTCACGGCCTGTAAAGCGTAGCAGAAACCATTTCTGCTCCTGCCCGCGAAAGCGGCCCTTCCAGATTTTCGGAACGATGTCATGCGGCAGATCATAGGGCAGCCAGCCGTCGGTCTCGGCCACGATCTGAACCAGGTCCGCGGTCACGCCCGTCTCTTCCATCAGTTCGCGCAGGGCCGCATCGCGGGGGTCTTCGCCCTTGTCCACGCCACCTTGCGGCATTTGCCAGGCCTCGGCGTGGCGGTCGTTGCGCTGACCGACGAATATCCTGCCCTCGCCATTCATCAGCATCAGCCCGACGCAGGGACGATACGGCAGTCTGGCGATTTCTTCAGGTGTCATGTGCGGCCTCGTGAAAATGCTGTGCAGCGTCTGTAACAAGCGGCACGGCGAAGGCAAAGAGTATGACGTTAGGTTTCACGTGACAATGTTGACGCGAACGTCAATCTATCAGCCAAGTTTACGAGGGAGAGTTCCGCCATGACTGCGTACCCAAACATGCTGGCCCCGCTGGATCTGGGCTTTACCACGCTGAAAAACCGCGTGTTGATGGGGTCGATGCACTCGGGACTTGAGGAAACCGGCGACTGGAACCGGGTGGCCGAATTCTATGCCGACCGGGCGCGGGGCGGCGTCGCACTGATGGTGACGGGCGGAATTGGCCCGAACCTTGAGGGATCGGTGCTGCCCGGGGCGGCGATGATGACCAACGAGACAGAAGTGGCGAACCATTCCATCGTGACCCAGCGCGTGCACGACGCGGGCGGCAAGATCGCCATGCAGATCCTGCATGCGGGACGGTATGCCTATGGCCCGAAATGTGTGGCCCCCAGCCCGGTCAAATCCCCGATCTCGCCGTTTCCCCCGCATGAGCTGGATGAAGACGGCATCGAGAAGCAGATCAGCGACATCGTGACCGCCGCCGTTCTGGCGCAGAAAGCGGGCTATGACGGGGTCGAGATCATGGGGTCCGAGGGGTATTTCCTCAACCAGTTTCTTGTGACCCACACGAACAAGCGCACCGACCGCTGGGGCGGTTCCTACGAAAACCGGATGCGCCTGCCGATCGAGGTTGTGCGCCGCACGCGCGAGGCGGTGGGCACCAAATTCATCATCATCTATCGCCTGTCGATGATCGATCTGATCCCCAACGGCTCGACCCATGACGAAGTTGTGCAACTGGCGCAGGAGATCGAAAAGGCGGGGGCCACGATCCTGAATACCGGGATCGGCTGGCACGAAGCGCGAATTCCGACGATTGCCACCAGCGTCCCACGCGCAGCTTTTGCGTGGGTGACCAAGAAGCTGATGGGCAAGGTGTCGATCCCGGTGATCACCTCGAACCGGATCAACACACCCGAAGTGGCCGAAGAAGTTCTGTCGACCGGTTGCGCCGACATGGTATCCTTGGCGCGGCCAATGCTGGCGGATGCGGATTTTGTAAACAAAGCCATCGCTGGAGACGGCGCAAAGATCGCGCCCTGTATCGCCTGCAATCAGGCCTGTCTGGATCATACATTCAGCGGCAAGCTGACCACCTGCCTGGTCAACCCGCGCGCCTGCAATGAAACTGAGCTGGTGATTTCCCAGGCGGAGGCGCCAAAAACCGTTGCCATCGTTGGCGCAGGGCCTGCCGGACTGTCCACCGCGATGACCGCCGCCCAGCGTGGTCACGACGTGACGCTGTTCGACCGCGCCGCCGAAATCGGCGGCCAGCTGAACATGGCCAAGCAGGTTCCGGGGAAAGAAGAATTCTGGGGCCTCGTCGATTGGTACCGCACCATGATGAGCGATCTTGGCGTGAAGCTGGAACTGAACCGCGAGGTGAGGGCAGAGGACCTGACCGGATATGACGAAGTGGTGATTGCCACCGGCGTCACCCCGCGCGATCCGCAGATTCCGGGGCAGGATCGGGACAATGTCCTCAGCTATGTCGACGTATTGCGCAACAAGGCCAAGGTCGGGAAGTCCGTGGCCGTGATCGGCGCGGGCGGCATCGGGTTCGACGTGTCTGAGTATCTGGTCGAAGAGGGCCACAGCCCGACCACTGACCTGCCCGCTTGGATGAAGGAATGGGGTGTTACTGACCCGGCCAAGCACCGCTCGGGCCTTGCGCCGGAAGGGCCGCAACCCGAAGCGCCAAAACGTCAGGTCACGCTGCTGCAGCGCAAAAAACAGGCGCATGGCAAAGGTTTGGGCAAAACCACCGGCTGGATTCATCGCACGACACTGAAAATGAAGGACGTCAATTTCGTGGGCGGCGTGAACTATGAGCGTATCGATGATGAAGGCCTGCATGTCAGCTTTGGCGAAGAACGCGCCGACCCGACGGTGATTGCGGCGGACACGATCGTTCTGTGTTCCGGTCAGGTGTCCGAGCGCAGTCTGGCAGATGCGCTGATCGAACGCGGGATTACGCCACATGTCATCGGCGGCGCGGATGTTGCGGCCGAACTGGACGCCAAACGGGCAATCAATCAGGGCACGCGGCTGGCTGCGGCGTTCTAAGGAGACGACCCTTCGTTCGGCCTTTGTGGAAATTGGCCGCACACAGGTTTCGGTCTATATCTTAGGTGCTGCGCCCGTCTGCCGGGGCGCAGACCTGACCGGGTGCAACTGTGGAGAAGGCCATGGCAACGGGCGAAGACAATCGGCGCGGGTTTCTCACCGGCGCGGTCACTTTTATCGGGGCGATCTGGGCTGCAGGGCGCACCGCTGCCGCGCAACTGACGCCGAATGCGGCAGAGGGTCCGTTCTACCCTACGGAACCGATGCGCGTCGCCGATGCGGATAACGATCTGGTCAAAGTCGTCGGTCTGGTTCGGGAAGCCGGAGGTGAGGTGATCACCCTAAAAGGACTGATCTCAGACAAGGCCGGGCGTCCCCGGGCAGGATACCGGATCGAGATTTGGCAATGCGACGTGAATGGAAAATACATTCACCCCGGCGACAGGCGGACTGTGCAATACGACCGGGGGTTTCAGGGCTTTGGACACGACATCACGGACGCGCAGGGTCGCTATAGTTTCCGGACAATCAAGCCAGGCAGCTATCCGGGCCGGACGCCGCATATCCATGTCAAGGTTTTAGAAAGAGACCGCGAGGTTCTGACCACGCAGTTCTACGAGGCGGGAAACCCCGGCAATAAGCGGGATTCGCTCTATCGGCGTATGTCCCCGGCCGAGGCCCGCAACGTTTCGATGACATATGTCGAGGTCTCGGGCGGGATAGAAACGACAGTCAACATAGTTGTCTGACAGGCAACGTTGTCAGCATTGCATGGCTCTGCGCGCCAAAAAATTTGCCCGCCGTGGTTAACGGTGATTACCGCAAAGTTCGGTGTAAGGCGTTACTCCACCGTAATCGTAATCACCTCGGACACAATCGGCGTCGCATGCGGTACGTGGCCCGCATCGCCCAAAACCAGTTGCAGCGTGTGTTCGCCCGGCTCAAGGTCCAGCGTCACCTGGGTCTGGCCGCCACCGAAATGCAGGTGATTGTCGTCTGCGGGCAGGCCATAGGACAGCTCGTCCGCTCCATCCTCGCCCTCACCCAATGGCGGGCGATCGATCAGCAGGTGGTGATGGCCGGTGTTTTCCTTTTCCGTCCCCGCAGGGGCAACCCCCATGCCGCTGAGGCCAAACACCACCGTCACCGGCGACGGGACGGTGTCACCATCCGCGAGATTGACAAAATAGACCCGGGCGTCGGGGTTTGACGGCGTCTCACCCTGGGCCAGCGCAAGCGAAGCGGACAGGCAAAGCGCGGCAACACCAATAAATGTTTTCATGATTCCCTCCCTGGACACAAATTTGCCATTCTCAACATAGCACGATTGGGCAATTGTCCCCTGATTTGCTGACAATGCACGTCCTGTAGCGCGCATGGAAACCACTGTTTCAGCGTTTCCCATGTGCAAACGATCCGAATCAAATCCCAGATATTATCCCATGTCTGCCCCGTTTCCGCCCAAGTTCAGGGCCATGGTCAGGCAAAGAACCAAGACCTGGGGTACGCGAATGGACCGATTGACCGAAATGGAAGCCTTTTCCAATGTAGTGGATCAGGGCGGCTTTACAGATGCGGCCAAAAAGATGGGCATCTCCAAATCGGCTGTCTCCAAGCATGTATCGAGCCTTGAGGCACGATTGGGTGCTAGACTGCTGAACCGGACAACGCGCCGCGTTTCGCCCACCGAGATCGGGCTGGCATATTATGATCGTGCCCGCCGCGTGCTGAATGACGCAGGCGAAGCGGATGCGCTGGTGACATCGATGCAGTCCGCCCCGTCGGGTCTGCTGCGGATCAGCGTGGCCACGGATTTTGGTGTGAATCACCTGTCGCCTGTGTTGTCCGGCTTTTTGTCGGCCTATCCCGACATCACCGTGAACATGGTGCTGAACAACCGGTATGTGGAGCTGATTTCAGAGGGGTTCGACGTCGCCGTGCGAATCGGAGAACTGGAAGACAGTACACTGCGCGCGCGCAAACTGACCGAAACCGTCAAACGGATGGTTGCGGCCCCCAGCTATGTCGAGAAATACGGACGCCCGCAGAAGATTGACGATCTGAACGAACACAAGCTTCTGCACTATTCCAGCCAGTCATCCGGCAATGTCTGGAAACTGACTGCACCCTCGGGCGAAAAGCGGCAGGTTCGCACCGCCGGATGGCTAAGCGTCAATGACGGCCAATCCCTGCTGAACGCCGCCATCTCAGGGTTGGGTATCGCCTATCTGCCCAGCTATCTTTATGCCGACGCGATGAAGTCCGGAGCGGTGCAGGACGCGATGCCGTCCCTGCCGGATGAGGTACAGGGCGTCTATGCCGTCTACCCGCCCGGCCGCTTCACGCAGCCCAAAGTAAGGGCATTCATTGATTTTCTGGCTGATTCATTCAGCGACAAGGGTCCGATGGACTGGTAAATTCTCCCCGTGGAACCTGAACGGCCCGCACGCCTGTCGTGCGGGTCTTTTTTTTGTCCCAGCCTAGGTAGGACTTTTAGGTACCTAATTGATCAGCAAAACCGCCTCGACCCGGCGATTGAGATCACGGCCTTCCGGCGTCGCATTCGAGGTGATCGGTGCCAGATATCCAACCCCTTCCGCCTCGATCCGGTCCGGCGCGACGCCATGTGCCTCGATCAGGCGGGTACGGACCGACTGGGCGCGTTTTTTGCTGACCGAGATATTGGCTTGCAGGTCGCCGGTGTCATCGGTGTTGCCCACAAGCGCCAGGCGCAGGTCGGGATTGTCACCCAGAAATCCAGCCAGCAGCGCCAACGAGGCAAACGGACCCTCGCCCAAATCAACTTCACCAGTGCTGAAATGCAGGTCGTCCAGAATGACGTGCCCATTCTGCTGCAAGTCCGCCAGCAGGCCACCTTCGGTTTCGACCGTTTCCTCGACCACAACCGGGGGCGGCGCGGTTTCCGCCACTGGTGTAACACGGATCATCTGCACGTACCCGTCGGGCGGATTGCGGCTGACCAGCAGGCTCAGCACTTCCTGATCGCGCGAGGCGGACAGAAAACGATAATCCTGAATGGCGACATACATGTCGGGTGTCGGAACCACTTCGATGCCAAAGCGGAAATCGAAACCGCCACAGGCGCGGGCCTCACATTCGAACCCAATATCAAAGCCCTGCGCGACAAGCTGATCCCTGAGCGGGGCCAGAATCTGCAACGTCGTGCTGGATCCGGCCTGAAGCTTCCAGGTAAAGCGTTCGACCCGCCCCTCGACCTCGCGTTTCGGGACCGCGCCATCGGCGAACGGACCGGTCGGCAGCGCGTAACTGTCCAGCGGGCTGGTACGGTCGCTGATCTGACGGGCACCGGTTGGCATCGTCAGGTCCTGCGCCGCTGCCGGAGCGGCCAGCATAAACAGGCAAAGGGCAACGCGGCGGATCATCTGAATTGGGCGTGATATTCGTCGTTCGGGACCATACCCGTGGCGCTGGCCACCCGGTTCGACATGTTGAAAAAGCCGGTCACGTTGGCGATGTCCCAGATATCACGATCCGAGAAACCAACGTCACGCAGCCGCTGGCGGTCGGTTTCCTCGATCTCAGCACTGGCTGTCGTCATTCTGGCGGCGAAATCCAGCATCGCACGCTGCTTGTCGTCCAACGGCGCCACGCGGTAGTTCATCACCAGCATCTCGCCCAGCTGCGGGTTGCCGGACAATTGCCGGACGGCCGCGCCATGCGCCACAAGGCAGTAGAAACACTTGTTGATGGACGAGACCACAACCGCGATCATCTCGCGTTCCAGCTTGGTCAGCCCGCTGTCGGCCAGCATCAGATCGTTATACATCGCGGTGAACGCGTTCAGCTTGTCGATATCAAACGCATTGGCCTTCAGCACATTGGGCACCATGCCCAGCTTTTCGACGCAGATGTCGAAATATTTCTGCGTCTCAGGCGGCAGCGGGTCGACCATGGGCAGGTTCAGCGCTGTGGGCATGTCTTGATCGGGCACGGCTGTCTTTCTCCTCAGGCCAGCTGGCGGTAGTGATACTCTCCGGCGACCTCCATCCCAAGCGAGTGATAGAGACGATTGGCGCCGGTATTTGCCTTGGTGCAGATCACGCTAAAGGTATGGGCGCCGTTGTCCAGCGCCCAAAAGGCCGCGGCGCGCATGGCCCATTGTCCCAGACCCTGTCGGCGATGGGCGGGCAGGATCTCCAACGCGTGCATCATGGCAACCCCTTCATGTACAGCCACAAATCCAACCCCCGCCGGTTGGTCTTTGCGCCGCAGCAGCAGGCCGGTCTTGGGGCCGCCCGTCCGATCCATGACGGCCAGACGCTGCGGCCCGATACCGGCCGTCGCCCAAATCTCACACATGATCGCAAGCGGTTTCCAGATGGTAAAAACAGTCACGCGCGGCACCGGCACGTCCGTCAAATGCCCGACCGGGCAGGTGTAGATGTTGACCGGATCAAGCACCGTGTAGCCGCGTTCAGCAAGCTGGGCATCCAGCGCGTCGTCCCCCGGACGCAGACAGAAGAGGCGTTTCTGCCCCAGTTCCACCATGGCTTTCTCGGCCGCATCAATATCGGCTTCGGTCGCGGAAGAAGTCGCACTGGCGGCGGACACCCGAGAGCCGCCACCCTCCCCTTGCCGCAGCCGGAACGGCCCGATCGTTTCGTACGCGGCGGCCGGCCATGTGCCATCCACCACGGCCTCCCAGTTGACGCTCAAAGCTGAAGCTCTTTCGCCAGACGGGTGGTTGCGGCGTCGATGCGGGCACCATCGGTGCCGCGCACAACGACGTTGGCACCAAAGACCCCGTTGATCTGGAACGGGTAGCAGCCGATGGTCAGATCGGAAAACTCCTCGGCCAGCGACGCCAGGGTTTGCGCGATATCCCCTTCACCGCGGTCGATGCGCAGGGTCTGCGACAACAACGGGCTGCCGCCGGTCAGCGTGGGCAGAACGCTGGCCACCATTGCCTGAAAGACGGAGGGCACCCCAGCCATCACATGCACGTTTTCGATGGTGAAGCCTGGCGCCGTCGAGACCGGGTTTTCGATCAGTACGGCACCGTCCGGAATGCGCGCCATGCGCAGACGGGCAGCGTTCAGGTCCAGCCCCGACTTGTCGTAATGCGCCTCCAGCAGGGCACGTGCGTCGGCGCGAATATCAATTGGGGTTTCAAACGCGCGGGCGATGCAATCGGCGGTGATATCGTCATGGGTCGGGCCGATGCCACCGCTGGTGAAGACATGATCGTGCGCATCGGACAGCGCCCTGACCGCCGCCTCGATGGCCTGTGCCTCATCTGAAACGATGCGGACCTCTTTCAGGTCGATGCCGTGCTTGGTCAGCTCCTGAGCAAGATAGTGCATATTGGCGTCGCGGGTGCGGCCGGACAGGATTTCATCCCCGATCACCAGCATTGCGGCGGTTGGATTGGCCATGTGCGCTCCCCTCTTGATCGACCGTTTGGGCAGGTATAGGCCGTGAGACATGCGATTTGAAACCCCTCTTGTCCCCGCCCGCCTGATCCGCCGATACAAACGCTTCTTGGCCGACTGCACGATTGAGGACGGGCGCGAGGTTACAGCTCATTGCGCCAACCCCGGCTCAATGATGGGGCTGGCCGAACCGGGTGAGCAAGTCTGGCTGGAGCCCAATGACGATCCGAAGAAAAAGCTGAAATACGGCTGGCGGCTGGTCGATCACGAAAACGGACATTTCACCGGGGTCGATACATCGGTTCCGAATAAAGCCCTGCGCGCAGCACTGAACGCCGGTCAAATCCCGGAACTGGCGGCATATGAAACCATCCGAGCCGAGGTGAAATACGGCCAGAACAGCCGCATCGATTTCCTTCTGACCGGGCCTGGCCTGCCGGACGCCTATGTCGAGGTCAAAAGCGTCACCCTGTCCCGCCAGCCCGGTCTGGCCGAGTTCCCAGACAGCGTAACCGCGCGCGGCACCAAACATCTGGGCGAGCTGGCGGCGATGGCCACACAAGGACACCGCGCCATTATGCTTTATCTGGTGCAGCGCACCGATTGCGACCGGTTTGCGCTGGCCGACGATATCGACCCCGCCTATGCGGCCGCCTTCGAGGCCGCGCAGGCGCAGGGCGTCGAGCGGCTGGTTTACGGAACGCGGATTTCGCCGGAAGGTGTTTGGGTAAACCCGAGACCCATTCCCACCTAAAGACGCCTTGCACGGCGCAGGCGTTTCGTTTCAACCCAGATTTGGATCACCACAAAGATACCGACGGGTTACCTGCGTTTCCTGACAAGGTGGAGTTCATGGGTCTCCTTGAATTTGGGCCTCTTACTTCACGGCGTCTTGAGCCTCTTCGTACACCTCCGGCCAAAGCTCCGCATCCAGACGCTTCACAAATGGCGCCAAGTGATCCGCCACCTCGCGCCAACGCCCGACCGACGACGTGCTGACGGGCCGGCGGACCTGAAGGCTGCTGGCGGTTTTGACCGCGTCCGATGAGGATTGCGGCGTCAGCATGCTTTCTTCGAACGACAGGTCGCAAACTTGGGCAAGCTCGGCTGCCGCGTCCTGCAGATTGTTGACCAGATACTCGTACCGGATGTCGTGAATACGGCCCGGCAGTTCCTTGTGCCAGTGCTGCATGTAGCGGCGGTAACGGTTGGCCTCGGCCGCCATCCATTTGAAGTCATGCGTGAAATACATCCCCTGCGCGCCGAAATTCTCGCGCCACATCGACAGGGCGACGTCCCTTGGATCGCGCTGGACGTTCAGGATCAGCGCATTGGGAAAGGCCTGTGCAATCGCGCCGAGATAGGCGTAGTTGCCCGGCATCTTGTCCACAAAGGCCGCGGCGTCCCGGTTCAGCTCGGGCAGGCGCTCGACATAGTAATCCGCCAGTGGTTGCGCCTGTGAATGCAGGCTTTCCTCTTTCATCACCCAGAACTGAACGGTGGCAAGCTCTCCCAGCCCCTGTACCTGTGAATGTGCCGACAGGATACGCTCGACCAGAGTTGTGCCCGATCTGGCAAGGCCGACAACAAAGATCGGTCGGGGAATGTCGGTTCGCGGGTCCGAAGATTCCTTCGGCAAAGGCGCAGCAAGACGGTCGCGGCATTCCTTCTCGCGGCTCTCCTCCAGACTTTCCAAACCGTCGCGCCGCAGTTCGTGCGCCTCGTCCAGATGATGCATCTCCTGCGCCAGGTCCTTGTCCAGACGCGCAAGGCTTGCGGCAGCGAAGTGAATCAGCGAGGCACTTTCACGGTTGGCGATCGGCCCCTCGCCGAGGAATTTTGAGACCTGAGCCCGCAAGGCAGGCAGATCGTCCTGCTTCAGGCCCGACAGCTTGCAAATGAACTCCAGTGTTTCCGGATGACCGGGCGCCAAGGCAAGCGCTAGACGTGCGTGTTTCAGGGCTTCGTCCAGCCGACCGACCCCGGCCAGAGCCTTGGACAGGCGCAATTGCCCGTACTGAAATTTGGGATGCTGTTTGACAAGCGCCGTCAGGAGCCCGACCGCATCGTCCCAGCGGCGCAATTCGTCCAGAATATCGGCTTTCAGGCACTGCGCCTCGAGATTGCCGGGCTGGCGCTTCAGCACCAGATCAACGGCTTCCAACGCCTTTTGTTCCTTCTGCTCTCGCAGAAACGCCATCGCGCGAATGAACTGCTGGGGTGGCGTCAGGGGTGCGCGCGCGCCGATTTTGTCAATGAACGCCAGCGCCTTGCCAGCGTCGCCTCCCTGAACAAGGCTCATGCCGTAATTCTGGATCAAATCCGCGTTTCCGGGTTCCAGCCGCCATGCCCGTTCGAAATAAGTCTGGGCCAGAGGGAACTTGCCCTGCTGGATCGCACACAGACCGGCAAGTCTTGGCAATGCCGACACGTTCGGCCATTTCTTGGCGGCCTTGGTTGCCCGTTTGAAAGCCCGATCAGCCCGGCCTTTCCTGAGCAGATCGCTGATGCTGGCGATTTCGGCCCTCAGCTGATCAGCTTTTTGCATTGCCATGCCTTTCTGTGATTTGCGCAAACCCGGCGGCTATTGCCATGTGCTATTTCATTCTGCCCGCAGGGTCTACCAGAGATGAGGCAACCCTCCGACTGCAGGTGCTACCCTGCACCCTCTGGTACTTTCTGCACAAGCAGCGTAAAAGGAATGCTGCGCGACACATTTGGAGCTTAGCGTCGATGAAAGAGCATCGTGGCCGTCTGACCAAGGACGGCATCCGCATTTATGAACAGGGTGACTTTGCCGGGATGCATGCGGCAGGGGCGCTGGCGGCGCGGATTCTCGACGACATTGCCGACCATGTTTTTCCGGGCCAGACCACAGGCGCGATTGACGGTCTCATCACGCAGATGGTCGAAGATGCGGGCGCGACTTCGGCCACTATCGGTTACAAGGGCTATCAGCACGCAAGCTGCATCAGCGTGAACCACGTGGTCTGCCACGGCATCCCCGGCGACAAAAAGCTGAAAGACGGCGATATCCTCAATGTCGACGTCACCGTCATTGTTGATGGCTGGTTCGGCGACACGTCGCGCATGTATGTTGCGGGCAAACTGCCGCGCAAGGCGGAACGACTGATCCAGGTAACCCATGACGCGTTGTTCAAGGGCATCGAAATGGTCAAGCCCGGCAATACTTTCGGCGATATCGGCCATGCCATTCAGACCTATGTCGAGGCCCATCGGATGAGCGTTGTCCGCGATTTCTGCGGCCACGGTCTGGGCCGGGTCTTCCACGCCCCGCCGAACGTGCTGCATTACGGTCGTCCGGGTACCGGAGCCAAACTGGAAGAGGGGATGTTCTTTACCATCGAGCCGATGGTGAACCTGGGCCGCCCCGAGACCAAGACACTGGCCGATGACTGGACCGCCGTGACCCGCGACAAGTCTCTGTCGGCGCAATTCGAGCATTCGGTAGGGGTGACTTCGGACGGGGTCGAGATCTTTACCCTGTCGCCGGGCGGAAAGTTCCACCCGACCTATTCTTCCTGATCGGCAGCCTGCTCGCGCAGCAGTTTCAGCAGCATCGTCTCGTCACCCCATGGGGTGATTGCGTCATGGATAAACACGGGCGCGCGACGCGGTTTTGGCGGCGGGCCGGTCGTTGTGTCGGTATCGGATGTGATCGTCCAGAACGGAGACGGTAAGGCGCGGTCCATATCAGGGATGGTAGCACGCCCGGCTCAGATTCCCAAAAGCCGCGGGGCGTCGGCCATGTCGTGAAACACCTCGGCCCCCAGTTGCGCCAGAGATGCCCCGTCGTCATGGGCGGCAAACCCCAGGCACCGCATTCCGGCACGAATGGCGGCAGTGACGCCATTCACGCTGTCTTCGATCACCACCGGGGACATCGAACCGAAACGTTCAGCGGCGGCCAGAAACATATCCGGCTCGGGTTTGCCGGTTCCCAGCACATGGGCGGAATACATCACATCGCTGAACCGGTCCCACAGCCCATTCTGGCCCAATGTGATCCGCATCTTGTCCGGGCTTCCATTGGACGCGACACAGAACGAAATGCCCTTCTGATCCAAAAGCGTCAGCAGGCTTTGCACACCTGCCACCAACGGCACGCCTGCCCGCAGCTTTTCGTATGTTTCCGCATAAACCTGATCGGTCCAGTCGTCGGGCAGGTCCGCGCCCAAAGCCCGCGCTTTGTCCCGGACACCTGTCATGGTTCCACCCACGAACAGAGACATACACTCCGGCAGTGACAGGCTCAGCCCGTATCGCGCCAGATTTTCCATCAAGACCCGGTTCGAGATGACCTCACTATCAACCAGAACTCCGTCGCAATCGAAAATGACCAGATCGTGCATACGGTCCTCCGCCTGTTTTCGGTTGAGCTAGCCGAGGATCGACCAGCCTGCAAACCTGTAATCCGCGCAGGTCGTTTCAATCCGAAACGCCACGCTGCATCAATGAGATATGGGTGTCGCCGTATTTCCGTGCATCCAGCAGGCTGAACCCCTCAGGTACAACCATGGCAGAGTTTTCTTCCCAGACCAGAACCGCGTGGTCGCTGATCCAGCCGCCGGTCAGGGCAGCGGCAATTGCCTTCTGGCCCAGCGCCTTGCCGTAAGGCGGATCCAGAAAGATCAGATCACAGGGCGCGCCGGGGTTTTCACCCAACCGGGTCGCATCGCGGCGGATCAGGTTGGTGCGGTCGGCACTGCGGGTCAGGTCGATATTGCGTCGGATCAGCCCCTGCGCCACGCGCCCGTCATCGACAAAGGTCACATGAGATGCTCCGCGTGACAGCGCCTCGAGCCCCAATGCGCCTGTGCCCGCGAACAGGTCCAGCACCCGCAGGCCGTCAAAGTCGATCTTGTGGGCCAGAACATTGAACAGGCTTTCGCGGACCCGGTCCGTGGTGGGGCGCAAATGCGCGCCTGCGTCCCCCTTGCCGACCGGGGCCAGCGCGCGGCCCCGGAAGTCTCCGGCGATGATCCTCACGCCTTGAGCAGCGGTTTCAGGTCCGCGTCGGGGTCGGCCACAGTCGCCGGATCCGCCGTCTTGCCCATTTCGATCAGGCGCTTGCCGACCATGTAGGCGCGCGGGTCGTTCATCGCATCAACGGCAATCAACCGATCCCCGCTGTAATACCAGAACGAAACGGTCTGACCCTCGCCCTTTCGGGTCACAACGCGGTCATAACCGGTGTTCAGCCCCGCGATTTGCAGTTTCACGTCGTACTGGTCTGACCAGAACCACGGCGTTGCAACATAGTCCTTTGCAGCCCCCAGCATGTTCTGGGCCACGATCTCGGCCTGATCGATGGCGTTTGGCACGCTTTCAAGGCGGATACGATCGCCCTTGTGCGGGAAGGACGCGCAGTCGCCCGCCGCCCAGATCGACGGGTCAGAAGTGCGGCCATGGGCGTCGGTCTTGATGCCGTTGTCCAGTTCCAGGCCTGCCATTTCAGCCAATTGGGTCGACGGGGCGATACCAACGCCGACCACCACGAAATCAACCGCAAGCTCGGTACCGTCGGTCAGTACCGCGCCGGTGACCTTGCCGTTGTCGCCAACCAGCCGGTCCAGCCCGACGCCTTCGCGGATGTCGGCGCCATATTCACTGTGCAGGGCGCGGAAATAGTCGCTGGTCTCGCGGGAAGCGACCCGTTGCAGGATGCGGTCGGCCATCTCGACCAGCGTCACCTTGACTCCGCGCTTGGCGCAGACCGCCGCAGCCTCGAGGCCAATGTAACCGCCGCCCACGATCAACGCGCGTGCGCCGTCTGTCACACGGGGCTCCATCTCGTCGATATGGGCCAGATCACGCACCACGTGCACGCCGTCCAGATCCCCGCCTATGGATGCGGGCAGGCGGCGCGGGTCCGATCCGGTGGTCAGTGCCAGCTCGTCGTAAGGAATGACCTCATCGCCCAGAGTAACGGTTTTTGCGTTTGGGTCGATGGCGGAGACACGCTGGCCGAGACGCAGGGTGATATTGTTCTCGGCATAGAAGCTTTCGGGTCGCAGGAACAGGCGTTCCAGCTCCATCTCACCCAACAGGTAGGCTTTGGACAATGGCGGGCGCTGGTAGGGCAGATGCGGCTCGGCCCCGATCAGGGTAATGTCCCCCTCAAACCCGTCCTTGCGCAGTCTGGCAACAAGCGAAGATCCGGCCTGACCGGCACCAATCACGACAATATGGCTCATGTTCCTCCCACCCTGTCGAATTCCCGTGGTTAACTTGATCCGCTCACCTATATTGCGGCAGGGACCGACTCTGCAAATCCAAATGACAGGAGCGCTAAAATGATTTCAACAGGTGATATGCTGCCCGAAGCCACGCTGACCCAGATCGGTGCGGAAGGCCCGGAAGAGGTTCGGGTGTCGGACAAGACCAAAGGGCGCAAGGTGGTGATCTTTGCCGTACCGGGCGCATTCACGCCGACCTGCCATTCGGCGCATGTGCCCAGCTTTATGCGCACCAAGGATCAGTTCAGCGCCAAAGGCGTCGACGAGATCATCTGCATCTCGGTCAACGATCCGTTCGTGATGAAAGCATGGGGCGAGGCGACGGGCGCCTCGGATGCGGGCCTGACCATGCTGGCCGATGCAGCATCCGAGTTCACGAAAGCCATCGGAATGGACTTCGACGCCCCGCCCGCGGGTCTGATCGCGCGGTCGAAACGCTATGCGATGCTGGTCGAAGACGGCCGGGTCGTGGCGCTGAACCTCGAAGAAAGCCCGGGCGCATGTGAAATTTCGGCCGGCGAAGGTCTGCTGGACGTCATCTGAAATTGGCTGGCCCCGGGGCAAGCCGGGGCCGGTTAAAGTGCATTTAACTTGATGCAACGCCCCGAAGTGCGAATACTTGGCACATATAACCGGGGAGTTTGTTTATGATGCTAAAGATTTTTCCTTTGATTTTAGGTGGCGCAGGCTTGTTGGCGGCCTGTGGACCGGCCCCCACACCGCAGCAGCAAGCCGCACGGCAGCATGAGATTGCCTGCCTCAGCGGGACCTTGGGTGGTGCGCTGATTGGCGGGGCCATCGGCAATCAGTTTGGCGGCGGATCGGGCCAAACGATCCTGACGGCAGCCGGTGCGGCAGCCGGTGGCGTGTCCGGTCAACGTTACGCGTGCTGAGGAGAGGCAGGATGAAACGTGGTATTATAGTGATCATGGCCATGATGATGGCCGGTGCCGTTTCCGCGGAAAGCGTCGCCGAATTGCATGAGGGCGAGCTGAACGCCATCGACGGAAACAACGACGGCTTCCTGTCGCGGGACGAGTTCAACGCCTTTTCCGACTATGCCTTTCAGGCAATGGATGAGGACAAGAATGGCACCCTGGGTCAGGCCGAAGCGAAACCCTTTCTAAGTCTCGACATGTTCCGGAAAGTGGACCGCAACAACGATAGCCAGGTTTCTCGTGCCGAATATGACGCACAGATGAACCAAGATTTTCTGGCCGCCGACCAGGACGGCAATGGCCAGCTGGACTGAAACGGACCGGCCGCGGAACAACCGGGGCTGATCTGATGGGACAGGAGCCTTTGATGAACAAATGGATTGGCCTTGGTGTTCTGAGCGTGATGGCGGCCTGTAACGTCCCGCAGGCCCCGGTAGTGACAGGCCCCGACGGGCAGGCGCGTATCCAGATCAACACCAATGGTCTGACCTGTTATCAGACACGTTGTCTCGATATTAACCCGGCGGCGCGCAGCGTCCGGTCGATCGGCAACAAGACAACCCGGATTCCAGGCGGCATCAATGTCAGCGATGGCACGGTTACTCCGGCTGAATTCGAACAGATGGGCGTAGCCGCATCATTGGCGGGCGGTGTGGGCTCGGGTAGCGACCGGGGCTAGAGCAGACTGTCCATCTTGCGCGCCAGCTTGGCATCCAGCGCGGAAAGGCCGCCTACGTCATGGGTGGACAGGACCACTTCGACCGTGCGGTAGATATTCGACCATTCGGGGTGGTGGTTCCACTTTTCCGCAAAGATCGCCACCTGCGTCATCCAGCCAAAAGCGTGGACAAAATCCTCGAAGATAAAGGTTTTTGTGATTGCATCCCGGTCATCGACCATCGTCCAGCCGTTCCTGAACAACGGATCCAGTAGCGGGCCGCGTGTCTCGGTCGACAATAGTTCGGTCATTGCTGTTCCTCCGGGTTCGATTTTCTGAACGGGCCATAGTCCGTCAGAATCTCAATCTCTTCTCCCACCGCGCGGGCTTCGGCGTCCAGATAATTCTGCACAGCGTCCGCAAATCCCGGATCGCCGATCCAGTGCAGACTGTGCGTACGCGTGGGCAGATAGCCGCGGGCCAGCTTGTGCTCGCCCTGCGCGCCCGCCTCGACCCGTTTGAGGCCATGAGCGATGGCGAAGTCGATCGCTCTATAATAGCACAACTCGAAATGCAGACAGGGGTGATGCTCGACACAGCCCCAATAGCGTCCGAACAGCGTTTCACGCCCGATGAAGTTCAGCGCCCCGGCAACCGGATACCCATCGCGTTCAGCCAACACCAACGCCATGTCATCTGCCATGGTTTCCTGTGCAATATCAAAGAACTGGCGCGTCAGATAGGGCGCCCCCCACTTGCGCGATCCGGTATCCTGGTAAAAGCGCCAGAAAGCGTCCCAGTGGTCGGGATGCAGATCCGCGCCTGTCAGTGTGCGAATGTCTCCGCCGAAGCCGTTTGCCTGTGCCCGTTCCTTGCGGATGTTCTTGCGCTTGCGGGACGACAGCGCCCTCAAAAACGCATCGAAATCCGTGTAGTTGTCATTGAGCCAGTGAAACTGCTGCGAGGTTCGGTGCATCAGTCCCATCTGCTCACCTGCACGCGCCTCATCATCGGTACAAAAAGTGATGTGAATTGACGAGACCCGGTTGTCGGCTGCCAGTTGCACCGCGCCCTGAACCAGCGCCGACGTGCCGACACCTTCATAGCCGGGCCGCACCAGAAAACGGCGCCCGGTTGCCGGGGTAAAAGGTACTGCGATTTGCAGCTTCGGATAGTAGCGCCCGCCGGCATTCTCATAGGCATGGGCCCAGCTATGGTCGAAGATATACTCGCCCTGGCTGTGCGATTTGGCATACATCGGGGCGGCAGCAATCAGCATCCCGTCCAGATAAGCCGTCAGATATTGCGGCTGCCAACCGGTACCGCGCCCGACCGAGCCGCTTTCTTCGAGCGCCAGCAGGAACCGGTGCGTGGTGAACGGGTCCAGCGGACGCCCACCATCATCAGTCTCGGGACAAGCGCAACTGTCCCACTCGACCGCAGGTATCTGCGAGAGCGACCCAAGAACCCGAACCTCAATCTGCGCCTGATCCATATCCCCTCCCGCGTCTGTTCTTTATCTGTGACGGCCCGGGGCGGGATCAACCCGGATGTGCCGCCAGATACCCCTCGAAGGTTACGTTGTCGGCAACCTTGCGCGCCTCGGCCTCCTGCCCAGGCGAGCGAACGGTCCAGCACAGGATCGGCACGCCACGCGCCTTGAGTTCAGCCACGCGGGGACGGGAAAGGTCCTCCGCCTCGTGACTTATGAAACCAGCGCCGACCCGGTCGAAATCCGGGATTTCGCGCAAGTGGTCGCAAACCTCTTGCGGCAGAAGCTCCACCTTTGGATCGTAGGAACACGTGACCAGACCACGTGGCAGATGCGGGGCAAGCCGCGCCAGTTCCGCAACGCTGTTGGGGTTGAAGGACATCAGCGCCACGGGGCCTTCATACCCGCGCAGTGCCCGCACGGTGTCGTGTTCCAACGACCCGATATCAGTGCCCATGGCACCGTCCTGATCCTTGAGCTCGATCAGCAGTGGCACCTTGCCCCCAATCAGCTCCAGCACTTCGTCCAGCGTGGGAATACCGTCATCGCCATGCAGCAGAGACGTGGCCTGTGCCTGCGCGCAGGTGGTCTGACGTATCGGGCCAGGCTGACCGGTCAGCCGGGTCATGTCATAGTCGTGAAATACCATGGCCCGGTCATCGGCCGTCAGTTGCAGATCAACCTCGACCCCGTACCCGGCCTTGACGGCCGCGCAAATGGCCGCCCGGCTGTTTTCCGGGCGGTGATCCGCAATGTCGTGCAACGCCCGATGCGCAATCGGGGCTCGCAGGAACTCTGCTGGCAGAGATGGCGTCATTGGACTTCGAAAATGCCTTCGATCTCGACCGCAACACCCAGCGGCAGGGATGCCGCACTGACAGCCGAGCGCGAGTGGCGGCCGGCTTCGCCCAGCGCCTCGACCAGAAAATCGGACGCGCCGTTGATGACCTGCGGCTGGGCCGTGAAATCAGCGGTCGAGTTCACAAAGCCGGTCAGCTTGATAACGCGCACGAGTTTCTCGATATCGCCACCACAAGCCGCCTTGACTTGGGCCAGCAGGTTAATGGCGCACACCCTGGCTGCGGCTGCGCCTGCCTCGACATCCATGTCGTCACCCAGTTTGCCGGTAATCAGATCGTCGGCCTTGGAAATCTGACCCGAGACATAGACGATGTTGCCAACACGTACGAAGGGCACGTAGTTCGCGGCCGGTGCGGGTGCGTCCGGAAGGGCGACGCCCAGGCTTTCCAGTTTCGCTGCAATGCTCATGTGATGATCCTCACCTTGTTTGACTCGGGCGGACGCTAACCGCGAACACGCGGTTGGGAAAGCTGGAAACCGTCATTTTTCATCGCTGAACGGCCTTGGCGAAACTTTTCTTATTCTGAACTGTTGAACTTGAGTCACTTTACCTACTTCCTTTCGGCGGGTTAAACGCTATGTGTTTCAAAGTGATTGCGAAACACATATGTGACGGCGAATTGGGCCTTGAAGCGCTGAAAAAGGCCACATTGATTAAGTATCCGGTGTACCCGCAACGGATGTATTGGAGTAACGAAGACCGTGTCGAGTAAGTTCAGCCTGAAATCTCTGATCCTGCTGTCTGTGTTTGCTGTCCTGAGCGCCTGCGCATCCCAGCCGCAGGACCAAGCCGCACGCGGAGAAATCTTTGATCCGTATGAAAACGCCAACCGGGGCATCCACAAATTCAACCTTGGCGTTGACCGGTTTCTGTTTCGTCCCGCCTCGAAAGGCTACGTGAAGATCGTGCCCGACCCGATGGTCACAAGCTTCAACCATTTCGCCGAGAACCTGACCATGCCCGGTCAGGCCCTGGACTATCTTTTGCAGGGCAATATCAAACAGTCCGGCAATGCGCTGCTGCGGTTTCTGATCAATACGACCGTGGGCGGTGTGGGCCTGTCCGACCCGGCAAGCGAATTGAACCTGCCGCCAGTTGACACGGATTTCGGTGAAACCCTGCATGTCTGGGGGGTCGGTGAAGGCGCCTATGTCGAACTGCCCTTCTATGGTCCGTCGACCGCGCGGGACTCGGTCGGTGTGATCGTCAACCTGTTCTCGAACCCGATCAATTTCAGCCCGGTCCGCCCGGTGGACAACATCGGCGTCTATGCCGAAGTTGTGCGCCGGATGGGCGACCGGGGACGGTTTGCAGACACGGTCGACTCGATCCTGTATGAAAGCGCCGACAGCTATGCCCAGGCGCGCACGATCTACCTGCAAAATCGCCGCTTTGAACTGGCCAGAGACGATGAGGACGCCTATCTGGGTCTTTATACTGACCCCTATGCCGAAACCGGAACCGACCCTGTCAGGGACCCCTATCTAGACCCTTACGAGGACCCCTATGCCGAATAACCCTCTGAACAGACGCGATTTTGTTGCCACCGGATTGGCAGGCCTTGCGCTTGCCCTAGTCCCCCTGCCCGCGCTTGCCCAGACCGAAGCCAGTGCCAAGGCTTTGGTTGTCAGCGTTGTTGACGACATCAATCGCGTGATCGCCTCGGGCAAATCCGAAAATGCCATGTTGCGCGATTTTGAAAAGATCTTCGTGCAATATGCCGATGTGCCGATCATGGCGCGTTATGTGCTGGGCGCCGATGGCCGCGCGGCCAGCCCGACGCAGCTGAAACAGTTCACCAAGGCGTTTCAGGGCTACATTTCGACCAAATACGGACGCCGGTTCCGCGAATTCATTGGTGGCGAAGTAACTGTTCGCGACGCGCGGAAAATCAAGGCTGGCTACGAGGTCAGAACCTCGGTCAAGCTAAAGGGATCCGCGCCGTTCGATGTAACCTTTCTGGTCTCGGACAAATCCGGGCGTGACCGGTTCTTCAATATGTTCATCGAAGGGGTGAACATGCTGCTGACCGAACGGACCGAAGTCGGAGCGATGCTGGATGCGCGTGGCGGCGACCTGAACAGGCTGATCAAAGACATGAACCGGCTCAGCTGATCCCATTCGAGAGATCAAAAAAGCGCCGCGCGAAACACTCGCGCGGCGCTTTTTCATTTCAGTTGAGGCGTTCGCCGGTCTCTTCGGCGAAATAAGACACTTTGCTCATGTCGAAGGCCAGGTTCAGCATCTGACCAGCCTGTGCGCTGGTTTCCGCATGCAGGCGCGCCGTGACCTGTTTGCCGCCCAGTTCCGAGACCACATAAGTGTCCGCGCCTGCAGGTTCGACCATATCGACCATGCACGCAGCCTCCTGTACGCCCGCTCCTGCACGAAAGCCTGCTTCGGCGATATCCTCGGGGCGCAGGCCAAGGATCACATCCTTTGGCAGGGACAAGTCGCGGGCATCGTTCAACACCAGCGTCTCGCCCGCTCCGCGCGAGATAGCGATCTGGGTGCCTGACCCAGTGTTCGATGCTTTGGCCGGGATCAGGTTCATCGCGGGCGAGCCCATGAAGTCAGCGACAAACAGGTTGGCCGGATTGTTGTAGATCTCGGCCGGGCTGCCGATCTGCTGCACGATGCCGCCTTTCAGAACGACGATCTTGGTGGCCAGCGTCATCGCCTCGATCTGATCATGGGTCACATAGACGATTGAGGCATCCAGCGTCTGGTGCAACTTCTTGATCTCGGTCCGCATCTCGACCCGCAGCTTGGCGTCAAGGTTGGACAGGGGTTCATCAAAGAGAAACAGCTTGGGATCGCGCACCAGCGCCCGCCCCATCGCCACACGCTGACGTTGGCCACCAGACAACTGGCTGGGACGACGGTTCAGCAACTGCTCGATTTGCAGCAGTGACGCGACATCTTTCAGTTTCGCGTCCTGCGTGGCCTGGTCGACGCCTCGCACCTTCATACCAAAGGTGATGTTTTTGGCGACAGTCATGGTCGGATACAGAGCGTATGATTGGAACACCATCGCGATGTCGCGATCCTTGGGGCTGACATGGGTCATGTCGTTGCCACCGATGGAAAGGGTGCCGCCCGAGATCGGCTCCAGACCTGCAATGCAGTTCAACAGGGTGGACTTGCCGCAGCCCGAGGGGCCGACCAGCACCAGGAAATCGCCCGGTTCGATCGAGATGTTGATGTCCTTCAGAATCTCGGTCGCACCGTAATTCTTATACAGGTTGTTGATATCGAGGATGGGAGCCATGGGTTATCCCTTCACGGAACCGGCGGTCAGGCCGCGGATGAAATACTTACCGGCAACGACATAGACGAGCAGCGTCGGCAGCCCCGCGATGATCGCGGCGGCCATGTCGACGTTGTACTCTTTGACGCCGGTGGTGGAGTTTACGATGTTGTTGAGCGCCACGGTCACGGGCTGCGTGCCCGCCTGGCTGAACGACACGCCGAACAGGAAGTCGTTCCAGATCTGCGTGAACTGCCAGATTACGGTCACCACGATGATGGGCAGCGACAGCGGCAGGAAGATCGACCAGAAAATCCGCAGGAACCCGGCCCCATCGACTCGGGCCGCTTTGGTCAGTTCGGCCGGAATGGTGACATAGTAGTTGCGGAAGAACAGCGTGGTGAAGCCCAGCCCGTAGATCACATGAACGAAGATCAGGCCCGGAATGGTCCCGGCAATGCCCATCATGCCCAACAGGCGCGCCATCGGCAGCAGGACAACCTGGAACGGGATGAAGCAGCCAAACAGCATCAGCGAGAAGATGATGTTCGCGCCCTTGAACCGCCATTGCGCCACGACATAGCCATTCAGCGCACCCAGCAGTGTCGAGATGGCCACGGCAGGCACCGCGATCAGGACCGAGTTCCAGAAATAGGGCCGCAGGCCCTCGCACTGGATACCGGTGCAGGCACCGGACCACGCGGTTTTCCAGGCCTCAAAGCTGACCTCGCGCGGCAGAGAGATCAGGCTGCCTGTGCGGATTTCTTCGAGGCTTTTCAACGATGTGGTCAACATCACGAACAGCGGCATCAAGTAATACAGCGCGAACAGGCCCAGCAGGACATAAAGCAGCCAACGCAGGGCAATCTTGCCGGTGGCACTTTGGGTGCGGGTTTGGGTTTGGGGCATCGACAGATCAGTCATTTTTCGCCCTCAGCTCTGAGTAAAGATAGGGAACCACGATGGCAAAGACGACCAGCATCATGATCATTGCCGACGAAGCCGCCTGACCGATATCGCCACGCGAAAACGCCATGGCGTACATGTAGGTTGCGGGCAGATCGGTCGCGTAGCCCGGACCGCCACCCGTCAGGGCGATGACAAGGTCAAAGCTCTTGATCGCAAGGTGCGCCAGCACGATGAAGGCAGACAGGAAGATCGGGGCCATCGAGGGGATAATGATTGCCGTATAGATGCGCCATGTGGGGATACCATCGACCTGCGCGGCCTTGATGATCTCACCATCCACCGAACGCAAACCGGCCAGGAACAGCGCCATGACAAAGCCCGAGCTCTGCCAGATCGCAGCAATGACGATGGTGTAGATGGCGTAATCCGGGTTCACCAGCCAGTCGAATTCGAAGTTCGGAAAGCCCCAGCCCTGCACCATCGCCTCGATACCCAGGCCCGGGTTGAGGATCCACTTCCACGCGGTACCGGTCACAATCATCGACAGCGCCATGGGGTACAGGTAGATCGTGCGAATGGCCCCTTCGACGCGGATCTTCTGATCCAGCAGAATAGCCAGCAACAGGCCCAGCATCATCGCGATTACGATGAACAGCGCGCCAAAGATATAAAGGTTGTTGATCGCCGTATCCCAACGGGGCGAGTCGAACAGGCGTTCGTATTGAATGAAGCCCTTGATCTCGTATTTCGGCAGAAGCTTCGATCGGGTCAGCGACACCCATGCGGTCCATCCGATAAAGCCGTAGACAAAGATCAATACGGCGATGAACGACGGTGCCAGCACCACCTTGGGCAGGTGGTTTTCCAGCCATTCGGACATTTTTTCCTCCGGGGAAAGATGCTCTGCCCCTCAGTATAGGGGGCAGAGCGTATTGGATCAGTAGCTGTTTGCCACCGCGTCCGCCAGTTGCTGAACCGCGTCAGCCGAGGACATATCCGAGTTGAAATGCGCGGTCACAACGTCGGTGATCGCACCAGCCTGCGCACCGCGCAGAGCCATACCATGCGCGTAAGAAGGCAGAAGCGAACCGCCTGCCGAGGTCGAGCCCATGTCTTCGGCCGAAATTTGCGCGCAGATGTCGAACGCATCCAGTGCAACATCCGTACGGGCCGGGATCGAGCCTTTGTTCAGGTTGAACACTTCCTGGAAGTTCGGCGCAACGATCAGCTTGGCCAGCAGTTCCTGGCCGGCGCGCTTGTCGTCACCTTCCACGTCAAACATGGCAAAGCTGTCGACGTTGTACAGGTAGCCGTCGCCGGGGGTCGAGGCGCACAGGAAGTCCTCGCCGGGCTTCTTGCCAGCCGCCAGGAATTCGCCCTTGGCCCAGTCACCCATGATCTGGAACGCCGCTTCGCCATTCATCACCATGGCGGTGGCCAGGTTCCAGTCACGGCCCGAGAAGTTTTCATCCACGAACCCGCGCAGGGTGCGCATCTGGTCAAAGACCTGAACCATGGTGTCCGAGGTCAGCGTTTCAGGGTCCAGATCAACAAAAGCCTTCTGGTAGAACTCGGGTCCACCCAGACCCAAAGCAACCGCTTCGAACACGGTCGCGTCCTGCCACGCCTGCCCACCATGGGCCAGAGGGATCACACCGGCGGCCAGCAGTTTCTCGGCTGCGGCGTTGAACTCTTCCCACGAGGTGGGCATTTCGATGCCGTTGGCAGCCAGCACATCGGCGTTCGCCCAGATCCAGTCGATGCGGTGGACGTTTACCGGAGCGGCGCACCACGTGCCTTCGCACATCATGTGACCGGCGATCGACGCGGGCAGGACATCCGCCCAGCCTTCGGCCTCGGCCACGTTCGAGATGTCAGCCAGAACGCCTTCTTCGTACCATTCCTGAATGGCCGGGCCTTTCAACTGAACCGCAGTCGGCGCGTTACCAGCCAGAACACGGGCCCGCAGCGCGGTCATTGCCGCATCACCACCGCCGCCGGCAACGGGCATGTCAGTCCAGGTACCGCCATTCGAGGCAAATTCTTCCTGCAGAACGGCGACCGATTTGGCCTCGCCGCCGGATGTCCACCAGTGCAGAACTTCGGCCTGCGGCTCGGCCGTAACCGAGGTGCCTGCGACCACAGCCAGAGTCGAAACTGCGGACAATGCAAAACGTTTCATAAAGGGATCCTCCCAGATACTTTTTTAGCCACCGGATCGGCGGCGATGCGCGATACTACGGATAGCGGATGGCCGTCTGGCAATGATTTTCCGGGGTAAATCCCGGCAACAGTGGAATTTTTCCCACCATTTGTTACAGCCTGTTACGTTGGACTTGAATCTGTTGCCGTTCGTTACAATTGGCGAGCCGGACTGAAACCGTGACAGGGAGGAGAAGCGTGACCATTTCGCGCTTGTTGGTGGTGGATGACGACCCCGAAATGCGGTTGATGATGACCCAGTTTCTGCAACAAAACGGGTTCATCGCACTTCCCGCCAGTTCGGACATGGAGATCCGCACGCATATGTCCTCGGGGCGCATCGACCTTATTCTGCTGGATGTCATGCTGGGGGATGAGAACGGCGTGGACATCTGCGCCCGATTGCGGCGCGAACAGGATGTCCCGATCATATTCGTGTCCGCCTTGTCTGCCGATCATCAGCGCATGGCCGGGTACGAGGTGGGCGCGGACGACTATATCGCCAAGCCTTTCAACCCGCATCTGCTGCTGGCGCGGGTGCGGGCCGTGATGCAGCGGACTCGGCGCACGCCGTCTCTGGCCTATCGCCGCCGCACCCGGACCTTTCGCTTTGCCGGCTGGGTATATGACGGAAAACGGGACGAGGTTTTTTCGCCCGAGGGCTATCTGGTGCCCCTTTCTCAGCGCGAAAGCGCTTTGCTCAAGGTGTTGCTGGCCAATCCGCATATCCCGCTGACCCGGGTCGAGATCGCCGCAGCGTTGGACGTCACCGGTGATGGCGACAAGAGCGAGGCACAGGGCCGCGCCATCGATATGCTGGTGGGACGTCTGCGTTCGAAGATCGAGGCCAATCCCAAAGAGCCGCAAATGCTGCGAACCGAACGGGGGCTGGGATATGTCTTTGCCGCGGACGTTTCGGTGGAAGAGGACGCATGAACAGGCCTGCGTTGCGTCTGCGCAGCCTGGGCTGGATCTGGACAATCGCCGCGTTTTCCGCCGGTTTGGTTTCAGCCGGACTGTGGTTTGCGTCTGCGCAGGCGTGGGAGGGTTTCCTGACGCGGGCGCAAGTTGCGGGCTTCGCGGTCTATGAGGACCTGCGTGTCGGCAAAACCCCGCCCTCCGGCATCACGATAACCCGATTGCCCGTGCCAAGCGCCGCCCTTGCCGAAGTCGGCCGGTTCGAACAACTGCCCGGCATGTCGGACCGCAGTTTTGTCACCAACCTGTCGATCTTCACCGACAGTTCCGCCCCGCTGAGCGGGCGCGAACTGACCCTGGCCGTCATGTCGGACCGCCTGGTTTACCCCGTTTCGGACATTCTCTCGGGCAGTGATCAGACTGGGCCGGAAAAGATGGGCAGCCTGACCCGGCTGCTGGCGACCTATTGCAGCGAACCGGTTCTGATCGCCCGCTTTGGGCGCAGTGCGTGGCAGATGGTGGACGGAACCGACGTCTGGGGCTGCGGTGCCGCACCAGCTGATCTCCGGCTGCCCGCAATTCTGGTGGCCGTTGTTGCGTTGGCGATCCTTCTTACCGCGGTCGGGAATGTCAGCGACACATTTACCCGGTTCTCACACGCACTGCGCGACCGAAAGCGGCGCGGCGGGCCGGACAGCTACGATACCGAGGGCCCAGGCGAACTGCGCGAAATCGTCGAGGCCGTGAACGACCATCTTGATGCGGAACGGGCGCAGCTGGAAAAGCGCGCCATTGTCTTGTCTGGCGTCAGTCACGATCTGGGCACACCGGCTACGCGCGTTCGGTTGCGCGCCGCCCTGATCCCCGACCGAGACCTGCGCGAGAAACTCGAGGCTGACGTGGACCAGATGACCGGAATGATCGAAAGCGTCCTGACTTTGACACGGTCCGAACTCAGTGTCGAGGAGCCACGTCAGATCTCGCTGACGGCGCTGGTTGAAGCCGTGGTGGCCGATTACCAGGACATGGACCGGCCCGTCACCCTGAAACAGGCCGCCCCTGTTCTGGTCGAAGGCGGGCGTTCAGTTTTCATGTCGCGCCGCGGCCACGGCTCGATGCCTGAAACCCGGCGCATTCTGGTTATCGGGCGGCCAATTTCGCTGAAACGCGCATTGACCAATCTGATCGACAATGCTCTGAAATACGGGCGGCAGGCCGAGGTCGGGCTTGCGACAGATGCCCAGACGGCCACCATCACAGTCGAGGACAAAGGCGCCGACCTGAACGCTGCGGATATCGAGGCACTGATGGCACCGTTCCGACGCGGGTCGAATATCGGATCCTCTGACGGCTATGGCCTGGGCCTGACGATCGCCGCAACCATCGCCGAACAGCATGGTGGGACACTTAGCTTCGAGGCCGGAGAACAGGGATTGCGTGCCCGTCTGCACATCACACGGCAATAGTGGTCATTGTCAGATCGTGTAACTGCGCACCAACGCGCTTGCGATCAGGGACCACCCGTCAGCGATGACAAAAAAGGCCAGTTTAAACGGCAGTGACACGGTAGCCGGGGGAACCATCATCATGCCCATCGACATGAGAACCGCTGCGACCACAAGATCAATGATCAGAAACGGCAGGAAAATCAGAAATCCGATCTGAAAGGCCCGCGCAATTTCCGACAGCATGAAAGACGGCATCAGAACAGATGCCGGCGCGTCCGGCGACAGCGCAATCGTGTCGCCGCCCGGACGCAGGGCCGCCATGGCGTGAAACGTGTCCGGGTCGAGTCGTGCGGCCATGAAGGCGCGAAATGGAACCAGCGCACGTTCCACTTCCATTGTCTTTTCAACCATTGGGCGTATTCCGTTTTCCCAGGCCTCGGTGAAAACCGGCTCCATGATGAAATAGGTCAGGAACAGGGCCAAGCTGACAATCAACATGTTCGGCGGTGACTGCTGCAGGCCGATGCCCTGCCGCAATATGGCCAGAACCGTAACCAGAAACGGAAAGCACGTGATCATGATGGCCAGTCCGGGCGCCAGACTCAGCACGGTGATCAACAGGATCAGCTGCACTGTGCGCGCCGAGATCGATCCACCCTCGCCCAGCGACAAGGTCACATCCTGAGCCGCCGCCAAAGACGGGGTCAGCAGCGCCAGCGCCAAGGCAAGCCAGACCAGCGGACGCATCAGCCGATCCCGCGCTGAAGATCCGATATCTCGGTCAGGCGCACGGCCAGTTGACCGGCCTGATCGCCCTCCAATTCTTCCAGAAGCCCCCGCGCAACCAGCTGGTCGCCAACATACAGGTCAACGGGATCCTCGATACGCTTGTCCAGGGTCAGTACCGCGTTTTCGCCCAACGCCAGCAGGTCGCGGATCAATGGCCGCGCCCGACCGACCGAGACCGTCACTTCGATCGGGACGGTTTCAAACGGATTTAATTTGCCCTTATTTAGGGTCTGATTTTCGCTCATTTGACAGTGCCTTTCTTGCCTCGAACAGATAAGCGTCGAATGCGCTGGAAATCGACGCCAGCAAGGCGTTGCAATCCACCTCCTGCTGCGACATGCCAACCTGCAGCCGCGCCGTCCCCGGTTCCAACGATCAATCCTCGATCACTTTTGGGGGTGGGCTCAGACCCGGCGGCACAAGAGCGCCGACACCATTCCCCTGCCCCACAGGAACCAGTATTTGCATGGGCTGACCGATCTGCTCGCCAGCCAATTCGCACAACTGCTCCACCAGACGGGTCCCAAAGCCCCGCTCCAGCGTTTCCGGCAGAACAAGACGGACGAGCCCCTCGAACATCGGCTCAAGCGACAGCGACATCCGGTTCAGCGCCTCGTGATAGGTGAAGGACATGTCTTCAAGCGAGGCGGCCAGCGCAGCGGACGTCCGATCAAGGCTTTGTTCCTGTGCGGTCAGGGCATCCTCCCAACCCGCCTTGTAGCCGTGTTCAAATGCGGCAAGGCGATGCTCTTCCAGCGCCTCCTCGTCCAGCAGATGAACCTGAACACCACTGGCCTGTGCCGAGAAGTCTTCAAGGAGATGGGCGATGGACATCACACAGCCTCCTCACCTTCTTCAAGCCAGCTGCGCAGAATTTCGACTGTTTCTTCCTGCTTTTCACCGATCATTGCGCGCAAGCGGTCAACCGGGTCAGCGCCGGCAGGCGACCCCAGCGCGGGAACCTCTGCCTGCTTCGCCTGACTGGGTATTTGCGCAAACTCTACCCCATCCGCCGTCGCGATTTCACCAACAAGAAACGGAGCGTCCTCAGACTCGGGCCTACGGTCCGCAGGCAAAAGCGCGGTGGCCGCAACCGGCTTTGTCAGAATCGGGCGGATTACAAACAACCCCAGGATCAGAGAGACAATCGCCAGCACCGCCATCTGAATCAGAGACATGGCGTCCAGATGGAGTTTCGGCCAGAAGGAACCGGAAACCAGCACTCCTTTAGGCTCTATCAAAGGCATATCCATCGATTTGAGTGTAATCACGTCGCCCCGCGCAGCGTCGAAACCAACGGCAGACGCGACCAGCTCGCGAAGCGCGTCCAGCTCGGTCTGCGGCAGTGGCACAAAGTTTTCCGTCCCTTCATCCGTCACTTCCCTGAAACCGTTAACGAGAACTGCCACTGTCAGTCTTTTGACCGCCCCAGGGGCGTTGTGCACTTCCAGTTCGGTCTCGGACACTTCGTAATTCACCCGTTCCCGGGTCTGGGTCGCAGTGGAGTTAGATTCGTCACCGCCCGCCGCGTCGCCATCCGGAAGGTTCGACGCGACGGTCACATCCGAGGACTGGTTGCGTGCACTGTCCGTACGTTCTTCTACATCCGTGCTAATCGCCACGCGCGTTTCGGGATCGATGCGGCGTTCGCGGATCGATTCAGTTCTTGTCACCGTATCGACACTGACTTCGACCACTGCGTTTCCCGCACCAACGCGGGCCTCGACCAGGCGCAAAACCCGCTCGCGCAGGGTTCGGGCCTTGTCATCAGCCGTGTCTGCCGCGGCCCGACTTTCCTGCGCGCCGATCACCGCTCCGTTTGAATCGATAACCGCCACGTTTTCCGGGGTCAGGCCACTGACTGCCGACGACACCAGAAAGCGAATGGCACGGGCCTGATCTGCCGTAATCTGACCACCCGAAGGCACCAGATACACCGATGCTGTTGGCGCGGCGCTGCGCTTGAACGGGTTGGAAGAACTGTTTGCGATATGAACACGGGCCTGACTGACATAGGCACTGCCGACGATGGTCCGGGCAAGCTCACCTTCCTTGGCACGCCAGTAGGCGGCATCGAACATCTGCGACGTGGTGCCGAACCCGCTAAGCGAGTCGAGCAGTTCGTACCCGCGGTTGCCGTTTGCAGGCAACCCCTCGCTGGCGAGCGTCATGCGCAGTTCATCCCGCTGCGTTCCGGGGACATAAATCGAACCGCCGCGAATTTCGTATGCAACCCCGCGCTGATCCAGGGCCCGGACAATATCGCCAGCGGCCCCGCTTTCGAGCCCGGCATATAGCAACGTCATCGACGGTGCCGTCACCAGCCGGGACATGGCAAGAACCCCAAGAAAAACCAGCACCACCGCACCGGCGACGACAATTTGCCTACGCCTGTCCAAATTTGCCCAGACAGTTCCGATCTGCTGCACTCTCACCTCCGACTCGCCGACATTCTGCCCGGCGCAACCTCTGTTTGGACGATTGCCCTTAACAATCGGTTAGTCCCTGCGGGGTTATGACGGTGGCCGAACGGATGGATGAGGACGCCATGGCTGACGCAACGGCTGAAGAAAGCGAAGCCCCGGTAAAACCGAGGAAAACGGGCCTAATCGTCGGGGCGGTTTTGGCCGTTCTGGGTGCGGCCGGCGGTTATTTTCTGGCAACGTCCGGCCTGTTGCCGCTGGCTGGCAACGGTACCGAATCCGATGAAGAAACGGCTGAAATCTCTGCCGAAGCAGTGCCCGAGATTGGCTTTGTCGACCTGCCACCCGCGATCATTTCGGTGGATGTCGGCGATTCGCGTCATCTGAGGTTTCATGCCCAGCTTGAAGTGAATGCACCCTACATCGGTGATGTCGAAAAGATGAAGCCCCGCGTCATGGACGTTCTCAATGGTTATCTCCGCGCGATCGAAGTCGAAGACTTGGAGGATTCGCTGGCTTTGATCCGCATTCGTGGACACCTGCTGCGGCGTATCGAAATTGTCGTGGGCAAAGGGCGCGTCCGCGATGTTCTGGTGATGGAATTTGTACTGAATTAGGAGGCGAAATTGGAGCTGATTGCGGATATTTTGCTTGTTGCAGGCGCGCTTGGCGCCGGTCTGTATTGTTTTGTACTGTCGCGGCGGCTCCGGAAATTCATTGATCTGGAGCAGGGTGTCGGTGGTGCCGTGGCGGTTCTGTCCTCGCAGGCGGACGCGCTAAAAAGATCGCTTGAGTCGGCCCGGTCTGCCTCCGATCAGTCCGGAGTTGCTTTAAAAGACCTGTCCCAGCGTGCCGAGTCCGTAGCCGGGCGGCTCGAGCTGATGATGGCTTCAATGCACGACATTGTCCCGGACGAGGACAACGTTGGCCCAGGTCCGGAAGACCCTGAGCCCGGTGAAGCCGAGACAGAAAACTCCGCGATTGAACCGGCGGTGGATTCGGAGACCCCGGCGCCACAGGGTCCCACGAAGCAACCGGATACGGAGAAACACGAGGATTTCGAGGTCGCACCTCAGCCTAAGGGACAGCCGGAAGGTCTGATGTTTTTCAGGCATGCCCGCAAATCAGGCGAGGCTACGCCATGAAATAACGAAAAACGCCAAGCAGGCGGGGTCGGTCTCGTGGCGGAGTATTGACTGTGATTTCCTTGCTGATGGTCGGGTCCGCTGTGATCCGATTGGGTCTGGAAGCCGGCCCCGCCCTTGCAAAGGCTGCCGACCCGTCTCAGCCACTGCTGCAACCTGCTTCTCAAAAGGCACCGGGTGTTCAGGTTCTGCTGACCGAACTGCTTCGCCGGGAAGAACAGCTGGTACAACGTGAAAACACCCTTCTGAATAGGGAAAAGGCCTTGGAAATAGCAGATCAGGCCATCGAATCCCGCCTGATTGCCCTGCAGCAGGCGGAACAGGACCTGCGAGCCACTTTGGCCATCGCCGACACGGCCGCCGAAAGCGATCTGAGCAAGCTTACGGACATGTACCAAAGCATGAAGCCGAAAGACGCCGCCGCATTATTCGAAACTATGAACCCGGTGTTCTCTGCAGGTTTTCTGGCCCGAATGCCTTCCGATGCTGCGGCCGGCATTCTTTCCGGGCTCCCGCCCGAGGTCGCCTACACGGTGAGCGTCGTGATGGCAGGCCGCAACGCATCGGCCCCCGAAGAATGATGAAACTATTGGTCACACCCGCAACACATTTTGCCGGAGAACGCAGATGATCGGACTTGTAGGAATCATCGTCATTTTCGTCATGGTTTTCGGCGGCTATCTCGCGGCTGGCGGCAAGATGGCTATCATTATGAAATCATTGCCTTTTGAAATGATGATGATCGGCGGAGCCGCTGTTGGGGCATTTCTGATCAGCAACGACATGAGCGCGGTCAAGCATACCGCCAAAGACATGGGAAAGGTATTCAAGGGACCCAAATGGAAACCGCAGGATTACCGCGACCTGCTGTGCCTTTTGTTTTCCCTGATCCGCATGGCCAAAGCCAACCCGGTCGAGGTTGAGCAGCATATCGAAGAACCCGAAAACTCTACACTGTTTTCTGCATATCCGAAAATTCAGGCAGACCAGGAAGCGGTGGATCTTATCTGTGACACGATGCGATCAGCGGCCATGAATTATGACGATCCGCATCAGGTGGAAGAAGTGCTGGAAAAACGGATGGAGGCCAATTTCCACCACGCCATGCATTCCAGCCACGCGTTGCAGACCGTGGCCGACGGGCTGCCAGCGCTGGGAATTGTCGCGGCGGTTCTGGGTGTGATCAAGACGATGGGATCGATCGACCAGCCACCCGAAGTTCTGGGAAAGCTGATCGGCGGCGCCCTGGTCGGCACGTTTCTGGGTGTCTTTCTTGCCTATGGCCTAGTCGGACCGTTCGTGGGGAAACTGAAAGCCGTGGTCGAGGAGGACAACCATTTCTACCAACTGATCAAAGAGGTTCTGGTTGCCAACCTGCACAACCACAACGCTGCAATGTGTATTGAAGTCGGACGACAAAACACGCCAACGCACAACCGCCCCGGCTTTGCCGAACTGGAGGATGCGCTGAAGGAACTCAAACAGGCGGCGGCATGATCCGGGGTGCTCTTCTCGCTATTTCTCTGTTCGTGGTCGCCAATTGTGCCGCGGCACAATCCGTCACGGTTCGATCCGGCGAACATGACGGGCACACGCGGCTTGTCGCGCAGGTTCCTCATGGAACCGAGTGGGCTTTGACCCAGAAAAAGAACGGTGCGCGTCTGAAGGTGGCCATTGACGATGTCAGGTTCGAAACAGGGTCTGTCTTTGCCCGACTCTCAAGCGCCCGTTTGAGCACGCTTTCTCAGGCTCGGTCTGGTGCCGAATTGGACATGGAATTCGGGTGTGACTGTGCCGCGTCTGCCTTTCTGTATCAGGGCACGATGATCGTCATCGATATTGCCCCAGTGGATGTCCTGCCACCACTTGGCCCATTGTTGGTGTCCGTGCCAGACATCTCGCAGGGTTTCGAGCAAGAACAATCCGCGTCTGACCGGGCGCCAAAGCCATTTGCACTACCGCTTCTTGAACAGGGATTGCAAAGAATAGAAGAACGGCTTTCTACGCGGTTCGTGCAAGGCGCGGATCGCGACGTCCTTGACCTGAACCTTGCCGGCCAGGGACCGCGCCGGGTGCCTGAGGTCCACGATTTGGAAGATTTGCCGGACCTGGAGCCGAACTTCCGGGTTTCGTCAGTGCTGGAGGACTTGCCGGGCTTTCCGGTGCCGGACATTCAACCGGTGCCATCGCGCCCGGCCTGTCTGACGCGCGCGGAAATCGGGTTTGATAGCTGGTCAGATGGGCGTTCCTTTTCCGAACAGATAGCCGATCTACGAGTCGGACTCTTTGAAGAGTTTGATCGTGTGGATTCGGAAACTGTCATGAAACTGGCAAGACTATACGCTTTCCACGGTTTCGGAATCGAGGCTTTACAGGTGCTGGATCTGACCACTTCGCAATCTTCCGATAGGGACCGGATCGCGGCCATTGCCCGGATCATTGACGATCAGACAGTCGCTGAACCGAACCCGTTCGAAAGCCTTCAAAGGTGCACCAGTGACGCGGCGTTGTGGTCGGTGTTAAGTGAACAGACACTACGGTCCGATGCTGATCTGGAGGCCATTGAACAAGCTTTCCCGCGCCTGCCGGACCATCTGCAGCGCCACTTCGGCCCGTCATTGGCGAATATCCTGGTGGAAGGCCAGAAACTTGAGGCGGCGCGGCGGATCCTGCGGACAATCGACAGAGTTGAGCCCGAAAGCCGGCCTGAGGTCAGTCGCGCGAAAGCTGCGGTTGCCAGTGCTGAAGGGGATGACCCGCAAACAGAGGCTTTACTGAACGAAGTCATCTCGTCACCGGATGCCGTGCTGGAAGCCCCGCTGGCGCTGGCGCAACTGATAGAAAAACGCTGGGGGGAAAGGGGTGCGGTCTCGGCTCAGGAAGTCGATCTGGCGGCAGCATATGTGCTGGAGTTCCGGAGATCGGAAATTGGGTCAATGATGTTGCAAGCCCATGCAGTGGCGCTGAGCCTGAGTGACCAGTTCGATGCGGCGGTGGATCTTGCCGAAAGCCTGCCTGCGAGTGAAGGCAGGGCGGGAACGCTGAACCAGGTTATGTTGATGGTGGCGGAACGCTCGGATGACGTGACATTCCTGCGCCGAACCCTAGGCTTGGCGGATGACTTCGTGTCGGATCTGAGCACCGAAACTGCCATCGCACTTTCCGATCGGCTGGCGATGCTCGGGTTTGCTTCAAAGGCCCATTTCTTCGCCAGCCGTCCGCAAGACAGTATCAAACGGTCGGAGCGTGCAAGACTGAGGGCTCGCGCGGCCTTGCTGGGCGGGCGTCCTCATCAAGCCATGCTCGAGCTTGCCGACGATGATAGCGTTCAAGCCGACCTTCTTCGGATTGAGGTGGCCCGTATTGTCGGAGATTTCGAAAAAGCCGGTGAACTATCGAAGAAGCTTGGGACGCTGAATGAAGCCGATAGGTATTTCTGGCTGGCCAATCTGACAGATCAAACAGCAGATCAAAACGGGCAGTTCGCAAAGATTGCCGCAACGACGCGGGCTTTGGCAAATCAACCAGCACGAAACCCGGCCAAACCGCTGGCAGATGCGGCATATCTTTTGAAAGATAGTGAAGATACGGGCCAAAAGATTGCCGAGTTGCTTGCCGCGCTTGATCCTTAACGAAAGCCACTGCCCACGATTGCATGAGTAGATCAAGGGAATAGGCGCATCGGCTGTTCGATCACAAACAGCACTGTTATGCTGTGGGAAAGGTAACTTTGGTCTTACCGGGCTTAATCTCTCCTTACCTTTTGGCAGCACTTTCTCGGTCGATTGATCTTGATGTACAGAGTCTAAGGTTTCGAGAAGCAGTAAGCTTCGATCAAATTTCATTTAGCAGACTGATCAAAAGCAGGCCGATCCGGGCACAATACAATTTGCGCGCATTGTCGCCGTTCAACCTGCCACTATCGGCGACGTGACCGAACATGGGTTGAATTCACACCGAATCGTTCCTTCATTTCCATTGGACGCAAAAAAGCGCGCCAAATTGCTCGCATGGCGAGGGGACAGGCTGGACAAATATCGGCTCAATCAGAAGCCGGTCAGCGGAAATCTTGAAAAGTTCCTAAAATGTTCTATATTTGTTCTCATGTGGAACGGAGGTTTTCGAGCTATGACCAACGCTGCCCGCCAAAGCTGGTTTGATGCGCCCAGCAACGACTATCACATGCTGCCGGTGACGGACCGGCAGATGCGCTATGCCCGTGCCATTGCGGAAAAGTCTGCTCTGGAAATTCCAGTTGAGGCGCAGCGAGACCGAAAAACAATGTCGGACTGGATTTCGGCACACAAACCTAACGATCCTTCACCCTTCGCAAATTACCCGACTGGCAAGCAGGTGGCCTTTGCCGAACGTATTTCACGCAGCAAACGCCGGCCTATTCCTTCCGAGTGCTTTCGCGACAAGCAACGCATGTCGCAGTGGATCGACAGCAACAAATAGACTCTTTTGCGAGGGTATTCAGGGGTCAGTGCGGATGCCTGTTGTGTTCGCGCCCATACAGCCCAACTGCCGCGGCCACGAACAGGCCCAGCAGAATGTAGCCGGTGATCGCTTCGGCCACTGCCAGGCCGCGGCACAGACCGGCGGGCTTCAGATCTCCAAACCCAACGGTCGTGAAAGTCACATATGAAAAGTACAGAACATCGGCCGGACCTTTTGCGCCGACAACACACAGGTCATAATAGCCGAACGCGCCGTAAGCCGCAGCGAACAGAAACGGCACCACCTGTATGAACGATATTCCCATCAACAACAGCTGACGACGGGGAGACGTGACCTGAGTCATGTAGTACCAGGTCTGCGAGATCAGCCACAGCACCAGCGCGCCCGAAGCAATCGTGCCAATCGTATTCCCTGCCGTGGCCTCGTTGAGACTGGAAAGAGCGTACCAGGCCAGAAAGCTGACCAGAACCAGCCCAAAGGCGGCGGCCAAAGTCGATTTCCATTCTTCCAGCGTTCTTGGTTCGGTCGACATGGGTGTTCCGGACAGTTGCGTATGCGCGATCATCCGCATTCCGGCGGAAATCGACAACCCTTAACGCGTGGCGATCAGTTTGCGCCCAAATGCGCGTCCCCACGGGCGCGGGCCAGTGCAATCTGTTTCTGCCGTTCGCGAAAGCGCATCTTGTCCGCCTCCGAGGTCTCATTGATGCAATGATGGCATGAAACGCCATGCTCGTATTCTGGCCGCTTCGTGTCATCCGGCAGAATCGGGCGCCGGCAGCCATGACACAGGTTATGCGGCCCTTCGACCAACCCGTGCCCGACTGAGACCCGGTTGTCGAACACAAAACATTCCCCCCGCCAGGTGCTGTCTTCGGCCGGAACCTCTTCGAGATACCGCAGAATCCCACCTTTCAGGTGATAGACATCGTCGACCCCCTGCCCCAGCAGGTAGTTGGTGGATTTTTCGCATCGGATACCACCAGTGCAGAACATGGCGACACGTTTGTTGTGGAAACGGTCCTTGTTTGCCTCCCACCAATCCGGAAAATCGCGAAAACTGGCTGTTTTAGGGTCTATTGCGCCCTCAAAAGTGCCGATCGCCACCTCATAATCGTTTCGCGTATCGATCAGCACAACGTCATCCGAGCGGATCAGGTCGTTCCAGTCTTCAGGTTCGACATAGTGACCGACGCGCGCCTGCGGATCGACATCCGGCTGCCCCATTGTCACGATCTCTTTCTTCAGGCGCACTTTCATCCGGCCAAAGGGCGGGTGATCCGACGAAGCCTCTTTCCATTCCAGATCGGCGCAACCCGGAAGGGCGCGGATATGGGCCAGAACAGCATCGATCCCGGATCGCGGGCCTGCAATTGTGCCATTGATCCCTTCTTGCGCCAGCAGCAGGATTCCTTTGACGGACTGCGCCTGACACAGTTCCAGCAATGGCTCACGCAGTGCGGCATGATCGGTGAATCGGGTAAAGTGATAGAGAGCGGCGATTGTGTACATGCGCGCGATCTAATACCACCCGCGCAGAGTCGCAAGAGAACGGATTGACGCCCCCCATCTGCCCGCCTACCGATAGATCGACGGAAGGAGGTCCGCATGACTCATGCCCTGATCGTGATCGATGTTCAGAACGATTTCTGCCCCGGCGGCGCGCTGGCTGTTCCCGGCGGCGACGAAGTAGTCGCCCCAATAAGCGACATGATGGACGACTTCGACGCGGTCATTCTGACCCAGGACTGGCACCCGGATGGGCATTCATCATTTGCAAGTTCGCATCCCGGCCGTAACCCATTTGAATCGATCGAAATGCCTTATGGTCCCCAGGTTCTGTGGCCGGATCATTGCATTCAGGGCAGCCAGGGCAGCGCGTTTCATGCGGAGCTCAGAACCGATGCAGATTTGATCATTCGCAAAGGATTTCGCCCTACCGTCGACAGCTATTCGGCCTTTTTTGAGAACGACCAGAAAACACCCACCGGCCTGGAGGGGTATCTGAACACCCGTGGAATCACCAAACTGACGCTTGTCGGGTTGGCCACTGATTTTTGTGTTCAGTTTTCAGCACTTGACGCGGCGCGTCTGGGATTTGACGTGACTGTCAGGATGGCGGCCTGTCGCGCCATTGATCTGGACGGATCCTTGAAGGCGGCGGAAAACGCCATGCACAAGGCCGGCGTCACCCTGATTTAAGGCGTCGCGCCGGCTGCTGCCAGAAATCTGAGCAGGATAATCATCAGTACAGCCAGACCCAGCGCGATTCCAATGCGCCAGGGCAGCGTCCGCCGTTTGGGCGGCACCGGTTGCGGTGCGCTTTCCGGTTCAGGCTGAATGTAGGGCAGCAACTGTATTGGTGGTTTTCGGCGGCGTTTCCCTTGTGGGCGGGCGGTTTTGATGCCGTTCAGAAACGCCCACAAATCAAATTCACCACAATACTCACCCGCCAGGCCCGTGGCCTTGATATTGGCAAAAAGGCGCTGGATGACGAGGTTTCGCAAATCCTCGTCTTCTGCCCGATAGATACCATTGGGCAAACTGCTGTTCCGGGTTTCAAAATCGAACCCGGCATCCACAAACATCTTGCGGATATTCGGTGACGTGTCGCGCAGGGCTTCTGCCGTCTGAAAGTCGCGGAACAAGGCTCGAGCCCGCGTCTTCCCATTTTGCGAAGCTTCTGTGTCCGCCTGAGCTGGCTCCACTTCGTCCTGTGCAATCGTTACAATATCAAAGTCGTACTCGAGACCCATTCACTAAACTCAACTCACATGTCCATCCCCTCTTTTCACTAACCCGTGAAAAGCACACACAATTTGCCCGCAATGTGACTGGACCTTGTCATTGTCACCAATTGGGCGACTCTTGCCATTCATCGTTCCGATTGATCTAACAATGGAAATCGCAGGAGTTCCACATGGTCGATATTGCGACACGCGTGTACAATCACAAATGGAAGATCGACCCGATTGTCAGGTCTTTGATCGACACGGACTTCTACAAACTTCTGATGTGCCAGTCAGTGTTTCGAAATAAGCCCCAAACGGACGTCGTTTTTTCGCTGATCAACCGGTCGAATCACATTCCGCTGGCGAAACTCATCGATGAAGGCGAACTGCGCGAGCAACTGGATCATATCCGCTCGCTCAGCCTCAGCCGCGGTGAAAGCACGTGGCTGCGCGGCAATACTTTCTACGGAAAGCGGCAGATGTTCCGGTCGGATTTCATGGAATGGTTCGAAAACTTGCGCCTGCCGCCCTATCACCTGGAACGCAAAGGCGATCAGTACGAGCTGACCTTTGAGGGCAAATGGCACGAGGTCATGCTGTGGGAAATCCCGGCGCTGGCGGTGTTGATGGAACTGCGGTCGCGCGCGGTTCTGAATGACATGCGCCGGTTCGAACTGCAGGTACTATATGCCCGAGCGATGACACGGGTCTGGGAAAAGATCGAACAACTGCGCGGTATTGGCGGCTTGGGGATCGCCGACTTCGGAACCCGCCGGCGTCATTCCTTCCTGTGGCAGGACTGGTGCGTTCAAGCGATGATCGAAGGGCTGGGCAGTTCGTTCACCGGAACGTCGAACTGCCTGATCGCGATGCGACGCGAGGTCGAGGCCATCGGCACCAATGCCCATGAACTGCCCATGGTTTATTCCGCACTGGCCGATAGCGACGCGGACCTGGCCCAGGCGCCTTATGACGTCCTGAGCGACTGGCACGAGGAACATGACGGCAATCTGCGGATTATCCTGCCTGATACCTATGGCACCAAGGGGTTTCTGGACAGCGCGCCCGACTGGCTGGCCGGATGGACCGGCATTCGTATCGACAGCGGCGATCCGGCCGCCGGAGCCGAGATTGCCATCGACTGGTGGAAATCCCGCGGCGAGGATCCGCGCCAGAAACGTATCATTTTTTCGGACGGGCTGGATGTTGCAAAAATTCAGGAATTGCACGGCCAGTTTGCGGAACGGGTCAACGTGTCCTTCGGTTGGGGGACCCTGTTGACCAATGATTTCCGAGGTCTCGTGCCAAATGATGCGCTGGCGCCGTTTTCGCTGGTGTGCAAGGCAGTCTCTGCCAATGGCCGCCTGACAGTGAAGCTATCGGACAATCCCGAAAAGGCTATGGGTCCGGCGGATCAGATCGAACGCTACAAGCGCGTGTTCGGAGTTGGCGCGCAAAAGGCGATCGAAGTGATCGTCTAGATCATCACCCGTGGAAAGCCGCCACTGTTTTAAGTTGCGAGAACCCGTACAGCGCCTCGAACCCTTTTTCGCGTCCGTGACCGGATTTCCCCACCCCGCCAAAGGGCAATTCGACCCCGCCACCTGCACCGTAATTGTTGATGAACACCTGTCCCGAACGCAGTTGTTTCGCCAGCCGCATCTGCCGCGCCCCGTCGCGGGTCCAGATGCTGGCAACCAGACCGTAATCGGTGCTGTTGGCTATATTTAGAGCCTGTTTCTCGGTATCGAAAGGGATCAGAACCTGTACCGGGCCAAATATCTCGTCCCGGGCCAGGACGTGATCCGGCGGCACGTCCGAGAACAGGGTCGGACGAACATAAGCGCCACTTTCCGGCGCACCCTCAGCGATCCGCCCCTGTGCCGCGATGTTCAGATCGGAACCTTTTTCAAGAAACCCGGTCACGATCTGCTTTTGCCGGTCCGAAATCAACGGGCCAACCCGCAAATCCTGCATCGCCGGTCCGACAGACAACTGTTCATAAGCTTCGGCCATACGCGACCGGACCTGATCGTAAATACCGCGCTGCACCAATATGCGAGACGAGGCGGAGCAGGTCTGGCCGGCATTCTGAATCCCTGCGTTCACCAGAAACGGCAGCGCAGCATCCAGATCGGCATCGTCAAACACCAGTTGAGGGGACTTTCCGCCCAGTTCCAGCGTCACCGGCACCACGTTGCGCCCCGCCGCCTGCTGCACCAATGCGCCCGTTGCAACGGATCCGGTAAATGAGATGTGGTCGACATCCGGATGTGCCGACAGCGCCGCTCCGGCCTCGGCCCCAAGCCCGGGCACGACGTTCAGCGCGCCGGGCGGCAAGCCGGCTTCAAGCGCCAGATGCGCAAAAGCCAGCGCGGTCAGGCATGCCTCCTCTGCCGGTTTCAGAATACAGGCATTGCCCATCGCCAACGCAGCGCCAACAGACCGGCCGATGATCTGCATCGGGTAGTTCCAGGGCACGATGTGGCCGGTAACCCCGTGCGGCTCGCGCAGCGTGTAGACAGTATAGCCGTCCAGATATGGAATCGTCTGGCCCATGACCTTGTCTGCTGCGCCACCGTAGAACTCGCAATAGCGCGCCAACGCAACTGCATCTGCGCGAGCCTGGGTCAGAGGTTTGCCGACATCCATCGCCTCGAGAGTGGCAAGGTCTTCGACCTTTTCCAGAACCAGTTGCCCCAAGCGGGTCAGAATACGTCCTCGGTTCAGCGCCGTCATTCGGCCCCACGCTCCATTCGAAGCGGACCGGGCCGCGCCAACAGCAGCATCGATATCCTGCTTCGTGCCGCGCGCAATCTGGCAGATTTCTGATCCGTCCGAGGGATTGGTCAGGGGCAAGGTACCGCCGCTGATCGGTAATATCCACTCTCCTGCTATCAGACACCGAGTTGGGTCAAACCAGATCTGATCAGTCATTCAATGTCTCCAATTCAGGCTCTAACAAGGCAGTTTACGCGGCACCTCGATTGTAATCCGGCAGCTTTGGCGCAGCGGAAATCAGCTTTTGTGTATAAGGATGCTGAGGATTGCCGAAGACGGCTTCAGTCTCACCCTGTTCAACAATTCGTCCGGATTGCATCACCATGACCCGATCCGTGATCGTGCGAACGACGCTCAGATCGTGGCTTATGAACAGATAGGTCAGATCATAGGTCGCACAAAGCTCGGCCAGCAGGTCAAGGATTTGCGCCCGAACCGATACATCCAGCGCCGAGACCGCTTCGTCAAACAGGATCAGTTCCGGCCGAATGATCAGCGCACGGGCGATGGCGATCCGCTGACGCTGCCCACCCGAGAATTCATGTATGTATTTTCCGGCGTCACCGGGGCTGAGGCCAACGGCCGTCAGCATCTCGGAAATCCTGTCCTGCCGCTCTGATCCCGTCGGCGGGGTGTCCAGCAGGTGAAACGGCTCGGTGATCAGCCGCCCGACACGATGGCGTGGGTTGAAGCTGCCAAATGGGTCCTGAAACACCACCTGCATGTTACGGCGCACCGCAAGATTGGGCTTGTGGGCCGCAAAAACAGGCTGCCCGTTCAACAGAACGTGCCCACCCTGAACATCTTCAAGCCCTAGAATTGCCCGTGTTAGTGTCGATTTTCCGCAACCGGACTCTCCGACCAGACCAAGGCGCTCACCCCGGCTGAGGGTAAAGCTGACGTCATCTACCGCCCGGTGGCGAGCCGGTGTTTCGAATAACCGCCTGCGGGGCAAACGGTAGTCACGAACGACATTTGTCACCTCCAGCAGCGGGCCCGGTCGAACGGGATCGGGAAGTGTGACCTGATGGTCCGAGGCTTCGAACAACATACGGGTATAGGGGTGCTGCATGTTCCGCAGCAGATCGTTCGTTGCACCCCTTTCCACCACTTCGCCGTGGCGCATGACAATAATCTGGTCCGCCATGTCGGCGACAACCGCCAGGTCATGGGTGATCATCAGCAATCCCATGCCGTATTCGCGAACCAGCCCCTTCAAAAGGTCCAGAATCTGTGCCTGCGTGGTGACATCCAGTGCGGTGGTCGGTTCATCGGCGATCAGAAGCCGAGGTCGCAAGGCGATGGCCATTGCGATCACAACGCGCTGACGCTGACCGCCAGATAGTTCGTGCGGATAGTCCGATAGCGGAAACCGGTCGGGCGGCAGGCCGACGCGGGTCAGAACCTTTTGCGTTTGCTCGCGGGCTTTGGCGGGTGACATCGCCTTGTGGATCAGAATCGTTTCCGTCACCTGATCACCGATCGTCATGACCGGGTTGAGCGCAGTCATCGGCTCCTGGAACACCATGCCGATGGCCGCGCCACGCAGGGCGCACATTTGGCTCTCGGACCGCTGCATCAGATCCTGTCCGTCCAGCTGAATGGTGCCGTTGGCCACCGCTCCGTTCGGCAACAACTGCATCACGGCCAACGCGGTCATGGATTTGCCGGATCCACTTTCACCGGTTACGGCCACGATCTGTCCGGGATCAATTGTCAGGCCGACTTGTCTGAGGATCGGCGCGCCATGAATCGACAATGACAGGTTCTCGATTTGCAACAGGCTCATGTGCGGGCCACCCGAATACGTGGATCCAGAAAGTCGCGCAAACCATCGCCCAGCAGGTTCAGCCCCAGAACCGTGACGATGATCGCCACCCCCGGAATCAGAGCCAAATGCGGGGCAAAACTGACCATAGTCTGCGCATCCGCCAGCATCCGCCCCCAGCTTGGCGTGGGCGGTTGCGCACCCAGACCGACATAGGACAGGCCCGCCTCGGCCAGGATGCCAAGGCTGAACTGGATCGTGCCCTGCACGATCAGCAGATTGGCGACGTTGGGCAGGATATGTTCGACCGATATCCGCGCCGCGCCCTTGCCCGAGACACGGGCGGCGAGAATAAACTCCCGCTCCCACAGCGACAGAGCCGCGCCGCGGGTAATTCGAGCGAAGACCGGGATGTTGAAGATACCAATGGCGATGATCGCGTTGATCGCACCGGCGCCAAAAACAGCGGTGATCAGGATGGCAATGACCAGCGAAGGGAAGGCAAAGACCAGATCGTTGCCGCGCATGATCACCTCGTCCAGCCAGGATCCTTTGCGGGCGGCCGCCGCCAGTCCCAAGGGCACGCCCAGCGCCATGCCGATGCCGACGGCCACCAGCGCCACGGCAATCGACGTGCGCGCACCGACCATGATCATCGAAAACATGTCGCGCCCGAAATGGTCGGTTCCGAACCAGTGCATTGAGTCCGGTGTCTGCAACTTGCCGGGGATGTTCAGCGTGGCGTGGTCGTAGGGCGTCCAGACAAATGACAAAAGGGCCGCCAGCAGAACCAGCGAGGATAGCGCAGTGCCGAGGATCAGGTTACGGCTCATGTCCGGCTCCTTAACCTTGGATCAACGGCGGCGTAGGCCAGGTCGACCAGGAAATTGACGGTGATGACGGCGAAGACCAGCAGCATGACCACGGATTCCACTACGATCAGGTCGCGCGCCGAGATGGCCTGAAACACCAGTCGCCCTAGGCCGGGCAGATAGAACACCTGCTCGATGATGATCGAGCCGGCCAGAAGGAAGGAAAACTGCAGCCCGATGATGGTCAATACCGGGATCAGCGCGTTTCTAACCCCATGCCGCCACAGCGCCCGGCGGCGGGTCAGCCCCTTGGCCCGGGCAGTGCGCATGAAATCCTCGCCCAGAATGTCCAGAAGGGCCGACCGCATCACACGCGCCAGAATCGCCGCCTGCGGCAAGGCCAGCGCAATTGCAGGCAGGGTCAGGGAATGCAGACCGGTCCAAAGGCCATCCTTCCATCCTGCAAACCCTCCCGCATTGAACCAGCGCAGATTGATGGCGAAGATCAGCACCAGCATCATCGCAAACCAGAAATTCGGCACCGCGATGCCCAGCTGCGTTGCACCCATCACCGCCAGATCACCCGGCTTGCCACGGCGGGATGCTGCGTAGATCCCGGCGGGAAAGGCGATCAGGGTAGACAGCGTCAACGCATAGAGCGCGAGGGGGAGCGACACCCAAAGACGATCCGCGATCATCTGGGAAACAGGTGTGCGATACGTGTAGGACGTGCCGAAATCCCCCACCAACATGCCGCCGACCCAGTTCAGATACCGTTGCAGCTTTGTCCCATCCAGCCCAAGTTCAGCCCGCAGCGCCGCCAAAGTATCGGGCTGTGCATTCACGCCTAGCATGAAAGAGGCCGGATCACCCGGCGCGACTTCGATCACCGCGAAGATGACGACCGAGGCGACGGCGAGGCTGATCAGCAAAGAAATCAGACGTTTGAGGGCATAGCGCAGCATCAGGTCCACGTTAGGGGCGCATACCGCACGGGTCCAGCACCTAAGGTGTCATCAGAAAGGCAAAAATCGCATAGCCGACAATGGCTGCGTAACCCAGCGGGTAGATCCACTTGATTGCATAGTTGTCCAGCTTTCGCGCCACGTCCTCGCGACCGGAAACTTTCAGCTTGCGCAGCGCGACATTGAACACGATCAGTGCCCCGGTCATCAGGAACATGCATTGCAATATGAAGTCCAGGAAAGTCAGGTAGCCCAGCTTGGGCAGGTCGGCAGAAATGGCCCAATTGAAGGCCACGAACACCAGCAGGTTACCCCCGGCGATCTCGATCCGGCGGCGGTATTCATCCAGAAAAAACAAGGCCCACCCGACAGAGATCAGCACCAGCATCGGCAGGAATACCCGGATCACATAGTAGGTCAGGTGCCGGTGACCCTCGAAGGCCAGGGCAATCTGGTCACTATCCCGGCCGGACAGTCCGATCACGGTCGAGTGTTCGACCCGGGCGTTGTCCAAGATCCATTCTTCCTCGCCCAGCAGATCGCCGAGGCCTGAATACGCCTCGAGCGGGTAATAGGACACGTATTCAGTCGGAAAAACCGAGACAACTTCGAAATAGAACTGCTGCGTGTCGAAGGGGTATTTCCGGAAATCGAAATGCGGGGCCTGCAAGGTCAGCGAGGATTTCTCGGCATAGACAACGTGCCCGTCATGGCGCACCGAGGCGGCGGCTTCATGGACCCACTTGTTGGATTGCTGATTATGCACCACAAACGCAGGCAAAACCGCCCCCAGTTCGCGGGCGTGATTGGCCAGCACCGGAGGGTTGAAAACCTGAATTTCGCGTCCGACTTCATCCCGGTCAAAGGCCAGCGTCGGATCGGTCCATTCGGCCCTCAATATGACGACGGCCCCGTAATTTTCAGCCTTCTGATCCACGCTTGTGATCTGATCGATCCGGATACCGATCCCGACCTGCAGCGGGTTTTCCGGTGTCCCCTTCAGCGCGTGAAGCCCGCCGCCCAGCGTATTCTGCGCCAATGCCGGCCCGCCCCCGATCAAAGAGAGGCATGTCATCACAGCCAGTAGACATATGACGCGGACCAGTTTCACATTCGGGCTCGCTTTGAGTTGAGGATCACCGGGGCCGCCAGACGCGGCCCCGGCGTGATATCATTCTGACCAGCTGATCCCGGTCAGATCAATTGCGGCGGTGGGCGCATTCTGCCACAGCCCTTGCACTCCGGCCCGGGCCACGCCCAGCTTTGCCAGCTGGAACAGATATCCATTGACGTAGTCATTCGAAATCAGCCGTTGCGCCTCGCCCAGAAGCCGTGCGCGTTCGTCAGGATCGGTGGTGGAATTCAAGGTATCCATCAGAGCCTGAAAATCAGTGCTGTCATACTGGAAATAATAGTCGGGGCGCGCATAGATACCGATATCCATCGGTTCCGTGTGGCTTACGATGGTCAGGCCGAACTCTTTGCCTTTGAACACCGTCTCAAGCCATTGCGCCCATTCCACGTTGATGATTTCGGCCGTTATACCGACCTCGGCCAGCTGCGCGGCAATGATTTCACCGCCACGGCGGGCATAAGATGGCGGCGGCAGATGCAGCGTGGTTTCGAACCCGTTTTCCAGACCCGCCTCGGCCAGAAGCGCCTTTGCCTTTTCAGGGTCGTAGGCAGAATTGCCGGTCAGATCCACATAAGCCGGGTTGTGCGGCGCGAAATGTGTGCCGATTGGCGTGCCGTATCCGAACATGGCACCGTCAATGATGGCCTGACGATCAATAGCATGAGCCAGCGCCTGGCGAACGCGAATGTCATCGAACGGGGTCAGCTTGTTGTTCGTCGACAGAATCGTCTCGCCCTCGGTCGAGCCGACCAGAACCTGAAACCGCGGATCGGCCTCGAACTGAGGCAGATTCTCGGGAGCCGGGTAAATGTCGAAAACGTCCACATCCTCGGCCATCATGGCGGCAAAGGCAGCGGTCGGGTCCGAGATAAACTTGAAGGTGGCCGTTTCCAGTGCGGGCTGGTCACCCCAGTAATCAGGATTGCGGTTCAGCGTAATGCTGTCGCCCTGAACCCAATTGCCAAAGGTATAAGCGCCGGTGCCGACCGGATTTGTCTTGATGTTTTCTATGCTTTCGGGCGCAACGATCACCGCGTCGCCCCAGGCCATGTTGAACAGAAAATTGCCATTGGGTTCGGACAAGGTGACTTTGACGATCAGCGGGTCAACAACCTCGACATCCTGAATTCCGGCGAACAACGCCTTCTGCGCATTGGCGCTGTCTTCGGCGCGGGCGCGATCCAGACTGAACTTGACGTCCTCGGCATCCATGGTCGTGCCGTCATGGAACGTCACCCCGTCGCGCAGCGTGAAGGTGTATTCGGTGCCATCATCCGAAATCTCCCAGCTTTCCGCCAAACCCGGGACAACGGATCCGTCACCCATGAAACGGGTCAGGCCCTCGAAGATATTGGTGTAAACGACCGAATCTATCGCTTGTGCCGCCGCGCTTGTCGGGTCCAGATGCGGCGGCTCAAGCCCCATCGCTATTGTGATATCTGATTTGGCCATGGCCTGGCTGGCAAACAGGCTGGCACTGACGGCCAGTGCTGACACAAAGGGTCGAAACATCTGTATTGTCACGAAATTAACTCCCCACTGAAAACAGACCGGCTCATGCTGTCACCGGCTTTATTGATAACAATGTCACTCTAAACCTCGGGTCATTCAAGGAAATGTTCGCGCAACCGGGGTTTCTTCGCCAGCGCGCGATCTGCTATGCTGCACTGCAACATTGACCCTGCAGGAACGAGCATGAGCGCCACAGCCCGCAAAAAAGCCCCAAATGCCGAGGATATTCGCGCCCGAAAAGGCGGTGATCCATTGGTCAGCCTGACCGCCTATACCACTCCGATGGCGCGGCTGATGGATGCCCATTGCGATTTTGTTCTGGTGGGCGACAGCGTCGGCATGGTGCTGCACGGGCTGGAATCGACCCTTGGGGTGACGATGGAGATGATGATCCTGCATGGCCAGGCCGTCGCGCGAGGGTTGGAGACGGCCTTGATGGTCATCGACATGCCCTTTGCTAGCTACGAACACGACCCGGCACAGGCGTTCAAGAACGCGGCCCGCCTGATGGCAGAGACCGGCGCGGGAGCCGTCAAGCTGGAAGGCGGCGTTGAGATGGCCGAGACGATCCGCTTTCTGGTCAGGCGTGGCATCCCGGTGATGGCTCATATCGGCCTGACGCCGCAATCGATCAACACGCTGGGCGGCTACAAGGTACAGGGCCGAGATGGTCAGGCCCACGCCGTGCTGGCCGACGCCCATGCCGTCGCCGAAGCCGGCGCATTTTCCGTCGTGTTAGAGAAAGTTCCGCAAGGGTTGGCCGACCGCATTACGGCTGAGATTGCGATCCCGACGATTGGTATCGGTGCGTCCGCCGGGTGCGATGGACAGATCCTAGTGGTAGACGACATGGTGGGCTTTTTCACCGCTTTCAAACCGAAATTCGTCAAACGGTATGCCGAGCTTGGCCCTCTGGCCGAGGCTGCCATTACCGAATACGCCGCCGAAGTCCGGGCGCGGACTTTTCCGGCGGACGAACATGTCTTTGCCGACCGGGCACCGTCCAAGGGACCCGGGAAATGACTGCTCCAATCCTTCGCCGTCTGGCGGACCTGCGCGCGCTGACCACCGATTGGCGTCGCAAGGGCGAGGTGATCGGGGTTGTTCCCACAATGGGTGCGTTGCACCTGGGGCATCTGTCGCTGGTCGAGGCCGCGAAGGCGGGCACCGACAGGGTGATCGTCACGATCTTTGTGAACCCCAAACAGTTCAACAACCCCGAGGATCTGGCCAATTATCCGCGCACCGAAATCGAGGACGCACAGAAGCTGGCCCCATTCGGTGTCGACGCGATCTATGTGCCCGAGCCCGAGGAAATCTACCCGCAGGGCTTCGCCACCAATGTATCTGTCATGGGTCTGACCAATGTGCTTGAGGGCGAATTCCGCCCAGGTCACTTTGACGGAGTCGCCACGGTGGTCGCAAAACTGTTCCTTCAAACACAGTCAGATCGAGCCTATTTCGGGGAAAAAGACTATCAGCAACTGTTGGTCGTTCGCCGGATGGCGCGGGATCTGGATATCCCCATCGAGGTGATCGGCTGCCCCACGGTGCGCGAACCCTCGGGTCTTGCCATGTCCTCGCGCAATCTGCGCCTGTCACCCGAAGGGCTGAAAACTGCCGCGAAGATGAGCAGGGTCATGCAGGAACTGGCGGACGCGCTGGATGGCGGGGTAGCTTTCGATCCGCTGGCTTCGAAGGCGCACACTGACCTGCTTGCTGCTGGCTTTGCGCAGGTGGAATATTTGAAACTGCACTGCGCCGAGACACTGGAACCCTTGAGCCATGCTGAGCGGCCTGCCCGTCTGCTGGCAGCGGCCTGGCTTGAAGGTGTTCGGCTGATCGACAACATTCCTGTCTGAACGCTCTGGCACGATTGTCATTGTTTGCGCTAAAGTCCTGCAAAACCAAACGGGAGAGGGCGCAGGCGTGACCTATATTCTTGCCATTGATCAGGGCACCACATCATCGCGGGCCATTTTGTTCGACACGGATATGCAGCGCGTCGGCACCGCGCAGCACGAATTTACTCAGCACTTCCCGCAGGAGGGCTGGGTCGAGCATGATGCCGAGGAAATTTGGGAAAGCGTCCTGCGTGTCTGCCGCGAGGTGATGGACAACACCGGCGTAGCCGCAGATCAGATCGCTGGCATCGGTATCACCAATCAGCGCGAAACCACCGTCGTCTGGGACCGCGCCACCGGCAAACCGATCCACAACGCCATCGTCTGGCAGGACCGCCGGACCGCCGAGATCTGTGCCCGCTACAAGCAGGCCGGTTGTGAAGATGACGTCACCGCCCAGACCGGTCTGCTGCTTGATCCCTATTTTTCGGGCACCAAGGTAAAATGGCTGCTGGACACCGTACCCGGCGCGCGGGAACGGGCCGAAGCCGGAGAGTTGATGTTCGGCACCATCGACTGCTTCCTGATCTGGCGCCTGACGGAAGGACGCAGCCACGCAACCGACGCAACCAACGCCGCACGCACTCTGCTGTTCGACATTCACAAGGGTGAGTGGAGCGCCGAGATCTGCGATCTGCTGGATGTACCGATGAATATGCTGCCGAAGGTACATGACTGCGCGTCGGACTTCGGAAATACGTCTCTGTTTGGGGGCAATATTCCAATCCTGGGCGTGGCCGGGGACCAGCAGGCCGCCACCATCGGACAAGCCTGTTTCCAGCCCGGGATGATGAAGTCAACCTATGGCACGGGTTGCTTTGCGCTGCTGAACACCGGACCAACGCCGGTCAAATCCAACAATCGCCTGTTGACCACCATCGCTTATCAGCTGGACGGTCAGCGGACTTACGCGCTGGAAGGGTCGATCTTTGTCGCCGGGGCGGCGGTTCAATGGCTGCGCGACGCGCTCAAGATTATCGACTCGGCGCCGGAAAGCGGAGAACTGGCACAGCAGGCCGATCCCAACCAGCATGTTGTGCTGGTTCCGGCCTTTACCGGCCTTGGGGCACCCTATTGGAAGCCGGATTGCCGCGGCGCGGTGTTTGGCCTGACCCGCAATTCGGGCCGCGCCGAGTTTGCCAAGGCTACGCTGGAAAGCATCGCCTACCAGACGCGCGACCTGTGGCATGCCATGCAGGGTGATTGGGGCGCGGATACCGATGTCACCCTGCGCGTCGATGGCGGGGCGAGTGCATCGGATTGGGCGATGCAGGGCCTGTCGGATTATCTCGGCGCCGAGGTTGACCGCCCTGTGATGCAGGAAACCACCGCCCTGGGCGCTGCCTGGCTGGCCGGGATGCGCGCCGGCATCTATCCGGACCAGCAGGGATTCTCGGAAACCTGGGCGTTGGATCGCCGGTTTGTACCAGAAATGTCCGCCGAAGACCGCGATGCGGCCTATGACAGGTGGAAACGTGCCGTTTCCGCCTCAATGGCGTTCTGAAACCAGTGAAGGATCAGCTGTGATCCTTCATCAACCGCTGCTTCTGCCGTGACCAATCGCGCTTGGCCTGGGTTTCGCGCTTGTCGTGCAGCTTCTTGCCCTTCGCGATGCCGATCTTCAGCTTCGCGCGGCCCTTGTGGTTGAAATACAGAACCAGCGGCACCAGTGTCATGCCCTTGCGCTGGGTCGCGTTCCACAGGTTCGACAATTCCTTGCGCGAAACCAGCAGCTTACGCCGGCGGCGTTCTTCGTGCTTGAAGACCTTGGTCTGTTCGTAGGGCGCGATGTAACTGTTGATCAGCCACAATTCTCCGTCATCGACCGAAGCATAGCTTTCGGCGATGTTCGATCCGCCAGCGCGCAGGGACTTGACCTCGGACCCCTCCAGCACGATGCCGCACTCGAGATCGTCCTCGATCGCGTAATCGAAGCGGGCACGCCGGTTTTCGGCGATGACTTTGTAGTTCGGGTCTGTCTTCTGTTTGGCCATGACGCGTTGATTTAGGCGGCTTGGGCGGACCTTGCAAGCCGTAGACGTCAGGATGGCGCCGAGATGATCAGATCGGGGCCAAAAATCGTGTCAGAGTGGTTGTGCAGATAGATCTTCAACCACGGCGTAAACCGGGATGGGTGGCGCTGCACCTCGGCCAGAAGATCGTGATAGTCGATCCAGCGGATCTCCATGACTTCTTCCGGATTAGGCTCGATTTTCAGAGAACCACGAGCCCTGGCCAGAAACACGTCGACGACTTCATGTTCGATCATGTTGTTGCCGACATCGGCGTGGTATTCCAGCCGATGACGGTATTCCGGGTATAGCCCTGTAATCCCAAGTTCCTCGCGCAGACGGCGCACAGCGCATTTGGATGCGGTTTCACCCCAGTCAGGATGTGTGCAACAGGTGTTCGCCCACAGGCCCGGCGTATGGTACTTTCCCAACGCCCTGCGCTGCAGCAATATCTCTGTCCCACGCACGACAAAGACCGACACCGCCTTGTGTCGCAGGCCCTTTTCATGCGCCTCAAGCTTGTCGACGGGGGTCAGTTCGCCATCGACCCATGCCGGGATCATGATACCCATTTGTTGTCTCCTGCTGCCAATCCGCCTGTGTGACGGGACATTGCGGATTACCTTTGGCCGGATCGGCTTGGCGTCGCGGCATCACATGTTCAGAGCGTGACTGGCCGCGCATTCCCAACGTGGCGCTGATCGTACCCGTTATCAACCGCACGAAAGGCCGCAGGGGCTGCGGCCTTTTGTACTCACACAGGTCGTCTGATGGCTGGAGATTATTCGCCCGAAACGCTGACGATATAAGCGTAGACGTCTTCGCCGCCGCTTTTCAGTTTGAATGTCATCTTGGACTTGGCAGCTGTGTCATCCAGATAGGATTTCAGAAAGGTCTTGGGATCTTGCGAATACTCGACAAAGGTCGCTTCATCCCAAACCAGCCCGTTTTCACCTGCAGCCACGATGCTGTCGCCGTATTTGAACCCTTCGACGGTGCCTGCGGTCCGACCCGCGATTCCATACAGGTTCGGACCGGTTTTGCCGCCCTTGACGATAACTTCGCCAGCAGGATCGGCGATCTGGTGGCAGGATTTGCATTTGTTAAAGGTCTTTTTGCCGGCCTCGGCGTCGCCTTCTGCATATGCGGGTAGGGCCATCAGGCCGACGATTGCGGTTGCGAGGATGCGATTCATAGCTTTTGCTCCGATACGAATTGGCTGCACCGAATGGATCGTCGGCGCAAAAAAGAGTCAACGCGCAGATTGCCGCGCGCGGCCACTGTGCCACTGCGGCATAGTGGCCGTCCTTAACTTATGTCATGTGACCCGGACCAACAGGGCAAAAGATCGCCAGCCGCTGGTGTTGCCAGATAAATCGCCCGCGCGATGGCGCGCGCCAGACATAGTGAGGCGGCGTGCCCGATCATTCCCAGCACTGCCTCGTTCTCCAAAGGCATTGACCCGGTACTGACACCAAAGACCAGATCACCGTCGCCCGGCGTATGGGCGGGCAGGATGGCGCGTGCAATGCCATCATGCGCGGCCACGGCCAGCCTTTGGCATTGCGGTTTGGTCAAAGCGGCGTCCGTCGCCACGACAGCGATGGTTGTGTTGGTCTTGTCCGGCTCGGCCGGTCGCATGGCCTGCGCCTTGAGGCTGACCTGAGGCAGCCCCAGGCCCGCTCTGAAATCAGGCCCTAAACCGCCGAATTCGTCGCCAATTTCGTAAGGCGCAGCCCAGAAATGACGGTCGCCGGGCGTGGTGATACTGCCCAGCGGGTTGGCTGCGACCAGAGCCCCGACGGTGACGCCCGTGTCCAGAACAAGCGATGCAGACCCAAGCCCGCCCTTGTGCATAGCGGCCAGGGCTCCGGTCCCTGCACCGGCCGTGCCCAGCGCAAAGTCCTTTGAGGCCGCGTCAAAAGCGGCGCGCCCCAAGGCACGGTACGGGTTCTCGGTCCAGCTTTTGTCACCGCCGTTGAGCAGATCGAACAGGATTGCCCCGGGCACGATCGGGACCACGGTATGGCCGACCGGATACCCCCGGCCTTGCGACCGAAGCGCATCCGACACGCCGGAACTGGCATCCAGTCCAAAAGCCGACCCGCCGGACAGGGCGATGGCATCTATCTTTGTCACCGTTTTGTCGGGGGCCAGAAGATCGGTTTCGCGCGTACCCGGCGCGCCGCCCATCACGTGCACGGACGCGGTGAAAGGCTGATTGGCCGTTAGAACGGTTGTGCCGGATTTCAACCGGCCATCCTGAGCATTTCCGACCAAAAGCCCGGGGATATCGGTGATCAGGTTCTTAGGTCCGGGTTTCATCGAGAGGGTTTCCCTTGTCTCAGCAAAGCGCTGCCCCCGGTGGGGGTGCTTTTCAACAAAAGAGGGCGCAGGTCAGATACAGCGGCCACCGTCAACCTCCAGCGCGGTTCCGGTAATCATGCTGGCCTCGTCCGAGCACAGGAAACAGGCGGCGTTTGCCATGTCCTGAGGCGTGGAAAACCGGCCCAGTGGAATGGTCGACAGGAACTTGGCGCGAATCTCGGGTGTGTCTTCGCCCATGAAGGATTTCAGCAAGGGGGTTTCTCCGGCCACCGGGCAGATCGCATTCACGCGAACGCCAAAGGGCGCCAGTTCGACGGCCATCGTCTTGGTTGCGGTGATCATCCAACCCTTTGAGGCGTTGTACCAGTTGAGGTTCGGGCGCGGCGACAGACCAGCTGTGGAAGCAACGTTCAGGATCGCGCCCGAGCCTCGCGCCTTCATTGCCGGTACAAATGCCCGCGCAGTGTGAAAGACCGATTTCATGTTAACGCTGAAGACGCGGTCGAAATCCTCCTCGCTCACTTCCTCCAGCGGTGTCGGCAGATGAGTCACGCCTGCGTTGTTCACCAAAATATCAACCTGCCCAAACTGGGCGATGGCGGCGTCTGCCATTGTTTGAACGGAAATCGCGTCGGCGACATCAACGTGCTGGGCCACGGCTGCCCCGCCGAGGGTCGCGGCCATTTGTTTTGCCGCATCCTTGTTGATATCGGCGATCATCACGCGCGCGCCCTCGTCAAGGAACTTTTGGGCAATCCCGGCCCCAAACCCCGAGGCGCCACCAGTCACGATCGCGGTTTTATCCTTAAGCCTCATCGCGTTACCCCTCTGCCGATGTTCCGGGTCAGACTATCAACGCCCCTGCAAGATACCAGATTAATCTTCGGACACCTTGCCCCGCAGCGCTTTGACGTCGCCACGCGCCTTTTTTGCCGCAAGCCGACGCTTGACCGAACCGTAGGTGGGCTTGGTTGCAATACGCCGCTTGGGCTTGACCAATGCGCGGGTGATCAGCTCGGCCAGTCTGGCGCGCGCGATTTCACGGTTGCGCGCCTGCGAACGGGTCTCTTCGCACTGGATGATGATCGCGCCCTCTTTGGTCCAGCGTCGCCCGGCCAGCCGTTTCAGCCGGGCTTTGACCGGATCCGGCAGGGACGGGGAGCGCGCCGCCTCAAACCGCAGCTCGACAGCGGTGGAAACCTTGTTGACGTTTTGCCCGCCTGGACCGGACGAGCGCACAAAGCTCTCGGTCATTTCCCAGTCCTGCAGGGTGATATCGTCCGTAACGCGCAACATGCGCGCGACCTTACAGGTGGCGCGCAGAAACAAAAAGGGCCGCCCCGGCGGGACGGCCCTTCGAAAGTTCAGGAGGTCGGGTCGGTTAGATCAAACGACCAGCCGGAGCGAGCGCTCCGCCAAGGGCTGCCTTAACAGGCGATCCCCCCGGTTGTTCCGACACCTCTCTCCAATCTCTTTCTCGACACTGGATCACCTCCTTTTCTATCTGTTGCGGTTGAAAAGAAGCGTGACACAAGTTGTGCCAATCTCAAAGCACTTTTTTACACAGGCTGAGCGGTCAGTCGCGCAACGATCACTTTGAACGGGATCAGCGCGATCATCGCCAGCGACAGTTTCACCAGCCAGTCGGCAAAGGCCAGCGTTACCCACAAAGGTGCCATTGGACCGGACAGCATGAAAGGAACAGGTTCCCATGCCCAGCTGATGGCCGCATCGGCATCGGCGCCGAAGAACGTGACCGACGCCGAGAAGGCGATGGTGAAGAACAACGCGGTGTCCAGCGCCGAGCCGACCAGGGTCGAGACCAGCGGCGCGCGCCACCAGCGGCCGCCGCGCATCGCGTTGAACACAGTAACGTCCGTCAGCTGCGCGATCAGGAAGGCGGTTCCGGACGCGACAGCAATCCGCAGCGGCACCGCGGCATAGGTGAAGCCATCGCCCTGCAGCATGATCTGGCTGCCGATGAGCGAGCAGATGATACCGGTGACAAACCCGGCAAACACGACCTTGCGGGCCGGACCCACGCCATAGACGCGGTTCATGATGTCAGTGACCAGAAAGGCCAGCGGATATGTGAAGGCACCCCAGGTCAGCAGGCCGTCAAGGATCAGGAACTGGACCAGGATGTTCGAGGCCACAACGATAGTGGCCATGGCAATAATGCCGGGAATAAAGCTGCGTTGCATTTTCAGATGCCCGTTTTGACAAGGTAGCGGCGACTTGGCCAAGGGTTCATCCCAAGGCAAGCCGCGCTTCTAGCGAGTCGAATCGTGTTTGGCAAGTCATTCGGGCAGCAGGTATTCCACCAGCTCGGTACTCTGTAGGGCCAGAAAATTGTCGTCCGAGATCATCGTCGCCCGCAGACGCCCCTGATCGTCGCGCCAGACCGACAACCCTTCGAGGTTATCATGCGTTCCGGTACCGGTTTCAAACAGGGTCTCTTCGGACATGGGTGTGTCTGCATTGATCTGCCAACGGCGCAGGCGCGAGCGGAAGCCGGTCAGCGATACGGCACGTTCGAGAACATACAATCGGCCATCCGGGCCGAAATCTGCGGACACCGGCAGGAACCGGCCCCGCTGCGGCAGGACAAACGGCGTGGACCACGCCTGACCGTTCCAGCGATAGACCGGGATATTGCCTTCGGCGGTGCGGTTCCTTTCCGGCAGGGTATACAGCCGCCCCTGAGTGTCGATCGCCAATCCCTCGAACGATCCGTTGCCCTCCAGACCGTCGAACGCCTTGGGGCGCGGCAGAACGCGCGCGGCACCGCCCGGGCCCGAATAGCGGGCAACGCGGTGAACACCTTCGAAAGAGATATAGAAGCTTTCGTCAGGCGCGACGGCGAGTCCTTCTGAATCACCTGTGTAACCGGGCAAGGCGCGCCCTGTGCTGGACAGGACAGGCCAATGCCCCAATACTTTGACCTCGCTGATACCGTCCCCGTCCCGGTCAATCCGCGCGGACACAAGGACAGCCCGGTCGCTTAGCGCGATCAGCTTTCGACCGTTTTCGGACAGATGGATCGCCGAAAAACCGCCAAACCAGCCCGATCCGTGGGTCCACGTAAAACTGCCCAGATGGGTGGCGGCAGGACCCTCGGCTGCCCGAAGAGGCCCCGCCAGCACCAGTGTCGCAATCAGTTGGACTGCAAGACGGCGGTGCATTGCTGGGGCAGATCGGCCAATCGGTATTCGCGGCGTTTCTTGGGGGCCGGTGCGTTTGGATCAGGCGGCGGTGGGTTGAGGATATTCTGCACCCATTGCTGCGCTTCGGCACAGCCATCACCTTTGGGCGGCGTATCCTGATTGACGCAGCCACGCGATCCTCTGGGGCATTTCAGCCGGACATGGAAGTGATAGTGATGCCCCCACCATGGCCTGATCTTGCGCAGATAGGCGCGGTTGCCCTTTTCGTCGTTGCACATCTGAACTTTGGCGCCCGGGAAGACGAATATCCGGGCCACGCGCTTGTCCTTGGCGGCCTCTCGCAGAACAGCATGGTGCTGTTTTGTCCAGTTGCCGTTCACATATGCCCCGTTCGAGCGGCGCAGGGAAATCGACGAGATATTCTCGCGTGCCTTGCGGGACAGCCTCATGTCGTTGCCCGGCAGCATCCATATATCGATGTCCAGACCAAGCTGATGGCTGCGGTGGCCGGATGTCATCGGACCGCCACGCGGCTGGCTGATATCCCCGACATAGAGACCATTCCAACCTGGTTGCTTCGCCGCAAAACGGCTGAGGGCCTGCACGTAATCGATCGCTTCGGGATGCCCCCAATTTCGATTTCGCGACAGACGCATGGCCTGCCATGTCGGCCCGGTTTCGGGCAATTGCACCGACCCGGCCGCACATCCGCGCGAATAACTGCCGAAGGCGGCGGGTTTTTGTTGTGAACTGACTCTCTGCGCCCCGAACAACTGCTTGGCCAGGGGTTGCGCCCCCGCCGCGCCTGCCAGCGTCAAAGTCGCAAGAATTGCCAAAAAACGTAATAAAATCATCTGCTCTGATCCCCTTCCGGTTTAACCCAGCGCATTAGGAACAGGCCCAGAATAAACAACAGAACGATGGGTGACACCCCCAGTCTTGCGCTGCCCGTCGCGGTGGTCGCGATCCCGATCAGCAGGGGCGCGGCAAAGGCGGTGGCGCGACCGGACAGCCCGTAAAGCCCGAAACTCTCGACCGGCGCCTCGGGATCGGTGTGGCGCACCATCATGGATCGGCTGGCCGATTGCAGGATACCGCCCATGCCACCGATCAGGACGCCGCAACCAAAGAAGACCAGATCCGGCAGGTTTGATCCCTCGGGCAACGCGATGCCGTAAATCTGCGTCCGGTCCATCAGAACGACAGTGACGCAGACAAAGATCAGAACCCAGATTGCGACCAAAATAACCGGTTTAGGGCCGTATTTCCGGTCCATCTTGCCGCCAATCCAGGCAAAGATGGCCGAGGCCAGAACGCTGACGATTCCAAACACACCGATCTTGATCAGATCCCATTCCAGCACCAGGCGCGCGTAAACGCCGCCAAAACTGTAAAGCCCGTTCAGCGCATCGCGGTAAAACATGGACGAACCCAGATAGGCCGCAAGACTGCCCCGGTGCCGCAGGGCGGCAATCGACTTCCCGAGCAGGCGCAATGCCTCGCCGACACTGCCCTTCTTGTTCGTCTGTTCATCGTCGCGCACCCACAGGAAATAGGGCACCATGAACAGAACGAACCACCCTGCGGTAAAGGGCCCGACAAAGCGCGTGCCCTCGCGCGCGCCGGCGTCCAGCCCGAACAACGGCTCCATCCCGATCAGCGTCTTGCCGTTGGGCTGTTCAACAAAAAGCGTCAGCATGATCGCCAACGAGATCAGACCGCCAAAATATCCAAACGCAAAACCCGAGCCTGAAATCTCTCCGACTTCATTGTCATCGCCCAGATCGGGAAGCTGCGAGTTGATGAAGATCAGCGCATATTCCGCACCCACAAACCCCAATCCGAAGGCCGACAGCATCAGCCACATGTTCGAACCATCTGGCAGCGTGTACCACAGCGCGGCGGACCCCACCGCATACATCACCGAAAACGCGAAAATCCACGGGATGCGACGGCCGGAAACATCTGCCATAGCCCCCAACAACGGCGCGCCAAACGCGATGATCAACCCGGTGATGGTCAGGCAGTTCGCCCAGACTGTCTGCGCCTGCGCGGCGGCGGCTTCTGTTTCCAGTCCGGTATTGGCATAGTATCCGGCTGCGACCCCTGCAAAATAGGGGCCGAACACGAATGTCACCAGCAGCGTATGATATGGCTGACTGGCCCAATCGAAAAACCACCATCCCCAGATGCGCTTGCGCTTGGAAATCTCTGCCATCACTGCCTCTTTGTGCGTTTTGCTTCATAAGACGGGGCTTTGATATAATTCGCAAGCTTTCAGTTGGCCCGGACTTGCTCTTTGCGGCAGGGGCGCTTAGGTCTCAGCAAACGCGCAAACGGAGTGCCCATGCTGTCGCTGATCCAAATCCTTCTGCTGATCCTGGACATTGTCTGGTTCATCATCCTGGCCCATGTGATCATGAGCTGGCTGATCAACTTTCAGGTGCTCAACCTGCATCAACAGCTAGTGGCGCAGATCTGGTATGGCCTGAACCGACTGTTGGAACCGATCTATGGCCCGATCCGGCGCGTTCTGCCCAACATGGGCGGACTGGACCTGACACCATTGGTGGTGCTGGTCGCGGTCTATGCGCTGCGGATCATCCTGATCAACAATGCGGTCTATTTCGTCTGACCTCTTGTTCACCGAATCTTAGTGTGTGATTGTCCTGTCTTAAGAGCAGATAAACCTTAAAACAGGGCACCCCCGCACATGTTCGACGCCGCACCCCTGCTGCGAGATGTCTTTGGATTCGACGACTTCCGTCCCGGGCAGGAAGAGATCGTCGATGCCGTGACCGCAGGCGAAAACGTGCTGGCGATCATGCCCACTGGCGGTGGTAAATCCCTGTGTTATCAGCTTCCTGCCCTGCTGCGCGACGGGGTGACGGTGGTGATCTCCCCTCTGATCGCCCTGATGCGCGACCAGGTGCGCGGGCTGCAGGAGGCCGGAGTCGAGGCCGGGGCGCTGACCTCGGGCAACACCCCCGAAGAAACCGATGCGGTGTGGGAGGCGCTGGAGGCCGGGCGGCTCAAGCTGCTTTACATGGCCCCCGAACGTCTGGCCGCCGGGTCGGCCTTGGGTATGTTGCGGCGGATCAATGTCAGCCTGATCGCCGTGGACGAGGCCCATTGCGTCAGCCAATGGGGCCACGATTTCCGCCCCGACTATCTGCGGATCGGAGAGCTGCGGCGCGCGCTGAACGTGCCACTGGCGGCCTTCACCGCCACGGCAGATGCGGAAACGCAGGACGAGATTGTCGAAAAACTGTTCGACGGCACCGCCCCGCGCAAGTTCCTGCGGGGCTTTGACCGGCCCAATATCCATCTGGCCTTTGCCGCCAAGGACGGGCCGCGCAAGCAGATCCTCGACTTTGCCGCCGCCCGCAAAGGGCAATCGGGCATCGTCTATTGCGGGACCCGCAACAAGACCGAAGTGCTGGCGCAGGCCCTGCGGACCGAGGGGCACACCGCCTGCCATTATCACGGCGGCATGGAGGCCGAGGATCGCCGCATCGTCGAAACCCGTTTCGCGCGCGAGGATGGCTTAATCGTGGTTGCCACCGTCGCCTTCGGCATGGGTATCGACAAGCCCGATATCCGCTGGGTCGCCCATGCGGACCTGCCCAAATCCATCGAAGCCTACTACCAGGAAATCGGCCGCGCCGGGCGCGACGGCAGCCCTGCGGAAACCCTGACCCTGTTCGGCCCCGACGACATCCGCCTGCGCCGTTCGCAAATCGACGAAGGTCTGGCCCCGCCTGAACGGCGCATGGCCGATCACGCACGCCTGAACGCCCTGTTAGGACTGGCCGAAGCGCTGGAATGCCGCCGCCGGAGCCTTCTGGGTTATTTTGGCGAACAGGCTGAACCCTGCGGTAAATGCGATCTGTGTGACAGCCCGCCCGAAGTGTTCGACGGCACCACGCCTGTTCGCATGGCCTTGTCCGCGATCCTGCGGACCGAGGAATGGTTTGGATCGGGTCATCTGATCGACATTCTGCTGGGCAACGAGACCGACAAGATCCGTGCACGCCGCCACGATGATCTGTCGACATGGGGTATCGGCAAGGACTGGTCGCGCCCACAATGGCAGGCGATTTTCCGGCAGATGATGGGCCACGACCTGGTCCGTCCCGATCCCGAACGCCACGGCGCGCTGCGCATGACCGAGGCCGCGAAACCGATCCTCAAGGGCGCGGCGCAGATCAACTTGCGTAAGGATACAATACGCAAGGCGACCCGTCGGCCAGCGGTCAAGATGATGGTGTCGGAAGAAGATGCGCCTCTGCTGTCTGCGCTGAAGGCCAAACGCCGGGCGCTGGCGGAATCAGCCCGGGTTCCGGCCTATGTCATCTTCCCTGACCGCACCCTGATCGAGATGGCCGAAAAGCGCCCCGCCACGCTGGATGACATGGCCCGGATCGGTGGCGTCGGCGCGAAGAAACTGGAGCGGTACGGCGACACCTTTCTTGAAGTAATCGCGGGTGCGGTCGAAACTGTGCATCCCGCGCGGCGCAAGCTGGCCGGGCGCGATCAGGGCGACATCTACGATCGCCTGCTTGAAATTCAGACTCGCTTATCACGCGGTCCGGACGGGATCGACAAACCGCTGACTTGCTCGGCTTCTCAACTGGCAAAGGTGGCGCAACTCCGCTCGGACGATCCACGGGCGATCGAGCAGGTTCTGGGCGACCGCCGTCACGAAAGGTTTGGCGCTGCCTTTCTGGACGTGCTGCGTCAGGCGGGCTAGATACCCTGCATTAGGCAAGAAACGAGGGCGGATATGCTGGTAGTCATTTCCCCGGCCAAGCGGCTGGACTGGGCAGAGCGGGATGTCGATGTCACGCAACCGGACTTTCAGGATGACGCGATCCGCCTGTCGAAAACCGCCAGAAACCTGACTCTGGGCGATCTGAAGAAACTGATGGACCTGAGCGACGATCTGGCCCGGTTGAACCGCGACCGGTACCGCGTTTTTTCCGATTCGCCGGACGCAGAAGTGACCCGCCCTGCTGCTTTGGCATTTGCCGGTGATACCTATCAAGGGCTCGAAGCAACCTCACTGGACGCCGAGGAATTGGTCTGGGCGCAGGATCATCTGCGCATTCTGTCCGGCCTTTACGGTGTGCTGCGACCGTTGGATGCCATTCAGGCCTATCGGCTGGAAATGGGCAGCAAGCTTAAGACCCGGCGCGGCAAAAACCTTTATGAATACTGGCGCGACCAGTTGAGCAAGGCCCTTAACGCGCAAGGTAGCGCTATTGGGTCTGACATTCTGATCAACTGCGCCAGTCAGGAATATTTCGGCGCTGTCGACCCGAAGGCGCTTAAACTGCGGGTCATCACACCGGTGTTCATGGAAGACAAAGCCGGTACGCCGAAGATCGTCAGTTTCTTCGCCAAAAAGGCGCGCGGTGCCATGGCGCGGTATGTTATCCAGCACCGGCTGACCGATCCCATGGGGCTGTTGGATTTCGATACCGCGGGCTATCAGTACCGTCCACACCTATCGGAACAGGACAAACCGGTCTTTGTGCGCCCCTATCAGGCCTGATCCAGCATTGAAGGATCAAAAGCCACCAGTTCAACGGTGTTGCCTTCGGGGTCCTCTGTGAAGACTCCACGCCAGCCGATCCAGCCGAATTTTTCGACGCGGTAGGGTTGTCCTAATTCGGTGTACCAGCGCATGACGGCCTCCTGCTCGGAAAACGGCAGAGAAAGGGCAATGTGATGTAAGGATGACCTGCCTCCGGTCACGGGCTTGTTTGCGCTGTTCGGGTGCAACCCGGGCCGCGGAGCCGCCGTGTGATGAAACAACGCCAGCACCTGTATATGTCCGCCAAACGCTTCGGCGATGCGAAAAAAGGTAATGGCGCTGTTGTGATCGCCCGACAGACGCTCAAGCCCGATCACACTTTCATAGAACGCAACCATCGCGGGCATGTCGGCGCAGCGGATCGCAATCTCGCCCAACGCACGAGGGCGAAATCCGCGGTGATCTGAGGTTTGCTTGCGGGTCATGCGATCAGGCTATTCGACATGTCCGGGTTCGGCAATGACCGGGCAGGCGCCATCGGGACAGTGGTCCAGGATCATCTGAAGTATGCGCTGCTTGTGTAGCGGTTTCGTCAGATAGTGATCCAGCCCGGCTGACAAAATTCCGGTGTCGTCCCCGTCCATCGCATGGGCGGTCAGGGCGACGATGGGTACATGGCGCCCTGTCCCAACCTCGCGCCGCCGAATTTCAGCCGTAGCCTGTTTGCCGTCCATTTTCGGCATCGAGATGTCCATGAAGATCAGGTCCGGGTCAAAATCCAGATGGGCCTGCACCGCATCAATCCCGTTATCTGCAAATCGCAGATAGATATTCGCATCCTTGACCATCTTTTTCAGGATCAGTTGATTGGTGCGATTGGCCTCGGCCGCCAAAACTCGCATCAGACGCTGCCGGGAAGGCAACTTGAGCCGACTGGGCGCTTCGGTGACAGAAACCGCTTCCACTGTTTTGCTGGCTTTGCCAAGCGCCATCAGCTGGGAATACAGTTCGGCCCGGGGAATCGGTTTCTGCAAGACACCTTCAACCAGGTGCCGGGAAGCGCTGGCGTGGATCAAAGCCGGGTTGGCGGACATGACGACGACGGGTGTTTCACCCAGTCCGCGTTCCTTCAGGATTGCCGCCAATTCAAGCCCGTCCATATCGGGCAGGTCATGGTCGCATAGTAGCAGGTCGACCGTCTCATCCACGATTTTCAATGCCTCTGATCCGGTCTCGCAAACTGTGACCCTGAATCCCAGGCGCCCCAGCTGCTTGCTCAGGATGGCTCGATTTACAGCCAGATCCTCAACCACCACCACATGACGCAAACGTCCCCCCAGATCAGGTGGCTCCGGCTGTGGTCCCGGCATGGTCGGCAAAGAGATGCGGAACCCGAAACACGACCCCTTACCAAGATCGCTCTCGACCCAGATGGTCCCATCCATCAGGGTGATCAGTCGCTTGGTAATGGCAAGCCCCAGCCCGGTCCCCTCGAACAGCCGGTTTCTTTCATCTTCCACCTGGTTGAATTCACCGAATATGTGGCCGATCTTGTCTTCGGCAATTCCGATCCCGGTATCTTCGATCGCGACATGGATGTCGCACGTCTGCGCCTTGGCATTGGGGACTCCGGTTACGCGGATCAGGACGTGGCCCTGTGCGGTGAATTTCACCGCGTTGCCCACCAGATTGGTCAGAACCTGCCGAATACGTCCCGGATCGCCCATGAACAACGTTGGAAGAAACAGATCATAATCCACCAGTAAGGTCAGGCCTTTTTCCCGAACGCCGGGCTGCAGCAGCATCGCCACTTCGAGAATGCACCGTTCGAAATCGAACTGCTCGGGGTGCAGGGTCAGCCTGTCTGCTTCGATCTTTGAATAATCCAGCACATCATTGATGATGACCAGTAGCGCCTCGCCCGAGTTCCGGATGGTGTTGACGTATAAACGCTGCTCTTCCCCAAGCTGCGTCTCGGCCAGCAACTCGGTCATGCCGACAATGCCGTTCATCGGGGTTCTGATCTCGTGGCTCATATTGGCCAGAAACGAGGATTTGGCGCGGTTGGCGGCTTCGGCCCGTTCCCGCGCCGCCGTCAGTTCGGCCTCATGCCGGACCGAGGCGGTTATGTTCAACGCCAGGCTGACCACGTCCCCGCCATTGCCGCGTTGATCGATGAGCTTGATATACTGGCCATTCCAAAGCTGAATGACCACAGGTTCGGGGTTTGCCTGCATCCACCGCGACTGCATCCGCGCCTGCCAGTCGGCCGCGCACTCGGGTCCGGTATCGACGATCCCCTCGGTGGTCAGGATCTCGAGGATACGCGCGTAGGATATGCCCGCAGCGATCTCTTCCAAGCCTTCGAACACGCTCAGATACGCGGCATTGGCCCCAATCAGGCTGTGGTTTGCGTCAAAGAAGGCAAACCCGTCCTGAATGGTCTGGATCGAATGCCACAGACGCCGCTCGGCCACTTCGATTTTGGCGTGGGCGACGGTCAGGTCGGACTTGACCCGTTCGTTCTCGCCGCGAACCGTCTCAACCTCGGCCTGGGTTTCGCCGATGCGTCTGGTCAGGGCGATGGCGTGCTGGCCCAGTTTGCGGTTCGCTGCCGACAGTTCTGCCTGTTTAAACTCCAACAACCGTTCGGCTGCCAGCCGCGCACGCCGTTCCTGCGCCAGTTTGTTTGCAAGACTCATTTCAGATGATCCCGGAACACATTCCCGCACCATCCCGCCAGACCGTGAAGAAGTGTTTAAGCCGTTGCCAAACAAGCGGGCCACATGCGAGGGTTGCTGCAAATAGGAGGTTGCGATGCACCGCTTGGTTTTGATTGCAATAGTTTATTTTCTTTCACATTTTTTCCAGCCAGCCCCGGGTCAGGCACAATCTGCCGCGCCAGAGTTCCGATACATCACGACCCGCGACGCTGATTTTATCGGAACAGATTTGAATGCGCTGTTCGACACGGATCTGAAATCCTGCATTCAGGCGTGTTCGGCCATCCAAAGCTGTACCGCATTTACCTTTAACACTCGTTCGGATGCTTGCTTTCCAAAGAAGGACATAACCCGACAGGAACCCTACAACGGCGCTTTGTCCGCACAGAAGGTTTCAACGCCAGAATCGACCCTAACACTGGCTGAAACCCGCAAAGGCACGCTGGATTTCCTGCGACCGACCGATTTTGAAAGGGCACGTGATCAGGCCAGGAACCTTGGATTTCTGCACTCGGTCGGCGGGTTCAATGCCGAAGACGCGATGAACGCGGCCCGCGCCGCCAATACGCCGGCTCTGGCCATGCAGTGGACCGGTGTGGCCCTGTCGATCAATGATGCCTCTGACCTGTGGACAGATTACGCCCGCCTGCTGCTTGCCATCGAAGCGTCGGGTTGGAACGAAAAAAATGTCCTTCACGATCGGGCGCTTGGCGCCGCCATAAACGGATACTTGCGCGCGGAATCAGAGGGCGCTCAGGTATCAGCACTGATAATCCTGTCGAACGCGCTTGAAGCTGTCGAACGCGGGCGTGACATGATCCCTGCGCTGCGACTGGCCCAGCAGCTTCAGCCGCGCGAGGATGTTCTGGCCGCTCTGGATCAGGCGATCGGCAAATACGGGTTCCGGGTTGTGGACAGCAGCGTTGAAAGCGATGCTGCCGCGCCGCGCATCTGTGTTGAATTCTCGGAACCGCTGATCAAGGCCGGTGTCGACTATGACCCCTTTGTTCAGCGCAGCGTCGATGGTCTGGTGGTGCAGGCAGACGAGAAGCAGCTTTGCGTCGATGGTGTCGCGCATGGTGCGCGGTATCAGTTCACCTTGCGCGAGGGGTTGCCAGCCGCCTCGGGAGAAGTGCTGAACCGCAACGTCAGCCTGACCCACTACGTGCGCGACCGTTCGCCAACGGCCCGGTTTCCCGGGCGCGGATATGTGCTGCCTAAGTCAGCGGATGCGGCCTTGCCCGTTGAAACGGTCAACGTCGCCGAACTGGATCTGACCTTGCGCCGTATCAGTGACCGGAACCTGTTGCGTGCGGTTCAGCAGGGCTTTTTCGGCCGCCCCCTCAGCGAATGGGAAGAACGCGAGTTCAGCAACGAGATTGCCGAGGATATCTGGACAGGCACAGCGGAAGTCGAAAACCAGCTGAACCAGACCATGACAGCGCGCCTGCCGCTGGCTGAGGCGATTGCTGATCAATCGGCCGGTATCTACACGCTGTCCGCGCGGGTACCCGGCAGTGACCCCTACGACGACCCGTCAGCAACGCAGTGGTTCGTTCTGTCTGATCTGGGTCTCTCAACAGCTCAAGGCACGGGCGGCCTGCATGTCACGGTCCGTGGCCTGACCGACGCCGCACCCCGCGAAGGGATCGAGGTTTCGGTGATCTCGAATGCAAATGCGGTTATTGCCCGGGCCAAGACGGATGCCGACGGCCATGCCCTGTTTGATGCCGGTCTTGTTCGGGGAACGGGGGCAAGCTCGCCCGCGCTGGTCGTGGCTGTCGATGGTGACAGCGATATCGGGTTCCTGTCGCTGACCGACCCGGCCTTTGACTTGTCCGACCGTGGTGTCGAGGGTCGGGCACCAGCCGGACCAATCGATGTCTTTCTGACCACCGACCGGGGCGCCTACCGCGCCGGTGAAACGATTCACCTGACGGCCCTGACGCGTGACGATCAGGCGCAGGCCATCGAGGGTTTGCCGCTGACCGCCATACTGCACCGCCCGGACGGGGTTGAATATCGACGCGCCGTGTCGGGCGGCGGTGTTGCCGGAGGTCATGTTTTTGCGTTGCCCGTGGCTATGGATGCACCGCGCGGAACATGGCGGATCGAAGTCAAGTCGGACCCGAAGGCTGATGCGCTAGCGCAGCAGACCGTACTGATTGAAGACTTCCTGCCCGAGCGGATTGACTTCGACCTGTCCTTGCCGGACGCCCCGCTGCATCCCGGCGACAACCCGCCTCTGCGGATCGAAGCCCGCTATCTGTTCGGTGCACCGGGTTCGGATCTGAACATCGACGGCCAGGTCCTCGCGCGCCCGGCGGAAGCGGTTTCCGGATATGACGGGTATCGGTTTGGCCGCTATGATGCAGCGGTTTCCACCAAAAGCACCTATTTCGGCAATACGCGCACCGACGCCGCCGGTCTGGCAACTGTCGCGGTGGAAATCCCTGTATTAGAGACTGAGGGCAAGCCCGTTGAAGCCACGGTGATTGCCCGGCTGGCAGACGGGTCTGGACGACCGGTCGAGCGTCGCCTGACGGCTCCGGTCCGGCCAACGCAGCCGGTCATAGGAATCAAACCACTGTTTGACGGTGTTGTGCCTGAAGGCACCGAAGCCGGATTTCAGGTCGTCGGACTGTCGCCCGACCTGTCGGCAACCCCGATGCGCCTGCGCTGGACCCTGAACCGGATTGAAACCCGGTATCAGTGGTACCAGCTGTACGGAGAATGGAAGTGGGAACCCACCACCCGGCGCACACGGATCGCCACCGGAGAGGCCGAGTTTCTCTCAGACCCGCTGACTTTGACATCCGCGGTCGATTGGGGCCGGTACGAGCTTGTGGTGCAGCGGATCGATGGCGCATACGCCGAAGCGGCCTTCGATTTCTACGCGGGCTGGTACCAGGCCGCCGACGCCACAAGCACTCCGGACAGGTTGGACATGTCATTGGACCGTGACAGCTATCGCCCCGGTGACACCGCACAGCTGAGGATAGTGGCCCGCATGGCAGGTGTTGCGCAGATCGAGGTTCTGTCGAACCGGCTGATCCAACGCCAGATGATCGAAGTCCCTGAAGGTGAAACCGTTGTTCCCATCGATGTCACGCCGGAATGGGGCGCGGGCGCCTATGTCGCCGCCACACTGATCCGGCCGATGGACGTATCCGCCGGCCAGAACCCGGCCAGGGCCATGGGGATCGCTCACGCCAGTGTTGAACCGGTCGGGCGCAGGCTGCAGGTCGGGATTGAGGTGCCCGAGCTTGCGACGCCAAGACAAGTGCAAAAGACCCGCATCAGGGTCGAAAACGCCCCGGCCAATGACCCCGTCTGGCTGACGCTGGCAGCGGTAGATGTCGGTATCCTGAACCTCACGGGTTTTGAAACACCGGACCCGCAATCCTATTACTTCGGACAACGCCGTCTGGGCGTCGAATTGCGGGACGTCTATGGCCGACTGATCGACGGGATGAACGGGACCATGGGTCTCGTTCGTTCTGGTGGTGACAGTGACGCTGGTATGCGACGGCAGTCGCCACCGCCGACACAGGATCTGATGGCCGTATTCAACGGTCCGGTTCAGGTCGATGAGGCAGGCGAAGTCGAACTGGACATACCTCTGCCCGATTTCAACGGCACCGTGCGTCTGATGGCGGTTGCCTGGTCGCGCAGCGCGGTCGGTCAGGCGGAAGCTGAGATGATCGTTCGCGACCCGGTTGTCGTATCGGCCAGCCTGCCACGTTTTCTGGCCCCTGGCGACCAAAGCCGGATGCTGCTGGAGATCGTGCATGCCGACGGCCCGGCAGGTGAAATGGCACTGGGTCTGGCGGCTTCGGCCGGGCTGGAACTGGCCGCAACCCCGACCAGTTTCACGTTGCAACCCGGCGGCAAGACCGTTTTGGAAGTTCCAATTCGCGCAACTGCGGTTGGTGACCCTGAGATCAACCTGTCAATCACAACACCGGACGGCCGCGATCTGTCTCAGACGTTGCGGATGCCGGTTCGCGCAAACGATCCTGCCGTTGCTCTGACACGCCGGTTTTCGCTGGGCGCGGGTGACAGCTTTCTGTTTTCGCAGGATGTCTTCGACGGATTCCGGCCCGGATCGGTCAAGGCGATCCTGTCCGCCGGTCCGCTGGCGAAATTCGACACGCCCGGCCTGCTGGATTGGTTAAACAGGTACCCATATGGCTGCACCGAACAGATCACCAGTCAGGCGCTGCCGCTGCTGTATTTGTCTTCGGTCGCCCAGGCCTCGGGGCTGGGGAACGGACCGGCGATCGAAGCGCGGATCAGCACGGCCATCCGCAGCATACTGACCCGGCAAACCTCGAATGGTGCCTTTGGGCTGTGGCGCGCCCAAGGCGGCGATTTCTGGTTGGATGCTTATGTCACCGACTTCCTGTCCCGCGCCCGTGCGCAGGGTCATACAGTGCCGGACCGTGCCTTTGCACAGGCGATGGACAACCTGCGAAACAGGATCAGCTATGCCCCTGATTTCGACGAAGGCGGGCAAGACATCGCTTATGCGCTGATGGTTCTGGCCCGCGAAAGCGCGGCATCCATGGGCGATCTGCGCTATTACGCCGACGTCAAGGGTGATGCCTTCGCCACGCCTCTGGCAGCCGCTCAGCTTGGGGCGGCGTTGGCCTCTTACGGGGATCAGACACGAGCGGACAGGATGTTTGCACGGGCTGCCCAGCTGCTGGCTGAGCGGCCGGATCAAAATCAAAGCTACTGGCGCACCGATTACGGAACCGAACTGCGCGATGCGGCCGGACTGCTGACGCTGGCCGTGGACGCAGGCAGCGAGGTGATCGACCGGGACGATCTGATCCGGCGGGTCAGTTCCGCCCCGGCGCATTTGTCAACGCAAGAGGCATCATGGTCGCTGCTGGCGGCGCATGCGCTGATCTCGAACCCGGAAAGCGCCGGGCTGCGTGTGAACGGTGCGCCGGTCGAGGGGCCGTTTGTGCAGGTCCTGCATTCGGACAGCGACGATGTACTGAACATAACTGCCGCGGACGGACAGGCCACGGACATCACGATGACGGTGACGGGAATACCCGACGTCCCACTTGCGGCGGGCGGCACCGGATATGCGATCGAGCGGGTGTATTTCTCAATGGAAGGTGAACCGCTGGACCAGTCCGCACTTTCGGTGGGCACGCGATTTGTCACGGTTCTGACCGTCACGCCCTTCGAGGATGGCGGTGCGCGCCTGATGATCGACGACCCGCTGGCCGCTGGTATCGAGATCGACAATCCCAACCTGTTGCGTTCGGGTGATGTGCGGTCGCTGGACTGGCTGGATTTGTCCGAAGCCAGGCATACCGAATTCCGGTCTGACCGTTTTTTGGCGGCGGTTGACTTGCAGGACCGCAAGCCGGTCACGCTTGCGTATGTGGCACGCGCCGTAACACCCGGTGCCTTTCATCACCCGGCGGCCTCGGTCGAGGATATGTACCGTCCGCAGAACCGGGCGCACACAAACACTGGGCGCGTTGTGGTCGAATGATCGGGGGTCAAACATATCGAAGTTTTGGCAAGGCCGATGCCTAGGGTCAGCCTTCTGCTCTTGGCACTTGCGGGGTTTTTGTATGTGACCGGCTTTGCCCGCGACCGCTTTGCGGACTGGGTCGACGCCACATCGCTGCCTGTGGTTCTGACAGAAACCTCGGTCGAGATGCGGGACCGGAACGGTGATCTGCTGCGCGCATTTCCGGTGGCGGACGGTATCTGGCGGATGCAGCATGGCCCGGTCGATCCGGGTTTTGTCAACATGCTGATCCGGTACGAGGACAAACGGTTTCGCGCTCACTCCGGCATCGATCCGCTGGCCATGGCGCGGGCCGGGGCGCAGTCGCTTTGGAACGGCCGACCTGTTTCCGGCGGATCGACCCTGACCATGCAGGTTGCCCGCCTGATTGAGGATGGCCCGACAGGTCGGTGGAGCGGTAAGCTCCGCCAGATCCGGGTGGCTTTGGCGTTGGAACAGCGCCTGAACAAGGATCAGATCCTGTCGCTGTATCTGACCCATGCCCCTTATGGTGGAAATCTTGAAGGGGTCCGGGCGGGCAGTCGGGCGTGGTTCGGCAAGGATCCGTCCCGTTTGACGCCTGCGCAGGCGGCCTTGTTGATCGCCCTGCCACAATCCCCCGAGGCACGGCGACCCGACCGCAATCTTCAAGCAGGGCGCAAAGCCCGCGACCGGGTTTTGCAACGGCTACATCGCAATGGTCATTTGTCCAGACCCGAGATGCAAAGCGCCATGGCAGACCCGGTGCCAACCAGAATGCGGCCCTTTCCCCAGCTGGCACCCCACCTGACGGACCGGGCCCGTGCGGGGTTGCCCGAAGCTCTGGCGCAGGACCTGACCCTGGACGGGGCGTTGCAGGCAAAGTTGGAACCGCTGATCGCGCAGGCCGCTAAACGGGCCGGACCCCGCGTTTCCGGCGCAATGATCGTGGCTGACCATGAAACCGGCGCGATTCTGGCTTCGGTCGGGTCGGCGGGTTATCAGGACGCGCGTCAGGGGTTTGTGGACATGACGCAGGCGTTGCGTTCACCCGGATCAACCTTGAAACCCCTGATCTATGGACTGGCCTTCGACCAGGGTCTGGCGCATCCGGAAACCCTGATCAGCGACAGCCCGGTGATGTTCGGGCGATATGCACCCCGCAACTTCGACGGCGTGTTCAGGGGTGACGTGCGTATTCGCGATGCGCTGCAACTATCGCTGAACATCCCGGTGGTGCGCCTGACGCAGGAGCTGGGACCTGCCCGCGTCATGGACGCCTTGCAGCGTGCCAACACCGAACCGCGCCTCAACGGAGGCGCACCGGGCCTGGCGATCTCGCTTGGCGGTATCGGGCTTAGCCTGCACGATCTTGTGCAGCTTTTTGCGGTGGTGGCGGCAGGTGGCCAAGGCCCCGTCTTGCACTATCGGGCATTGGATGGCGACGCCGATACGCGACGTGTCCTGTCGGAACCGGCGGCCTGGCAGGTTGGCAATATTCTGACCGGACTGACCCCGCCATCAGGTGCGCAATCCGGTGTATTGGCATATAAGACCGGAACCTCTTACGGGCACCGGGACGCCTGGGCGATCGGCTATGACGGCCGTCACGTCATCGGTGTCTGGCTGGGGCGGGCGGACGGCACACCGGTGCCCGGCGCGTTTGGCGGCGCGCTTGCGGCCCCAGTTTTGTTTGAAGCCTTCGGTCTTCTGAAACCCAAATTCACTCCGATGCCGCCGCCGCCGCCATCAACCCTGCTTGTCGGTGCCGCGCAACTGCCCCAGCCTTTGCGGCGGTTCCGCCCTCGCCAAGCTGCTTTTGAGGCGGACCCTTCTGCGCCGCAACTTCTGTTTCCGCCCAAAGATGCCTTGTTAGAGACAAATGGAGCCTCCCTTACGCTGAAGCTGAGGGGCGGAACCGGGCCGTTTTCCGTCCTGTCTGACGGCGTGCCCGTCGTAACCGGCCAGCACCACAGAGAGTTTGAAATTCCCAACCCCGGGCCCGGACACACCGCCCTTGTCGTGGTGGATGCACTGGGCAAATCCGACAGGGTTTCGTTCAAGATCAGATGACGGGAGAAAACGAATGCGCAATTGGCTTGTTTTTGTTCTTGCTTTGACGGCCACTCAGACAGCGGCTGAATGCGCGTCTGACGCCCAGATCGACCGGTTTGTTCAGGACTATCTTACGAACACACCTACCGTTGCTCTGACCCCGGACGGAAGCATGGCGGATGCGCTTTGCACGCAGGCGAAACTTGTCACTGCGATGCAGCCGCATCTTGGACCGTTGATTCGCTACAAGGCGGGCCTGACCAGCAAACCCGCGCAGGACAGGTTTGGAGCAAGTGAACCGGTTCAGGGTATTCTGTATCGCGACATGATGCTGGATGACGGGGCAAGTGTTTCAGAAAACTGGGGGGCCCGCCCGGTATTCGAGGCGGACCTGATCCTGGTGGTCGGCGACGCAGCGATCAATCAGGCAACCACACCCAACGAAGTGATGGAACATGTCTCGTCTGTTCGCCCCTTCATCGAACTGCCTGACCTGACCCTGGCCGACGGAGAACCCATTACCCCCGTCACCCTGACCGCAATCGGGGTTGCGCCGAAACTCGGCGTTTTAGGGTCTGAAATCGCCGTCACCGATCCCGCCGCCATGTCGCAGGATTTGATGGGCATGACGGTCACGCTTAGCGCTGCCGACGGTGAGGTTCTGGCACAGGCGCCTGGCACAGCCGTGTTGGGTCATCCGGCAAACGCGGCACTCTGGCTGATGTCAAAAGGGATCGAATTTGCGCCCGGCGATCTGATTTCGGTTGGGTCGTTCGGACCGCTGTTTCCACCTGCCAAAGGCAAAGGCGGCGCGTCCGTCAGGTATGACGGCCTGCCCGGCAATCCTACCGTCAGCGTGATATTCGAGTAGCTTATCCCCGCCCCTCACGCAGCCAACCAGCCAGCAGGAACCCGCCAGCCAACAGCAAGACCAGCCAGGGCGGCAGCAACCCGGCCTGTGTGACATCGCGCGTCTCATAGGCGTTTCTTTGGGTCAGACCGATCCAGCCGCGCCCCGAGGCCGGCCGCCCGGCGCGCACATTGCGGATCGACGGCAGCCCGTCCTCCAGACGGACAACACCACCGCGCAAATCTGCCAGAAGCGGTTCCAGCAGGTCGCCGGTTGCTATCGTCTGCTCGAACTCTTTCGGCGCAGCGGGCCCAAGACCGATCACCGCTGAATTCTCATCTTCTTCAAGGCGGTAGAGCCCGATCTCAGGTCCGATATATTGGGCCTCGAACCGTCCCGGTGACACCTCATCAAGCGTGATGTCCAGCGTTTCGCCATTTGGGCGTGTCACGGTCACGGTTCCAACCTCATCGCTGAGCGTCTGGCGGATGATGCGCATGACCTGACCGTTAGCTTCGGCCCACAGGGCTTCTTCCTCAAGTTCGGGTTCTTTCATCATCCAATGCGCAAGCCTGCGCAGCAGTTCCAGTTGTGGGCCACCGCCTTCGAAGCCCCGGCTCCACAGCCAGGCGTGGTCCGACGCCAAAAGCGCCACGCGTCCTTCGCCCACACGGTCGAGCACCAGCAACGGCCGATCATCAACCCCGGACATCAACGCCTCACCTGACCGGTGTTTGACATCGATCTGACGCAGCCACGCGCCCCAGGTTTCGGGATCGCCGAGATCGGTTGTAACCGGGTGGCGCTGACCAAGATCCGTGACTTTCGGCACATAGCGTTCCTCGATCACACGCGCTGTCGGCTGCGCGGGCAGGATCGGAGCAAGCGGAGATCGGAAAATGCTGTCAGCCGTCGCAAAATCCGGCCCGGCTGCAATCAGAACCGCGCCGCCTTCGTTGATGTAGTTGGTGACATTGTCCAGATAGATCGCGGGCAGGATGCCGCGACGCTTGTAGCGGTCAAAGATGATCAGGTCGAAATCGTTGATCTTCTCAAGAAACAACTCGCGCGTCGGGAAGGCGATCAAAGACAGCTCGTCCACCGGCACCCCGTCCTGTTTTTCCGGTGGACGCAGGATGGTGAAGTGGACGAGATCAACAGAACTGTCCGATTTCAGAAGGTTACGCCATGTCCGCCCGCCCGGATGCGGTTCTCCGGAAACAAGCAAAACCCGCAGCCGATCACGGACACCGTTCATCTGAATCAGCGCGGTATTGTTGCGATCGGTCAACTCGCCCTCGGCCTGCGGCACCGAGAACTGGATGACGTTCCGCCCACCATGTGGGAGCGTTATGGGAAGCTCGACATCCACCCCGATGGGAATGCTAAAGCTTTCCGGCGCGGCCCCGTCGACCGAGATTTCAAGCGGCGCGGTGACTGCTCCGGCAGGTGCGGCGCCGCTGTCCTCGACCCGCAAGGTCAGCGTCACGGGCTCTCCGATAATGGCAAAGGCAGGCGCGTTGCGGACAATCAGTCGACGGTCCCAATCGCCGGCACGGCCGGTTTGCAGCAGATGCAATGGCGCGGGCAGGTCCGGGGCCTGATCGACGTCATGCACGATACCGTCCGAGACCACCAGTATCCCGGCGATGCGCGCACGGGGTTCTTCCGCCAGCGCCTCGTTGAGGGCAGCCATCACCCGCGTGCCTTCATCCCCGTCACCGTTGCCGACGGCGATGCGGCGCAGTTCGGTATTGTCGCGGGATTCGATTTCTGCCGCCAGTTCCTCTGCGGCCCGTGCCGTCTGATCGGCGCGATCCGACAGGGTCTGACTGGCGCTTTCATCCTCGATCATCAGGACGATATCCGTCAAAGGCGCGCGATCCTCGACCTGATAGACCGGACCGGACAGCGCCGCGACAACGACCAAAGCCGCCAACCCGCGCAAGGCCCAGCCGGATAGTCCGCGCCACAGCGCAAGAATGACGCCGCCCAGCGCAACCCCGGCGACAATGGCCAATACCGTCCATGGGATCAGCGGATCAAAGATGACGGTTCCGGTCATTGCCCCAACCTGTCTAGCAAAGCGGGCACATGGACCTGATCGGATTTATAGTTCCCGGTCAGAACGTGCATGACCAGGTTCACACCGAAACGATTTGCCAGTTCGCGCTGACGTTCGCCGGCATAACCGCGGCCAACCGGCAGCAGGGCCTGCCCGTTTCGGTCGATGGCCCAGGCACCGGCCCAGTCATTGCCGCCGATCACCACCGGGGTGACATTGTCGTTAAGGTTTCGGAACGGCATCCCTTCGATCTGTTCCGCATCCGGCGGCGCGGCTTCGACCCAGACCTCGGCCCCACCATATCGTCCAGGAAAATCCTGCAGCAGATAAAAGGCACGTGTCAGAACATGATCGCGCGGAACAGGCTCTAACGACGGGATATTCAAAGGTCCGGCCAATTGTTGAAGCTTGCGCCCGTTTGGACTGGCGGCGCCAAAACGGGCCACATCCGAGTCGCGGGTATCAAACAGGATCATTCCACCCGAGCGCAGATACGCGTTGAGTTTCGCGTACGCCTCGGAGGAAGGCTGAGGCTGGTCCGGTGTAATGGGCCAGTAAAGAAGCGGAAAGAACGCAAGTTCGTCGCGTTCCAGATCGACGCCGATTGGCTCGGCTGGTTCCACGGAAGTTCGGAACAACAGCGTTTGCGAAAGCCCGCGCATACCGGCCCCTGCAATCGCATCCACATTCTCGTCACCCGTCAGTACATGAGCCAGAACCAGTTCCTGCGTGGCGCTTAGCGCAAATTCGGTGTCTTCGGGTGATTGGGCCTGTACCTCGGGGGTCAGCATCAATGCGCCAAGGGCCACCACCACCGTACGCGCCATGCCCAACCGCCCGGACAAGGCCAGCGAGGCGATCACGTCCACGGTCAGCAACAGCAGCGCAAGGCTCAGCAACAGGCCCCCGATCGGGGTTTCCGTGTTAACCTCCTGCCCCCTGATCGTCACATCCCCAGACCAAACCACCGGCTGGAATGTCGCGTCATCGGTCAGCACGTTCAGCGCCAGTTTCTGTTTACCGCTTTCATACAGTCCCGGCCGCAATTCCGGACCGACCGCCCGAGATACTAGATCAACACCGTCCACCCCGGCCAGATTGCCCGCATCCGAAAGCGACCCGAACCCGTCCAGAACTTGAATCGGCTCCCAGACGGTGCCCTGCAACTGAGCCTCCTGCCGGGATTTTGCGGCCGAGGCCACGGCCAGACGGTCCAGCATTTCAACAAACAAACCGGACAGTGGAACAGTCGACCATTCCGCGTCAGCCGTGACGTGAAACAGGACGACCTGGCCCAGACCCAATGTCTTTCGCGTGACCAGCGGCGTTCCGTCAGACAGCGATGCAATCACCCGATCGGCCAGATTAGGGTCTGGTTGGGCCATGACCTGCGTAGTGACAGTCACATCACCGGGGATCTGCAGGCCATAGAATGGCGAGCCTTCGACAAATGGCGCCAACCCCTTGGCTTCTCCCCAACTCATCGCGCCGCCGACCGAACGCCCGCCGCTTCGCAGACGAACCGGCAGCAAGGCGTCCTCATCCTTGCGGCCCAGATCACTTGCCGCCATGCGCGGGCCGGCAAAGCGCAGCAACAGCCCACCCTGTTCGACCCATTGAACCAGTTCAGCCTGTTCCGTGTCAGAGAGTTTGGCCACATCGGCCAGCACGATCACATCAGGGTTAGCAGGCAACACGTCCAGCAGACCGCCATCGACAAAATCAGCGGTCGGTCTGAGAACCTGCGTGAGATAATGCAGCGGTGACAATAACTCCAACCCCTCGCGGTTCAGCGTACCGGCGATCAGGGCAACCTCGCGCCGCCTCAGGCTGTCATCGGTCAGCGTCGTGGTCCCGGCTGAGCGCTGGCCTTGAATTTCGAACCGCGTAATCCGGGCGCGCAACTCGGAAGGCAGTGACAGATCAACCTGCGCCTGGCTTTCACCATCCTCGAACGTCACATCGACCGATTGCAGAACGCGCATTGCACCTGCGGGGTCGCGGCCCTGAGCCAGGATCGTCAGCGACATGGCCGGTCCGGGTTCCGACCGCAGCGCTGTCACCTGAATAACGCCGTCCTGATACGCTGCGGGCAATAGTGCAAAAATCGGCGCAGACGGGCGGTAGACCGTGACGCTCCCGCGACCCTGTAGGGCGGACAACATCCGGTCGTGGCCGGGGTAGTTCAGCCGGTCGCTGAACCAGCGTGTCTCGAACCCGCCGTCAACATCGGCTAGCGCCGCCAATACCTGATCCAACTGTTTCGGGTTGGGCTGCCAAGGCATCGGCATCAGGCCCGGCAGGCGCCCGCGCCATGCCTCAGCGGCCTGAAATACAGGTGTTTCCGGGTCGGTCAGGCGTAAAATCGATACGGGGCGACCGGCACGGCCGGCCTCGGTCAATTGCGCGTCGATCTGATCCAGCGTAGCTGACCAACGCGTTCCACCGGCCCAACTGGCGTCCAGAACCATCAGAAGCGGCCCCGATCCTGCCTGATCGCGCGACGGGTTCAGAACCGGCCCGGCCAGCCCGATGATGATCGCCGCCGCCGCCAGCATCCGTAACAGCAGCAGCCACCACGGGGTCCGGTCCGAGACGCTTTCGTCATCTTTCAACCCAAGTAGCAATGTAACCGCCGGGAACAGTCGGCGAATGGGTGCCGGTGGCACGGCGCGCAGAATCAGCCACAGGATCGGCAGGGTCAGAAGGCCCAGCAGCACCCATGGGGCTGTAAATCCGATGCCTGCCAGAACCGTCATTGCGTACCCCCGTCTAACGCACGATAGAGCCACAACAGAGCCGCTTGCGCGCTTTCACCGGTGTGGTGCTGACCCAGTTGCCAGCCAGTTGCACGACAAAGCTGTGTCAGCGCATCCTTGCGCGCGGCCAACCTGCCAAGATAGCGGTCGCGCAGATCTCCGGCCTTGAGGGTTTCATGCCGGACCGAGCCACCGACGCTTTCGAAAATAGTGCGTCCCTGGAAGGGAAAGGTCTCCTCGCCGGGGTCCAGAACCTGCAGCAACACACCGCGAACGCCGCGATCCGCAGCCTTGGTGAGCGCCAGTTCAACCTCATCCAGCGGACCCAGGAAATCAGAGATGAACACAGCCCGGGCATGCGGAACCATGGCCCGGTGTTCCGGTGGTGCATAGTCGACCTCGGTGTCCTCGGACCAGGCTTGCGCCAGCCGGATGATCTGGGCGTTGCCCCGCCGCGGCGGCAGCGTGGTGCCGGTCAGTCCGACGCGCTCACCACCCCGCACCAGCAAGATCGCTGTCGCCAGACCCAGCAGCCGCGCCCGGTCCGCCTTGGCCGGCAGCGCCCTGTCCGAGGCAAACCGCATCGATGCACCCTGATCCACCCACAGCATGATCGACTGGGCGATCTGCCATTCCCGCTCGCGCACGAACTGCTGATCCCCCCGCGCCGAGCGTCGGTGGTCGATAAGACGGCGACTGTCACCGGCCTGCGCCGGGCGGTATTGCCAGAAATCGTCGCCCAGGCCCGAACGCCGTCGCCCGTGGTCACCCAGCAAGACGGTTCCGGCCAGATGTTCGGCCCGCGCCAAAAGGGGCGGCAGCCGGGACGCCTCGGCCTCGGATCTTTCACGAAGGGTCAGCGCGGCATTCACGCCGCGGCCTCGGTACGCACCAATCCGGCGGCGGTGGTGTCGATCAGGCTGGCCAGACTGTCGCCACGCGCACGCGCTGCAAAGTTCAGCGCCATGCGATGGCTGAGTACCGGACGCGCCATGTCCAGCACATCCTCGGCATTGGGCGCCAGACGCCCCTGCAACATCGCGCGGGCGCGTACGGTCATCATCAGCGCCTGTGCCGCACGGGGGCCAGGGCCCCAGGCGACTGTTTCAGAAACACGGTCCGAAACGCCCGGTTCTTCGGGGCGGAAGGCGCGGACCAGATCAAGGATCAGTTCGACCACCGATTCACCCACCGGCATCCGGCGCAACAGGACCTGTGCCGCCAGCAATTCCTCTTTGGTGAAAATCTGGCTGGCCTCGTCTTCTTCCACGCCCGTCGTCGCCAACAGAATGTCCCGTTCGGTTTGGCGATCCGGGTATTCAACATCGATCTGAACCAGGAACCGGTCCAGCTGCGCTTCGGGCAATGGATATGTACCTTCCTGTTCGATCGGGTTCTGCGTTGCCAGCACATGGAACGGGACACCCAGCGAGCGATCTTCGCCCGCGACCGTCACCGTGCGCTCTTGCATCGCCTGCAGCAGCGCCGACTGGGTGCGCGGGCTGGCGCGGTTGATCTCGTCCGCCATCAGCAATTCGCAGAAAATCGGGCCGGGGATGAACCGGAAATGACGGCTGCCATCATCGGCGGTATCCAGAACTTCGGACCCCAGAATATCGGCAGGCATCAGGTCAGGCGTGAACTGGATGCGATTGCCATGCAGGCCCATCACGGTCGACAGCGTTTCCACCAGCCGCGTTTTACCCAGCCCGGGCAGACCGATCAACAATGCGTGACCACCACATAAAAGCGCCGTCAGTGTCAGGTCCACGACCCTCTCCTGCCCGATAAAGCGGCGGGTGATCGAGGTCTTGGCCTCTTGCAGCTTGTTTTCCAGCGCTTCGATCTCGGCGACGAGGTCGGCAGGTTCGGACATGGTTTTCCCTTCCGTGGACGAATATGATTGAAGTGTATCGCGCCGACAGGAAATGGCAAAAGCAATGAGCGGACAAAAACCTGTGACACCTTCTCCCGATGGTCTTGCGGCCTCGGTCAAATCAGTCAAAAGGCGGGGTTTACCGCCCGTTCACCTTTGGAATCCTCCGTTTTGCGGCGATCTGGACATCCGTATCGCCAAAGATGGTTCGTGGAGTTATTTAGGTTCACCCATCAACCGTTTCGAGCTTGTGAAGCTTTTTTCCTCAATTCTTAAGAAAGAAGACGGGAAGTATTTTCTGGTGACCCCGGTCGAAAAGGTGGGAATCACCGTCGAGGATGCACCCTTTGTCGCCGTGGACTTTGACAACACCAATGAAAGCGGTGTGCAAGTCCTGACGTTCACAACCCAGGTGGGCGATAGAGCTGCCGCAGGGCCCGATCATCCGATCCGCATTGTCATCGATCCGGAAACGAATGAGCCGTCCCTTTACATATTGATGCGCGCAAACCTTGAGGCGCGCGTTGACCGCAAAAGCTTTTACCGCCTTGTAGATATCGGCACTGACCATGACGGCTGGTTCGGCGTCTGGTCCGGGGGCGTTTTCTTTCCCCTGATCCAGTCTGATGCGCTGGAGCGTAACTAGGCCAGGCGCACCGATCTTCGGTCTTGTGCCAGCACAACCGCCAGCGCGACGATGCCCGCGCCCAGCGCGCGGGTCCAGTTCCACTCATCTCCAAGCATCACCATGATCAGCATCACGTAGAACGGCGCGATGTTGATGTGAAACGAGGCCAGCGCGACGCCCAGCCTTGCGATGGAACCGACAAACAGAATCTGACTGATCCCCATCGAAATCAGCGCATAGATCGCCAGCATCCCGACCTGATCAACGTCAATCGGAGCAGACGGCAGAATATCCATCCCCAACTGATGCGACAGGATCATCAGAATGGTCGCCATGACCAGACCACCGACAAAAACGATCGTGGTGCGCCCGGTCTGGCTCAGTTCGGGGAAATCCCTCGCCGTTGCCTGACTAGCCCAACAGAACAGAGCCGTTGAAAGCACGGCGCAGACCGCGCCCAAGCCCAGCTGCGCCGGGGCCATTGAACTGGTGGCGATCAGGCCTCCGATAATCGATACAGCAACGCCAAGGGCAAAGTTCCACTTGAGACGCCGCGTACCTGCGGCAAGCTCGAGCAGGGTCGCCGTCAGCGGGGCGCAGGACGCGATGATCGCGACGGTGACGGGATCCGTCAGTTTCTGTGCGAGGATGATCAGGAACATGCCGGTGCCTATGCCAAGCCCGCCCACCAACAGCGCGTGCCGCCACCGTGCGCGAAGAACACGTGTCGGACCGTCGATCAGGATCCAGACCGGCACCAGAACAAGCACCGCCAAAGCCAGGCGCGCCGCCAACAGGGCGACCGGGGGCCAGCTTTGAAGCAAAACCTCAGCTGCCGGAAACCCGGCAGCCCAGCACAGCATGGACGCAACCGCCAGGCCATTGCCCGACAAGGCAGAGCTCTGGCCTTGGGGCACAGACGCGGATTGACCGCGAACGGTTTCAGAGCTCATCGCCATGAATTTCAGACCTTCTGTTGGCAGGGCGTCGCAAAATTGATTCGCCGCACAGGCCCGACGGTCGGCGATGTGCCACCGCTATTCTGGTCGATTTTCGACAATCTGTCGTTTTCAGTCCCTTTCCCGGACATCACCCCGGGTCTAAGGTCCCGGCGAAAGGAACACCGAGCACATGCCAAGATTTGCCGCAAATATCTCGCTTCTGTTTGCCGAACTTCCGTATCTGGAAAGGTTCGAGGCGGCCGCGCGAGCTGGGTTTTCGGCCGTGGAAATACTGTTTCCATACGATCTGGCGGCCCGTGAAACCAGCCGCGCCCTGCTGGAGAACGGGCTTGAGCTATTGCTGATCAATGCCCCACCGCCCAATTACACAGGCGGACAGCCCGGCTATGCCGCCGTTCCGGGCGGCGAAGCCCGGTTTCAGACCGATATCCGCCGGGTCCTGAGATATGCGCAGGTGCTGCGCGCGGGTCAGATCCACATCATGTCCGGCTATGCAGAAGGCTCAGCAGCGTTTGAGACCTTTGTGCGAAATCTTCAATGGGCCGCTGATTTCGCGCCCACGCAGAAATTCACGATCGAACCGCTGAACACGACGTCGCAACCCGGATATTTTCTGAATGACTATGATCTGGCCGCCAATGTGCTGGACCGCGTGGATCGCCCAAATCTCGGCCTGCAATATGACAGCTTTCACGCAGAAATGATCCACGGTGATGCGCTTGCAATCTGGGACCGTTTTCACCCCCTTGTCACTCATGCACAGATCGGGGCGGCCCCCGACCGCGCTGAACCGGGGCGCGGTGACACGGATTTTCCCGCGCTTTTCGATGCAATGGATTGCTGCGGCTATATTGGGTGGGTCAGCGCCGAATACACACCGTCAACAGACCGAACCGCAGCCTCGCTGGGCTGGATGCAGGGATGGGGTACTGGAATTCAGGCCTGAAATGCCACACATGGGGGGCAATCAACTGACAGGATAACCGGATGATACCCGCTCGTTACGCTCATGCCCTGTACGGCCTAATCATGTCTGGTCTGATGTCCTGCATGGTGACCGGCATTGCCACGGTTAAGGCGGTGGGGTTTGGGCCGGGCACACTGAGCGACTGGATCTCATCCTGGATGTTTTGCTGGCCAATCGCATTTACCGTGATCCTGCTGCTGGGTCCCGCAGTGAAACAGCTGGTAGAACGACTGGTCAGGCCCGAAGCCTGACCCGCCGCAAAGATGGCCCGCCGGGCCTGATGCGCGGCGCGTTCCCCGGGTTAGTGCGCCTCGGCCCAGTTGGCGCCCTTCCCTGCATCGACAACCAGTTTGACATCCAGCCTGACCGCGGGATCGGACGCGCCTTCCATCACATCGCGCGCGATACGGATCGTTTCGTCCACAGCGTCTTCGGCCACTTCGAACAACAATTCGTCATGCACCTGCAGCAACATCTTGGCGGGCAACCCCCTGATCGCTTCCGGCATCCGCACCATAGCGCGGCGGATCACGTCCGCCGCCGTGCCCTGAATCGGCGCATTGATCGCCGCGCGGCGCGAAAACCCGGCATGCGGCCCTTTGGCGTTGATCTCGGGCGTATGGATTTTGCGCCCGAACAAGGTCTGCACATAGCCATGCTCTTTGGCAAAGGCGACCGTGTCATCCATGTATTTCCGTATCCCGGGGAACCGTTCGAAATAGCGGTCGATAAAACCCTGCGCCTCGGCCCTTGGGATACGCAGATTGCGGGCCAGACCAAAGCCCGAGATTCCGTAGATCACACCAAAGTTGATCGCCTTGGCCTGACGGCGAATATCCGGTGTCATTTCGTCCAACGGCACGTCGAACATTTCGGACGCGGTCATGGCGTGAATGTCCAGCCCATCAGAAAACGCCTGTTTCAAGGCGGGGATATCGGCAATATGCGCCAGAATCCGCAGTTCGATCTGACTGTAGTCCAGACTGACCATCACATTTCCCGGCTCGGCGATGAACGCCTCGCGAATGCGCCGCCCTTCCTCGGTCCGCACCGGAATGTTCTGCAGGTTCGGATCGGTCGAGGCCAGACGGCCCGTATTGGCCCCGGTGATCGAATACGACGTATGCACCCGGCCTGTATCCGGGTTGATATGGGTTTGCAGCGCGTCGGTGTAGGTCGATTTCAGTTTGGACAACTGCCGCCAGTCCAACACCCGGCGCGGCAGTTCGTGCTCGGTCGCGAGATCCTCCAGAATATCGGCCCCAGTCGAATACTTCCCGGTCTTGCCCTTCTTGCCGCCCTCAAGCCCCATCTTGTCGAACAGGATTTCGCCCAACTGGGCAGGAGAACCGACGTTGAAATTCTCACCCGCCAGTTCGTGAATATCAGCCTCTAATCCGGCCATTTTCTGTGCAAATGCGTTGGACATTCGGCTCAGAACATCTCGATCGACCTTGATGCCGTGCATTTCCATTTCGGCAAGTACCGGGACCAGCGGGCGTTCCAGCGTTTCATAAACCGTCGTCACCTGAACCTGATGCAGTTGCGGCTTGAACAGCTTCCACAGGCGCAAGGTTATGTCCGCATCCTCGGCGGCATAAGCCGTCGCCTCGTCAATCGGAACCTTGTCAAAGGTAATCGCCGATTTTCCGGACCCCAGCAGCGGTTTGATCGGGATCGGTGTGTGGCTCAGATACCGTTCGGACAGCGTATCCATGCCATGGCCATGCTCTCCGCCATGCATGGCGTAGGACATCAGCATCGTGTCATCGATCGGCGAAACGTTGACACCATAGCGCGCAAAGATCTTGGCATCGTATTTCATGTTCTGCCCGATTTTCAGGATCGAAGGGTCCTCGAACATCGGTTTAAACAGAGTCAGAGCCTCATCCAGCGGCATCTGCCCCTCGGCCAGTGCATCCGAACCGAACAGATCATCAGCGGATCCATCGCGGTGCGTCAGCGGAATGTAACAGGCCTCGCCCGCCTCCACGCACAGCGATATGCCAACAAGACCGGCGATCATTTCATTGAGGCCGGTGGTTTCGGTGTCCACGGCGACCCAGCCGCGTTCATAGGCCTGATCGATCCATTTCTGCAGCGCGCCTGCGTCCCTGACGCATTCGTATTTCGACGCATCGAACGGAACCGCTTCGGCTTCCTCAACCTCGGCGGCAGGCGCGGGCGCATCTGCAATGACAGGAGCCTCGGCCCCGAGCTTGTCAGCAATACGCTTGGTAAGCGTCCGAAATTCCATCTCGGCCAGAAAACCCAGCAGGGTTTCGGCATCCGGGTCCTTCACCTCCAGATCGTCCAGCGAGAAATCCAGCGGCGTGTTTTCGTCCAGTTGCACCAGTTTCTTCGACAACTCGATCTGGTCACGCTTCTCGATCAGGGTCTGGCGGCGTTTGGGTTGTTTGATCTCTTCCGCACGGTCCAGCAGGGTTTCGAGATCACCAAATTCGTTGATCAGCAGCGCTGCGGTCTTGACCCCGATCCCCGGCGCGCCTGGCACGTTATCCACACTGTCCCCGGCAAGCGCCTGCACATCCACCACGCGCTCCGGCCCGACGCCGAATTTTTCGACTACGCCGTCGCGATCGATACGCTTGTTTTTCATCGCATCCAGCATCTCGACCCCGTCACCGACCAGTTGCATCAGGTCCTTGTCAGAGCTGACGATGGTCACACGGCCCCCCGCCGCACGCGCCTGAACCGCCAGCGTGGCGATGATGTCATCCGCCTCATAACCCTCCAGTTCCTTGCAAGCGATATTGAAGGCGCGCGTCGCTTCACGGGTCAGAGGCATCTGCGGGCGCAGGTCTTCGGGCATTGCCTCGCGGTTAGCCTTGTACTGATCATAAAGATCATTCCGGAACGTGTGCGAGCCCTTATCGAAGATCACCGCCACATGAGTCGGCGCATCCGCCCCGGCGTTCCCTTCCACATATTTCTGCAGCATGTTGCAAAAGCCCGACACAGCACCGATCGGCAAGCCATCGGATCTCCGCGTTAGCGGCGGCAGCGCGTGGTAAGCCCTGAAAATAAAGGCCGATCCATCGATCAGATGCAGGTGACACCCTTTTCCGAAATTGCTCATGCGCGCTCTCCCTGTCGGTCAGGGATGGTTCTGCCACAGGGGCGCTCGGGTAGCCAGTCAAGAAGGTGATCTATCTGGCGCAGATATGTCGACCTACGCTGTGCTGAATGCCCTGCGTGCCTTGTCCCAACGCAACCCCGTGCGATCTGCGATCATCTGCATCTGCTTGTTCAGCGAGCGATCATTCAATCGGCGGTTCAGCGTGCGCAAGGGAATGAGGTTACGTTCCCCGTACCCATCAATCAAAAGAAACATGCGGACCTGACCACGCAGCCCGTAGACGATGTTCTGTTCGTGGATATCGCGCCCCACGATCTGATATTCGAACAGCTTTTGAACAAATCGATTGAGGTCGGCCAAGACTTCCTCGGTCAGCTTGTGCTGCTCACACATCCACAACAGATGTTTTGCCAGTTTGGAGTCTTCGGATTGAACACGCTCCACCACAACCCCCGGCCCGACATCCGTCTGTACGACGCCAAACGACCGCGCCAAAGGCAGTTGCGCAATGTCCTCACCGCTTTTCAACGCGGCTTTCAGCTCACACTCGATCTCTTTCAGGGCGTTGCGATATGCGGTGTCCGGCATGATCCGCCTGATCAACCGCTTGGAAAAGGAACGGTTTCGACGTGTTCGCGGGCGCGTTACCTTGATCAACAGGTCAGGCTGGCCCGGATACGCGTATACGTTTCTGTGGCCGCCTTTTGCCAAGGGCTCCTGATCCGACAGGTGCAAAAGCTGTACTGCACAAAGCATCCGGCCTCCGTTCTGCGCGGCACGTGTCACGCTGTCAGCTTGATGCCTCGCTGCCAGACAGCACGTATTTGCAGTCGCAATAGGGGCATTCAACCCAGCCGGTATCCTCGGGGATCTGCAACCAGACGCGCGGATGGCCCAATGCCCCCTCGCCGCCATCGCAGGCGACACGAGCGGTTTCGACGATCTTGGTTTCCGGCGCTTCGATGGTCACGGCTGGCGATCCTTCTTCGGTTGTCGGCCTCGCGGGCATGTATTAGGTGCGTTTATGAGCGATGAGCAAACCGGGGGCAAGAGCCACATGAGCGATGCGGCAATCAGGATCGAAGGGTTGCGCAAGACCTATCGCGGCGGCAAGGGCCAGCCCGAAAAGCAGGCGCTGAAAGGTATTGATCTTACGGTTCCGCGTGGATCGGTTTTTGGTCTGCTGGGACCGAACGGGGCCGGGAAGTCCACCCTGATCAATATTCTGGCCGGGTTGGTGATAAAATCCGCGGGCAACGTGTCGATCTGGGGCTTTGATCAGGATCAGCATCCCCGCCAGTCGCGGGCGGCCATCGGCGTGATGCCGCAGGAATTGAACCTTGACCCCTTCTTCACACCGCGCGGCGCTTTGGAGGTTCAGGCAGGTCTATATGGTGTGCCAAGGGCGCAGCGCCGCAGCGATGAGATTCTCGAACTGGTTGGCCTGAGCGACAAGGCCGAAGCCTATGCCCGCACCCTGTCGGGTGGTATGCGGCGGCGGTTGTTGCTGGCCAAGGCACTGGTCCACCACCCCAGGATTCTGGTTTTGGATGAACCGACGGCGGGCGTGGATATCGAACTGCGCCAGATGCTTTGGGCCAATGTCCGAAAGCTGAACGAGCAGGGCATGACCATTATCCTGACCACGCACTACCTGGAAGAAGCGCAGGAGATGTGTGACGAGATCGCCATCATCAACCATGGCGAAAAGATCGCGCAGGACAGCACCGCGAACCTGCTGGGCCGCATGGACAGCCGCACCATGGTGATCGTGCCGGACAACCCGGTCGCCGACCTGCCCGCGACGCCGGGGGTTGAGGCCACGCTGCGCGAAGATGGCAACCTTGTCCTTCAGTATCGAAGCGCCCAGACCAGCGCCGAACAGGTTCTGGAATCGGTGCGCGCGGCCAATATTCGTATCCGCGATGTCCGTACCGAAGAGGCCGATCTCGAGGATGTGTTCCTCGCGCTGACGTCCAGCCGCACGGATGATCCCCCGGCTGCCGATCAGGACCAGCCGCGCCGGGGCATGCACCGGGTCAAGCTTTAGGCCCGGTCTATCCGCGCCTGATAGCAGTTGTTTCGTGCAGACCGGACGTGGATATATGCAACGTCCGGGCGGGTGAAAATCTCCGTGACCTTTTTACTGATCTGATCCGTTGCGGTGATCGCGCCGGTGCCATAGACGATCCGGTCGTCCTGCCCGTAGCCCTTGATCAGATAGTCGGGCGATGTGGTCAGAATCTCGGGCAGCGCTTCACCCCCGTACTGCTCGCACGGGGCGGCACATAAGAAGATCGGGCCGGTTTCGGCGTATGGATGTGTCTCTAAAAATGGCCGATGTGCCAATATCAGCATTTCCTCGCCCTCAGGAATGTTCTTCAGACAGTGTCGGCAGGGATTCCCAGCCCCGGTGGAAACAACACGTTCCGGGGTGGCGCCGTAGGCATCCGGTCCTCCTTTCTGAAGGGCGCGTACATTTTCGGTCGGTAATGCGGTGATTTTGAACATTTCGGGTCTCCTTTTGGCAACCATGCCCGTGACCTCAAGCCTAGGCGACCCGTTTCCTGCGCAAAGGACTCGAAAAAGAACAAAACGTGAATATAATATGGAATCGCCATGTATGCCGAACTGTCGATCACATCGAATTTCACCTTCCTCACCGGGGCTTCGCACCCCGAGGAGTACATGGAACGTGCCGTCACCCTGGGCCTGCCCGCCATCGCGATTGCCGATGACAACTCGGTCGCCGGCATCGTCCGCGCCCACACGCAGGGACGCGAGATCGCCCGCAAGGTGCGTGAACGGCTGGAGTGGGAGGCGCAGAACACCTCGATCGGCCCGCCCTGCCCCGATCACATCCCCAAACCGCCCTCTTATCCGGTCCATGCAGTGCCACGCCTGATCCCGGCGGCGCGGCTGATCTTCACCGACGCGCCCACCGTCACCGCCCTGCCCCTGAACCGGCAGGGGTGGGCCAACCTGTGCCGTATCCTGTCGGCAGGTCGTCTGCGCGCCGAAAAGGGCGACTGCATCCTGCATCTGTCAGACCTTTTGGAATTCTCCGACGGTCTCCACCTGCTGCTCTGGCCACAGGCGATCCGGTCCCGGGGCGGCGCGGACGCATGGCGGACACAGGCGCAACAGCTGACGCGCCGCTTTGCCGGGCGCATACACCTGTTGATGCACCCCCGATATGATGGCGCGGATAGCGCATATTTCTCTTTGTTAGAGGCTGAATCCAAGCAACTTGACCTCCCCACACTTGCCAGCGCCACACCGATGATGCATCACGGTGCACGCCGCAAGCTGGCCGATGTGGTGACCGCCATCCGCCTGCGCCGCAAGGTCGACGAACTGGGCCGCGATGCGCTGACCAACGGGGAACAGCGCCTGCGATCCGAGGCCGAGATGCTGCGCATTTTCAAAGGCCATGAGGGTGCTGTTGCCCGCGCCCATGCGCTCAGCGAAGAACTCACCTTTTCGCTCGACGAGTTACGCTATGAATATCCCAGCGAGGGTAGCGAGCAGGAAACCCCGACTCAACGCCTGCATCGACTGGCGCATGAAGGGCTGAAATGGCGTTACCCTGCAGGCGCGTCCGAGAAAGCCAAGAAGATGCTGGCGCATGAGCTCACCCTGATCGGCAAGCTCAAATACGAACCCTATTTCCTGACGGTCCGCGACATCGTCAAATTCGCCCGGTCCCGCGATATCCTCTGCCAGGGGCGTGGCTCGGCGGCCAACTCTGTCGTTTGCTTCTGCCTCGGCATCACCGAAGTCAGCCCCGAGATGGGCACAATGGTCTTCGAACGTTTTGTCTCGGAAGCCCGCGATGAGCCACCCGATATCGACGTGGATTTCGAACATGAACGCCGCGAAGAGGTGATTCAACATATCTATGACCGCTACGGTCGCGAACGCGCAGGCCTCTGCGCGACGGTCGTGCATTATCGCGGCAAGCGCGCCATACGCGAGGTCGGCCGCGCCATGGGCCTGACCGAAGACACCATATCTGCGCTCTCGTCACAGCTCTGGGGATTCTTCTCGGCTGCCGGGCTCGAGGCGCACCGGATGCGCGAAATCGGCCTCGATCCCGAAGACCGACGGCTAAAACAGACTCTAATGTTGGTATATGAGATCGATGGCTTCCCCCGCCACCTGTCGCAGCACGTGGGCGGGTTCATCATTACCGAGGGGCGGCTGGACGAACTTGTCCCCATCGAAAACGCCACCATGGAAGGCCGTACGGTTATCTGCTGGGATAAGGATGATATCGACAGCCTGGGCATCCTCAAGGTCGATGTTCTCAGCCTCGGGATGCTGACCTGTATCCGCAAGGCGTTTGATCTGATCGGGCAGCATCATCAGACCGATTACACATTGGCCACCCTGCCGCCCGAGGATCCGGCGGTTTATGACATGCTGTGTGTGGCCGACAGTGTGGGCGTGTTTCAGGTGGAATCACGTGCACAGATGAACTTTCTGCCGCGGATGAAGCCGCGCAAATTCTATGATCTGGTGATCGAGGTCGCCATCATCCGCCCCGGCCCCATTCAGGGCGACATGGTCCATCCCTATATCCGGCGGCGGAATGGCGAAGAGCCGGTTGTTTTCCCGTCTGATGCGTTGGGTGAGGTGCTGGGCAAGACCATGGGCGTGCCGCTGTTTCAGGAACAGGCGATGCAGATCGCCATCGTGGGCGCGGGTTTCACCCCGGAACAGGCTGACCGATTGCGCCGTTCACTGGCAACATTCAAGAAACATGGCAATGTCAGTGAATTCCGCGCCCTGTTTCTGCGCGGCATGAAGCGCAACGGCTATGAGGATGATTTTGCCGAGCGTTGCTTCTCGCAGATCGAAGGCTTCGGCTCATACGGCTTCCCCGAAAGCCACGCGGCCAGCTTTGCGCTGCTGGTCTATGCTTCGGCCTGGATCAAATGCCACCATCCCGGCATCTTCGCCTGCGCGCTGCTGAACTCGCAGCCGATGGGGTTCTATGCCCCGGCCCAGATCGTGCGTGATGCGCGCGAGCACGGGGTTCAGGTCCGCCCGGTCTGCATCAATGCCAGTTTCTGGGACAATGTGATGGAACCCGATGGCCATGGTGGGTTGGCCCTGCGGCTGGGGTTCCGCCAGATCAAGGGTCTCAGCGAGGAAGACGCCAGTTGGCTCACCGCCGCGCGCGGCAATGGCTATCATCAGGTCGACGATGTCTGGCGTCGTGCGGGCCTTGGCCCCTCGGTGATCGAACGCCTGGCCGAGGCCGACGCCTTTGCCGCCTGCGACCTGACCCGGCGCGACGCGCTGTGGCAAGCCAAGGCGATTGCGACCGCCAAACCCTTGCCGCTGTTCTCGCAGGATCTGGAAGGTGAGGCGCTGGATGAGCCCGAAGCCTACCTGCCACAGATGACATTGGGCGAGCAGGTGGTCGAGGACTACGTCGCCACCCGTCTCAGCCTCAAGGCGCATCCGGTGGCCTTGCTGCGGCACCTGCTGACGCCGGGCCAGCGCGACAAAACCACCCCTGTAGCCTGACCAGATAACCGGATATTGCCCAAGAACAGAGTCGAATCCCAGGATCGTCATGACCCGCCCCACCCTACCCCCACGCTTTCCGGCGACACCGGACCAGATCAACGCGCAAGTCCGCGCTTTCTATGCACGTGTGCGCGAGGACGTCGTACTTGGCCCGATCTTTGCCAACCATGTCGAAGACTGGCCCGCGCATGAGGAAAAGATCGCCGCCTTCTGGCGCAATGCCATCCTGTTCGAGCGCAGCTATGACGGTAACCCGCAGCGAGTCCATATCGAACGACCCGATGTGAAACCCGAACTTTTCGCCCGCTGGCTCGACCTGTTCGAAGAAGTCGCCACCCAAACGCTACCGCCTGAAACCGCCACGCCGTGGGTCGCATTGGCTCGTCGCATCGGCGTGGGGATGAAGGCCGGGGTGCAATCGGCACGCCAGCCCAAGGACGCGCCGCCGATCTTGCAATGACCTCCGATCATGGCGGCTTTGCCATGTTAGCGGTAAAATAGGGGCTATCCGCCCCCGGAAAATGTGTTTAGTCAAAGGAAAAGCCAGCCCGAGAATTCATCCGGGCTGCCGCGTCGATCGCAACCACACCGACCCACGACCCGAGGCCAACTGATGAGCACTCAAAACTCCACCCTTCGGGGACTTGGCTACGCGTTTCTGGGCTTTGCGGTCTTTGCCAGCCATGACGCGCTGATCAAGGTCCTGGGCGGCACCTATTCGGTGATGCAGATCATCTTTTTCGCCACGCTGTTTTCCTTTGTCCCCATGGCGGTCACGATCCTGACCGACCGGACGACAGGAAACTTTCTACCCCATCATCCATGGCTGGTCCTGCTGCGGTCCGGACTGATGGTCACGGCCATGTCCTGCGCGTTCTATGCCTTCTCGGTCCTCCCGCTGGCCGAGGTCTATTCGCTGCTGTTTTCCTTCCCGCTGATCGTCACGGTCCTGTCGATTCCGATTCTGGGCGAGGTGGTTCGCGCGCAACGCTGGGCCGCGGTCGGCGTGGGCCTGATCGGCGTGCTGATCGTTCTGCGCCCGGGCACAACGGATATTACGCTGGGCCATCTGGCCGCCCTGACGGCCGCCTTCTGCAGCGCCTTTGCCTCGGTCCTGGTACGCAAGATCGGAAACGAAGAACGCTCGGCCGTTCTGATCCTCTACCCCATGCTGCTGGCCATCGTGGTGATGAGCCTCGCCCAACCGGCGGTGTATCTGCCTCCATCACTGCTGCACCTGGCGATGATGGCCCTTGTCGGCGTTTTCTCGGTGATCGCACAGCACCTGATCATCATAGCCTATCGCGCCGCCCCCGCCGGCGTTGTTGCACCCAGCCAGTACAGCCAGATCATCTGGGCCACGATATTCGGAATGGCATTCTTTGGCGAACAGCCCGACGGCTGGGTCGCTGTCGGCGCCAGCATCATCATTGCTTCGGGCGTATTCGTGGTCTGGCGCGAAAGCCGGTCCAATACCACTTCGGCTAACACCCCGGTTCTACGGGTCCGATCGCCAAGGTCGGATACGGGGGCGTCGAGACCAGGGGAGTAGGCCGCCTTCAGGTTTCCTTGCACCTGATCCGGAAATTGCCGTTAGCGTCGGCCTCATCAAAACGCCCCATACCTCGAACCAGATCACATAGTTTTGCATAACCATAACTGCGTGGGTCAAAGTCCGGATAAATTTTGCCCAATTGCCGTTCAACAAAGGGCAATGTCGCCCAACCATCCGGATCATTTGTATTTTTGACGGCGTTTCGGATGAGTTGAAAAGCGTGGTTTAGACTCTGTTTTTTGTATTTTTTGCTGTTTTTCCCCGTGCTCTTTGCTTCGCAGGACTCTTTTTCGATATTCTCGATGTAGATGAACCTTTTGCAGGCAGCCACAAACGCTTTCGGGGCTTTCCGTTCCCCTATTCCAAAAACGTCCAGCCCCTGCTCTCGAATACGGCTTGCCAGACGCGTGAAATCACTGTCGGAGGAGACCAGCACAAATCCGTCAAAGCGGCCAGTATGCAGGATATCCATAGCGTCAATCACCAGCGCAATATCGCTGGCGTTTTTGCCTTTCGTGTTGGCGAATTGCTGATGGGGAACGATGGCGAACTCTACCAGAGTATTGGCATTCCAACCCTGGGGCGAGCTATTGGAGAAATCCCCGTAAATCCGCCTTAAACCTGCTTCGCCCAATATGGCGATTTCTTCAAAAATTTCAGCAGCGTGTTTTGCGGGAACGTTGTCCGCATCAATTAGAACCGCCAGCCGGTCCGTACTCATTGTCGTCACTTCAATTCCTCAAATCAGAATTTAATTTGTAATGAGGAATGTATGCACGAAAAGAGGCGGGAAAATGCCCGCCCCGTGATTTTTTAATCTGATCAGTAAACGACGACCGATCGAATACTCTCACCCTTATGCATCAGGTCGAAGCCGTGGTTGATGTCGTCCAGACCCATGGTGTGCGTGATCATCGGATCGATCTCGATCTTACCTTCCATGTACCAGTCGACGATCTTGGGCACGTCGGTCCGGCCACGGGCGCCACCAAAGGCGGTGCCGCGCCACGAACGACCGGTGACCAGTTGGAACGGACGGGTCGAGATTTCGGCCCCCGCAGGGGCCACACCGATGATAATCGATTCACCCCAGCCCTTATGCGCCGATTCCAGTGCTGCGCGCATCACGCCGACATTGCCGGTGGCGTCAAAGGTATAATCCGCGCCGCCTTTGGTCAGATCGACCAGGTAAGGCACCAGATCGCCTTCGACTTCGTTCGGGTTCACGAAATCGGTCATCCCGAACTTGGTGGCCATCTCGACCTTGGACGGATTCAGGTCGACGCCGACGATCTGATCCGCTCCGGCCAGACGCAGGCCCTGAATCACGTTCAGGCCGATGCCACCCAGGCCAAACACGATGGCACGGCTGCCAATTTCCACCTTGGCAGTGTTGATCACCGCGCCGATGCCGGTGGTTACACCGCAGCCGATATAACAGATCTTGTCGAAGGGTGCGTCCTCGCGCACCTTGGCCAGCGCGATTTCCGGCAGAACCGTGTGGTTCGAGAAGGTCGAACAGCCCATGTAGTGCAGGATCGGATCGCCATCCAGCGTCGAAAAGCGCGAGGTGCCGTCGGGCATCAGGCCCTGACCTTGCGTGCTGCGGATCGCCTGGCACAGGTTGGTTTTGGGATGCAGACAGTATTCACACTCACGACATTCCGGAGTGTAAAGCGGGATCACATGGTCGCCCGGCTTCAGGCTGGTCACACCCGGACCAACCTCAACCACAACACCCGCGCCTTCGTGGCCCAGAATGGCCGGGAACAGGCCTTCGGGGTCAGCACCTGAAAGGGTGAATTCGTCAGTATGGCAGATGCCGGTGGCTTTGATTTCAACCAGAACCTCGCCCGCCTTGGGGCCTTCAAGGTTCACGTCCATCACTTCCAAAGGTTTGCCCGCCTGAACGGCAACGGCGGCACGGGTACGCATGGTGTTTGTCTCCCTGTCTTAAATTGCCCCGACCCTGCGTCAATTGCAGAGCGTTTTCAACTGCGCTTTGATGGCAAATTGGCTAATTGTTTGATATTGCAGAAACGACATTGTCAGAAAGAGGAACGCCAATGCTTCGATTAATCCCGCTTGTGATCCTTCTGGCAGCCTGTACCGACACCAGCATTCCCGAAGATGTCGCCGCCACCCCCCAAGCCGCTTCGGTGGAACTGGCCTTTTGCAAGGGGGAACCCTTTGCCGATTCCGTTGGCCAGCCGGTCTCGAGCATCCGGGCGGATCTGCCCGAGCGAGCCCGTGTACTGGGCCCGGATGACATCGCCACACAGGATTACCGCATCGACCGGCTGAACGTTTACGTGAACGGGGCCGGGATCGTTCAGCGGCTGGCCTGCGGGTAGGGGTCGGACTCGACTCTGGCATCGATTCTCAGATAAGAACAAAATGAGAACACTTTGATGTCTGCCGATGCCCAAACGCCGAATACTTTCGCTGTGGTTCCCCCGTCTGGGGGCTGAACGGCTGGTCCGCGCCGCGCGGGGCCTGCAGGATGGGCCTTTGGCCGTGGTGGCCGAGCAGTCCAATATGCAGGTCGTCACCTCGCTGAACGCCGAAGCCCAGGCCGCCGGTCTGCGCGTGGGTCAGCCGGTGCGCGACGCCCATGCCATGTGTGCAGCACTTGTGACACGCCCCCGTAATGCCCCGGCCGAGGCCGCGTTTCTGACCGCGCTGCGCCGCTGGGTGGGCAAGTTCAGCCCTTGGGTGGCCGAGGAATCACCGGACGGGCTGATTGTCGACCTGTCGGGCTGCGCGCATCTGTTCGGTGGCGAAGAAGCGTTGCTGAGCGTGATCGAGACCGACTGCGCCGATATGGGGCTGAGCGTGCAGATGGGCATCGCCGACACGTTGGGGGCCGCCTGGGCTTTGGCGCGCTATGCCGGGCAAGAGGCCACGTCCGACCGTAACGGTGACGCCATCAGCCAAGAGGCCCGCGCCACCCGCGCCCGTGCAGGAAAGCGACGGCACTGGACCAAAGGCGGGGCCGCGCCGCAGGTGATGGCACTGGGTGGCGGCGCACGGATCGCAGCACCGGGGCAATCCTATGGCGCGCTCAGCCCCCTGCCCATCGCAGCGTTGCGGCTCGAGGATCAGGTGGTGGCGCAACTGAACCGGCTGGGCCTGCGCCGGATCGGCGATCTGCTGGGCCAGCCCCGCGCCTCTCTGGCGCGGCGGTTCGGGCGAGGGCTGGTGCTGCGGCTGGATCAGGCGATGGGCAGCGCCCCCGAGCCGGTCTCACCCGCCCGTCCGCCGCATCACTTTGCGGTGCGGATGACCCTGCCCAACCCGATCGGATTGGTCGAGGACGTGATGGCCGCCATCGATCGTATTCTGCCCACGCTCTGCGCCAGATTGGAAGAGAAGGGCCGCGGCGTCCGTACCCTACGGCTCGAAGCGCATCGTGCGGATCAGGCGGCCGAGATCATCGAGGTCGGTCTGGCCCGCCCAACCTATGACAAACACCGTATTCGCCCTTTGTTAGAGATGAAGATCGACAAGATCGACGCAGGTTATGGCATCGACATGCTGCGACTTGAGGCGGTTCAGTCCGAGCCCATCCACGCCCGGACCCGAACCGGCCATGCCGAAGCCAGCCGCGCCGCCCGGGAACGGCTGGAGGGTAACAGAGCCGTCGAAGACCTGATCGGAAAACTGGGCGCGCGGGTGGGTCTGGAGGCGATCACACGGCGCCACCCGGCGGCTTCTCACATCCCCGAGAAAACGGCTCAGACCCTGGCCGCCGCGTGGTCGGAACCCGCCCGCAACTGGCCCGTTCCGCCACGCCCCCGGCCTTTGCAGATGTGGCAACCCGAACCGGTAATGGCCCCGGAAACCCCAGAAGTGCCCGGTGCCTTTCGCTGGCGCGGGCGGGACTGGCAGTTGGCACAAGCCACCGGTCCGGAACGCATCGCGCCCGAGTGGTGGCTGGACGATCCAAACTGGCGCAGCGGGGTGCGCGATTACTGGGTGGTGGTGACGGAACAGGGTGAACGGCTTTGGCTGTTTTACGGCCATGGCGGCACCCTGTCGGCGGGCTGGTTCTGTCAGGGGCAGTTCGGCTGATACTACCTGCCGCGAAACACCAGAAAGTCCGGCAGATAATCAAAAAACCGGACCAGCCACGAAAACGGAGCCGGAAAATCGGTGCGAAACCGGCGTCGCGACATCGCCTTGACCACACGGTTTGCCGCATCTTCCGGCGTCATCAGCATCGGCATCTTGAATTTGTTCTTCTCTGTCAGCCGGGTCTTGATGAAACCGGGGTTGACGATGCGCACAGTCACACCGGTGCCGGCAAGATCAAGCCGCATGGATTCCGCCAATGAAATCAGCGCTGCCTTGCTGGCGGCGTAACCAATCGCCGCCGGTAACCCACGATAACCCGACAACGACCCGATCAGCGTGATATCCCCGCGACCAGCCTGAACAAAGCCCGGCACTGTTTCGCCAAGAACCCGCAGGGCACCCGTGAAATTCACGTCATTCATCGCAAGAACGGCCTCGGTATCCCAGTGTTTTGCGGGCATCGGCTCGTAGATGCCGGCATTGTAAACCAGTCCGTCGACCTCTCCGACCTGTTGCCGCGCACGGCGAACCGCCTCAAGGTCCGCGACATCAAATGGAACGGCGCGCGCATTGGGCAGCGACCCGCAGATTTCTTTCAGACGTTCGGCGTTGCGGGCGGACAGGACCAGATGCGCCCCTTTGTTGCTCAGCGCCTCGGCCAGCGAGCGGCCCAGCCCTTCACTTGCGCCAATGATCCAGTAGGTCTTTCCATCAAAATCGATCATGCCTTTTCATTCCGGTTGTAACAGTCGTTTTACGCACCGGTGACCCGAAAGGATCACCCACCGTCCGGACCTGGGGATGCCACCTCAAACAGCCTTGGGATGCTAAGATACAGCAAAGTATTGCTTTTTATTGATCCACTGTCTTTGGCCCCGCGTATCTCAGTAAATAACGCATAACGAGGATGGAATGTTCGACGAAACCCCGCGTGTACGCAAGAAAATCGCAGTCATCGGCGCAGGCATTTCAGGCCTCTCTGCAGCTTATTACCTTTCCGAAGACAACGACGTAACCGTGTTCGAGGCCGAGCCCCGGCTGGGTGGTCACGCCCGAACGGTTATGGCTGGAAGGAACGGCGACCAGCCCGTCGACACCGGGTTCATTGTATTCAACTACGTTACCTACCCGCATCTGACGCGCCTGTTCGATGAACTGAACGTTCCCGTCAGCAAAAGCGAGATGAGTTTCGGGGCAACCATCGACAACGGCCGGATCGAGTACGGGCTGAACAACCTGCGAACCTTGACGGCGCAGAAACGTAACCTGACACGCCCTGCCTATTACAAGATGATTGCGGACATTTTGCGCTTTGGAAAAGAAGCACCCGATGCGGCCAAGGATGACGACACCACAATTGGCGAACTGGTTGACCAGTTGCGCCTGGGTCACTGGTTCCGCCACAACTATCTGATGCCAATGTGTGGCGCGATCTGGTCTACACCGGTCGAGTTCGTCGACCAGTTCCCGGCCCGTTCACTGGTTCAGTTTTTCCGTAACCATGCTCTGTTGGCCTCTGGCCGCGCCAATCAGCATCAATGGTACACGGTCACGGGCGGAAGTATCGAATATGTCCGCCGGATTGATGCGGCATTGCGTGCGCGTGGCTGTGAGATCCGTCTGGCCGCACCGGTTGATCACATTCAGCGCAGCGATCTGGGGGTTACAATTCACAGCCATGGTGTCTCGGACCTGTTTGACGAGGTGATACTGGCCACGCATTCGGATCAGTCGCTTGCCATTCTGGGCCAGGGCGCCACTGCATCAGAGAAGGCTGCATTGGGCGCAATCCGGTATCAGCCGAATGTCGCAACGCTTCACTGCGACCCCGCCCAGATGCCGCGTCGGCGCGCCTGCTGGTCCAGCTGGACCTACCGGTCGCAAGCCGGACAGGTAGGCGTGACATACTGGATGAACCGGCTTCAGAACATTCCTGATAGCGATCCTCTGTTCGTTACGCTGAATGCGCCGACCGAAATCGGCGACGACAAGATCTATGATCAGGTGGAATTTGCGCATCCGGTCTTCGACAAGGCCGCCATAAAGGCGCAGACGCAGATTCGAAACATGCAGGGGCAAAACCGGACATGGTTTGCCGGAGCCTACAACCGGCATGGGTTCCATGAAGACGGGATTGCCAGCGCAATGCATGTTGTCGGGTTGATCAAAGGAAACTCGCAAACACCCGGAGCTGAACATGGCGTTCCTCAAGAAGCTGCCATCCCTGTTTCAACCGACGCATAACAGCTGGCGTTCCGCGCTGTTGTCCGTCGCGATGCTTGCCCCCGGCGGGCTGGCGGCGTCTCCGGTCTTTGGTGTTCTGGACAATGCTCAGACGCGCGGCGCGGCGACCTTCCGGTACCTGGGCTTTCCTCTGTATGACGCGCAACTGTTCACGCAAGGAGGGGCGCCGCTCAGCTGGAGCAGAGATTTTGGCCTGGAACTGCGTTATCGGCGGAACCTGACAAAAAAAGCGCTCGTGAACTCGACACTGGATGAAATGAAACGCATCGGGCGCGCCGCGCCGGTTCGGCAACAGCTGGATGGTTGTTTCGACGCCGTCAGCAAAGGCGACACCTTTCTGGCCGTGTCACAGGGCCCGGACAAAGTGAGCTTCTGGCTGAACGGTCGCAAGACATGCACGATGACTTACCCGGGGATCACACGCAGCTTCATGTCCATCTTCGTGGGCGAAAACACGCGCTCCGCCGCTTTCACCCAGTCGCTGTTGGGGAAATGATGCTTTATCCGCGGGTCAGCCTGTATGCGCTGATGCTTGCTGCGGCCGGTATCCCGCTTTATATCCATTTGCCCCGGTTTGCTGCCGTCAATCTGGGCATTGGACTGGCCACGATCGGCACGGTACTTCTGGCGATCCGCCTGATCGATCTGGTGCAGGATCCACTGATCGGCTGGGCCATAGACCGTTGGCCAGGTGCGCAGGTTCTGTTTGCGGCCATGGCCATGGCGGGTCTGGCGGTCGGATTTCCCCTGCTGTTCTCATTACCTCAGGGCGCAAGTGTGGCGGCTTTGGTCGCCATTCTGATCCTGTTGTTTTCAGCCTATAGCCTTGGCACTATCCTGCTTTATGGCCGCAGCGCGACACTTGCCAAACGGCCTGACCCGAAAGAGCTGATGACGCTGGCCGCCTATCGGGAAAGCGGGCAATTGGCCGGAGTGATCCTTGCCGCAGGTGCGCCGGCATTGCTGGCGGCCCTTGGGGCGCAATCGCAAGGATATCCCGCATTTGGACTGTTCCTTGGGATAATGGCTATCCTGTCAATAGTTTTGACATTCCCCATGTGGCGGCGACCGCCGATAACCGGAGAGGGGCTGACATATTCCGGCCTGGGCCAGGCTGGTGCGCTCAGGCTGCTGGTGCTTGCTCTGGTAAACAGCCTGCCTGTGGCAATAACATCCACACTCTTTCTTTTCTTTGTCGAAGACCGGCTGCAACTGCCTGGTAAAGCGGGGCCTCTTTTGATCCTGTTTTTCCTTAGCGCGGGCGCAAGTGTTCCGTTCTGGGCGCGTCTCAGCAACCGAATTGGCCCTAAACAGACTCTGATTATTGCGATGCCTCTGTCAATTGCCAGCTTTGTCGGGGCGGCCCTTCTGGCGACCGGGAACCTCACGGGGTTTGCGTTGATCTGCATGACCTCGGGCGCGGCGCTGGGGGCAGACATGGTGGTCTTGCCCGCCATGTTCTCGGTGGTTCTGACACGTGCCGGGCTGAATGCTTCGGCTGCGTTCGGCATCTGGTCATTCGCTGGGAAACTGGGCCTGGCCTTGGCCGCCTTCTTCACATTGCCCCTGCTTGAACGCAGCGGATTCACCCCCGGACAGGCTAACTCGGCCCAGGCATTGAAAACACTCAACCTGGCTTACGCCGTGCTGCCCTGCATTCTGAAACTTGGCGCGTTTGGATTGGTCCTGACGTTGCCCTCAAAGGAGCCCGTCCAATGAAACTCCTTTCAATTCTCCTGTTTGCCCTGCTTGCCCTGTTGTTTGCACAAAGGCGCTATTTCAGCTTTCGGTCTCAATCACCCGCAGATTATTCCGACACAGGCCCGAAGTTTTCGCTGAAAGAGCAACTGAACGGGGAAATCCTGTCCGAAGGGCTGATCTTTGGGCCAAACGGAAAGATGTCCAACAGCTTTGTCGCGCGCATGGTGGGGGAATGGACCGGAAATTCCGGGACGCTGACCGAGCATTTCACCTATTCCAACGGCAAACAAATTACCCGCAAATGGTACCTGACCCTGGGCACCGGCAACACTTTTACGGCAACCGCAGACGATATTGTCGGAGAAGGAAATGGCGTTATCGCAGGCTCGACCGTCAGGCTTTCCTACCGGATCGTGCTGCCTGAAGACGCCGGCGGGCATATTCTGGACGTCACCGACTGGATGTATCTCACCGAAAACGGCGCGATCATGAACCGGTCCGAGATGCGGAAATTTGGGGTGAAGGTCGTCGAGTTGATAGCGACCATGCGCCCCGCCCCAGCGGTCAAGACCAACCACCTGAACGGTGCACATGGTCGCGACACGACAACCGAGGCGAGGCCAATGCAATGACCTTTCGCCGCTTTCTGGCAGGCTGTATAGCCATTGCCGCGCTTATGATCCTTGCCACCTGTTCCGCCAAGCCAAAGGTTCCCAAGACCTTTCTTTCTGATCGCCAACTGAACCTTGAGGAATTCTTTGACGGTCAGACGGCGGCCTATGGGCAGTTTCAGGATGTTTTGGGCAATGTCTCGCGCCGCTTCACGGTCGATATTGAAGGCAGGTGGACCGGCGAAACACTGACATTGGTCGAAGACTTCACTTATGACGACGGCGCGACCGAGCAGCGCGTCTGGACCCTGACAAAAACAGGTGAGGATACCTGGACCGGAACAGCCCCGGGTGTGCTGGGCACCGCATCTGGCATCGAGCGGGGCGACACATTCAACTGGAAGTACAGCATCGATCTGCCGGTCAAAGACGGCACGATGCGGGCCGATTTCGATGACTGGATGTGGCTGCTGGACGACGACAGGCTTCTCAATCGTGCATACCTGTCACGATTTGGCGTCCGCTTGGGTGAGGTTATCCTGTTCTTCGAAAAGAAGTAGTTCGGGGGTGAGCGGCCACGGTCATGCAACCGCAGCCTGACGCCCCAAACGGCTGGGCACCGCATTCTGTCTGAACACTAGGCCGACTTTTCGGTTTTGTCCTCGACTGGCTCAGCATCCATTTCGATCACGTCCGCGTCGTCACTCGAAACATCCACAACGTCTTGTTCCGGCTCGGATTTATCCTCGAGCGCGCCGACGATCAGAGGCAGCATATGCACCCCTGTGGCACTGGCGATTTCCGGTGTTTGCGGCGTTTGCCAGCTGAGCGTATCAAAGCTGTGACAGTTCTGGCAGACCGGGGCCCACTCAGCCTGAATGTCGTGACAGTTGTCACAGACCCATTGCGGACCACGCGGCGCGTTCAGCGCCTTGGCCAGCCACCCTTGCACCACCGCGTCCGACGAACCCTCGCCCCGCTCAATTGCAGCCATCAGCGTATAGGCCCGGGCATCTGCCTGTTTTTCCACCACATCTCCCAGCGCGCGGCGGGCTTCGGGGAAATCTTCGGCAACGATATTGAGTTCCGCCAGTATCAGCCGGGTTTCCTGATGCTGAGGATGAATGCGGGTCAGTGCCGTAAAGCGCTTGATCCGTTCGGATGGCGTTTCATCCGGCACGATCTCGGCAAAGGCATGCGCCAGATCGGGGTGAGGCTGAACCTCCCAGGCTTTTTTCAGAATCTTGGTTGCCGCCCGGGGCTTGCCCTTGGCGATATAGGCCCGCGTAGCCATTGCAGCGGCCGGAACCAGATCGGGTGACAGCCTGTTGGCTTCTATCGCGTGCTCCTGCTGTTCGAGAGTCGCATCTTCGTCCAGAATATCCTTGGCCTCGGACAGGGCCAGAACTGCATCGCGGCGTTTGAACACATCACGCGGCAGGTGGCCCGCTTTCAGTTTGGCCGTCAAGGTTGAACGCGCGCCAGCCCAATCCTGCGCCTTGGTCTGGAGACCCAGCAGAATATCCTGCGTTTCCTGATGCCTCGGCTTGATCGCCAGCGCCTTTTCGGCCAGCTTGCGCGCGGTTTCATCATCACCTTCGGCAAGTTTCTGTTTCATGATGCCGCGCACACCGACAAAACGGGTCGAGTTGTTCGTAACCAGTTTCTTGTAGGTCTCTGACGCCTTTTTGGTGTCGCCATTCAATTCGGCCGCCTGCGCCACCAGCAGGTTCGTCAGCTCGGGCTTGTTCAACAGTTTTTCGGCCTTTGTGGCCTTGTTCAACGCTATGCGTCCTTCCCCCGAAGCCAGCGCCATCAGGCCGTCAGCCAGCGCCTGATAGCCGCGCTGTTCGCGACTGCGGTCGAAATAGCGCGACAGGGCGGTTTCGTCGCCATTCAGGAATTTCAGCGTCGCAACCAAAAGGCTGAGCAGCTTGAAGAACAGCCAGACACCCAGGACCAGCAGACCCAGCCCAATCACTGATTGAAGCGGCCCTAACGTGTATTCCGTGCCCCCGGCCGTGATCTGAACACCGCCGCTGGTTTCCATAAGGAACCCTGCGCCCATGGCCAGCAGACCGATAATCGCAACAAAAACAAGAATCTTAAACAATGACCACAGCATGGCAGGCCCTTCAGTTCGAGTTTGCGCTTGGTTGAAGCGCATTTGCGGCGGCTACAGCGGCGACCCGTGTCTGAGCCGCCTGTTCCCAGTCTGCCATTGCCGATTGTCCGGCTTCAGGCAGGGATTTGAGTTCATTCAGCGCCGCCGGCAGGTCCCCGCTGGCCAAAGCGGCCTGCGCCCGCGACAGGATCGCGTCCGGGCTGTCCCCATCCTGCGGTGTAACTGACCGGGCGCCGGTCTGGCGCTGCAAAAATGCAATCACACCCGCACCTTTGTCCGCATCACGAGCGTCCGCCAGCGCCGCCCGGGCCGCCGGATCAAACGAGGCCCGCAGGCTGGACAGGCTGTCCACACCCTTGTCCGATGGACCCGACAAGGCGTCAGGCACATCCACGCCGTTGGCTGTCAGTTCGGCCACCAGATCGGCATAAGGCTGACCCGCATCCAGTTGACCCTGCAGGCGCGACACGATCGCTGCGTTGGTCGCAGCCAGTGCTTCGGCCGAAGCTTTCGCCTCAAGCGCCTGTGCGTCGCTTACCATCTTCTCGACCTCGGCGCGCTGTGCGGCCAGGGAATCCTGCAGCTTTTTCAACTCAGCCTCGAAGGCAGCTGATGTTTCCTGAGATGCCCCCTGGGTCAGAGCGTTGCTTTCAAGATCACTCAGGCGGGTGTCCAGAGGAGCAACCTTGCTGCTGAGTGTGTCGACACTGGATTTCAGGGCACCCAGATCCGTTTCGACCGGGGCCAGCTTGTCAGCCAGGGCAGTTACCTGATCGGAAAGACCGGAAACATCCGGGGCGTCTGCAAGAGATTTCGAAAGCTCCGCAATCTGGTCTGACTGTTCGGCCAGTTTCGCCTCAAGCGCGGAAAGGGCGTCTTCTGAACCCGAGCCATTGGTCAGATACCCGCTGCCCACGACATAGCCGACAGCCGCCGCGACCACGCCGCCGATCAGGGCCGGCACGAACCCACTCTTCTTTTCCACAACCCGTTCGACAGTTTTTTCTGCAACCGGCGCAGAGGCGGCTTCGGCTTCGGCTTCGGCTTCGGCTTCGGCTTCGGCTTCGGCTTCGGCTTCGGCTTCGGCTTCGGCTTCGGCTTCGGCTTCGGCTTCGGAAACTACGTCGTTCGGCTGGTCAGCCGCGTCAAGGGGCTTACTATCCGGTTGATCCGTGGCTTCAGTTTCGACGCTGTCGGCAATATCTTCCGACTTAGGGTCTTTCTCCGGCTCCTGATCGGATTTCTTTTTACCAGCCACCGTCACATTCCCCTTATCGATTCCAAAAAAATCCTGAACAACAGACCTGACCAAGTTAATCCGTGCTCTCTTTTCCCTCAACCCGCATCGCGTGTTTCACAAGCTTTTTCACGGCTTTCCGCATTTTCCCGGGCGTCGGTTGTTTCGCAACCTTCAGCCGGGCATAGTCCAATGCATAAAGCGGTTCAGCCGTCGCTTCGCTGATTGCCGCTAGCCATAAAGGGGCAGAACCGGACCAGATATCGGCAAATTGTCGCGCCGAGCGGGGGGAAAACAACGGCGCAATGACCGGATCATCGTTGTGCGCAATTTCCTCGGCCTCGGACGACAGCGGCAGCAGCTTTTGCTGATAGACCAGCTGCTCATGCACGGTCAGGCCGGATTCGGTCAGCCGCTCGGCGATATTGCCCCGGCTGTGTTCGCCCCGAATGTGCAGCAATGGGGTCTGCGGCCTGATTTGCAGCAGATTTCCCATCAATTCCTCTGCCGTCTGCCCCGCCATCCGGGCAGTCCATCCTGCGGACAGGGCCGCGGACGTTGTTGCGGGACCGACGCAAAAGGCGGGAAGGTTCCGCGTTACGCCCAGCGACGCCGCTGCATTGACCCCGTTTGCGGAGGTGAAGATCAACCCGCGCATTCCCTTTGTGTCAACCTGAACGGCAAGCGGCCTGATATCCAGAATCGGGGAGTAAATCACTTGAACCCGCGATCTGACGCGGTTTGGCAACTGCGCAACAAACCTTTCGGATGCGGCATGAGGGCGGGTCATCAACAAATACAACTATCGGCGCCTTCGGCCTTGGGATTGTTTGCGTCCGCGCAGGGTGATACCCCGCTTTGCAATCATGATGCAACGGATCAGGCCAATGGTGCAAACACTTACCGTTCTGGGGCTGGAAAGCAGCTGCGACGATACGGCCGCCGCCGTGGTGCGCCAGACGGAGGGTGCGCGGGCCGAAATCCTGTCCTCTGTCGTGCATGGCCAGACAGAGCTTCACAGTGCCTTTGGCGGCGTCGTGCCGGAGATCGCCGCGCGGGCCCATGCTGAAAAGCTGGATGTTTGCGTGGCGCAGGCCCTGAACGAGTCCGGCCTGAACCTTCGCGATATGGACGCGATTGCGGTGACCGCCGGCCCGGGACTGATTGGCGGGGTAATCTCGGGTGTCATGTGCGCCAAGGGGTTGAGTGCCGCAACCGGCATACCCCTGATTGGGGTCAACCACCTTGCCGGGCATGCCCTGACACCGCGCCTGACGGACAGCATTGCATTTCCCTACCTGATGCTGCTGGTGTCGGGCGGGCATTGCCAATATTTGATCGCCCATGGCCCTGACCAATTCACCCGTTTGGGCGGCACGATCGATGACGCACCAGGGGAAGCGTTCGACAAGACCGCCCGATTGCTGGGACTGCCGCAACCCGGCGGCCCCTCGGTCGAGGCTGAAGCCCGTATGGGCAACCCGGACCGGTTCCGCTTTCCCCGGCCCTTGCTGGATCGTCCGGGCTGTGATCTGTCATTCTCGGGCCTGAAAACTGCATTGATGCGCATGCGGGACCAGATCGTAAGTGAAAAAGGCGGCCTGACCCGTCAGGATCGCGCCGACCTGTGCGCGGGCTTCCAACAGGCCGTCGTCGATACTCTGGCGGAAAAGACCCGTCGGGCGATTACCCACTATCTCGGCGAAAAGCCATCTGAACCTGTAATTGCAGTGGCAGGGGGTGTGGCGGCCAACAGGGCAATTCGAGCAGCGTTAGAAACTGTTTCCGCGGAAACCGGCGCCCGGTTCACGGCACCCCCAATGAACCTGTGCACGGACAACGCGGCCATGATCGCCTATGCCGGGCTGGAACGGTTCCGCAGTGGCGCACTTGACGGAATGGACCTGACCGCCCGCCCGCGGTGGCCATTGGACCAAACCAGCCCGGCCATGCTGGGAAGTGGCAAGAAGGGCGCCAAAGCATGAGCGTTTCGGTCCTAGGCTCCGGCGCGTTTGGTACAGCGCTGGCCGTGTCACTTGCCGGGAATGGGCCTGTGACGCTGTGGTCGCACTCGCAGGATCAGGCGCGGGCCATGCAGGACGGGCGCGAGAACGCGAAACGCCTTCCCGGCATTCAGCTCGGCCCGAATATCGCCGTGACGTCGGATATCAAAGTCGCTGCCGGCAACGATGTTCTGTTGCTGGCCGTACCCATGCAGCAGCTTCGCGCAGTCATCACGGAACATGCACCTTTGTTGCGGCACAAGACGCTTGTGGCCTGCTGCAAGGGGATTGAACTGACAACCGGGCTTGGACCGGTTTCGGTCACCCGCCAGACCGCCCGCGATGCAAGACCCGCTTTGCTGACCGGTCCCAGCTTCGCCGACGACATCGCGCGCGGCTTGCCCACTGCGCTGACACTGGCCTGCGATGAGGATGAATCGGGCCAGCACCTGCAACACGCGCTTACAACGACCAACCTGCGCCTGTATCGGACAACTGATCTGATCGGCGCCGAATTGGGTGGGGCGCTAAAGAACGTGATGGCCATCGGTTGCGGGGCCTGTATCGGCGCCGGTCTTGGCGACAGTGCTCGCGCGGCGCTGATGACACGGGGGTTCGCGGAAATGCAGCGCTTCGCGGCCATGCGCGGCGCACGGCCCGAGACCTTGATGGGCCTGTCGGGATTGGGGGATCTGGTCCTGACATGTTCATCCGAGTTGTCGCGAAACTATCGTTTTGGCCTTAGTTTGGGTCGAAACGAAAGTTTCGACCCCGGAACAACAGTGGAAGGTGTGGCCACCGCAAAAGCCATGTCCGACATTGCCCGGGCCGAGGGGCTGGACATGCCCATCAGTACAACAGTGGCGGAACTCAGCCATGGTGAATACAGTGTAACCAAGGCGATTCAATCGCTGCTCAATCGCCCTTTGAAGGAGGAATAATATGCTGATCGCTCTGATCGCCCGCGACAAGGACGGGGCGCTGCAAACGCGGCTGGACAATCGTACTGCGCACCTGGCCTATATCGAAGAAACCGGCGTTGTGGCACAGGCCGGTCCGCTTCTGAACGGCGACGCGATGATTGGTTCGCTGATCATTCTGGAAGTTGAAGATCTGGCGGCCGCGCAAAGCTGGGCCGACAACGACCCCTATGCCAAAGCCGGGTTGTTCAAATCGGTCGAACTGGTTCCCTGGAAGAAGGTCATTGGCTGATGGCGTATTGGCTGTTCAAATCCGAACCTTCCACCTGGAGCTGGGATCAACAGGTCGCCAAGGGCGAGACGGGCGAGGAATGGGACGGCGTGCGCAACTACCAGGCCCGCAATTTCATGCGTCAGATGGCCTTAGGCGATCGCGGCTTTTTCTATCATTCACAGAAGGAAAAGGCCATTGTCGGCATCGTCGAAGTCTGTGCCGAGGCGCACCCCGATAGCACGACGGATGACGACCGGTGGGAATGCGTAGATATCAAAACCGTTCGCCCTTTCGAGACTGCAGTCACTCTGGAACGGATCAAGTCGGATGAGCGTCTGGCCGAAATGGTTTTGGTCAAAAACTCCCGACTTTCCGTGCAACCGGTCACGGAATCGGAATGGGACGCCATTTGCGCGTTGGGGCAAACCCGCCCTGATTGAAACGCGTCTTGGGCCTAAACCTTCTCAAGCGACCTCTAAAATGCTATAACCCAATGGAATTCGCCTGTTGGGGGCATCTCGGTTGTGGTTTTGGCGATACCTTAATTTCTGGTGTTGTTTGTTCATAGTTTGATCTTGTTCGAAAGTCTGAGCCCATGTCTGACGCCAGAGGCAGTACTGGGAAGTCCAGGCCGCGAAACCCAAAAAATTGGGAGGCGCGACTTGAAGAGGCGCGAAAGCAGCGGCGAAAGGCGCTGGCGCGTACGAATGGGTCAGCCCCCGGGAATGGCGTAGCCAAAATTCCAGCTGTCGCACGATCAAAGGATACTGTGCAGGCGATCCCGGAACCTGCGCCCGATCCAGCGGTTCCTGAACCTGTTCATCCTGAAATTCGACCAAATAAGAAACGCAATCGCGGCACGACAAGGCTCCTGCTTGTTGTGCTTATCGCAATGACATGCGGCGCGGCCCTGCAATGGGGCGGCGCCAAGGTCACCACCAAATGGTCTCAGGCCGCTGAAGATGAAGCCATTCTGGACGCGGCGCTGGGCGATCCTGAACTACCTGCTGAGGTTGCTGCCCGCGAGAATGAGCCTCCGGTCAGGATTGCCGCACCGGACACTATTGCAACTGAACCGCCGGCCTCCCGAAAAAAGGTGTACCCGCGAAGCCAAGTGGCCAGCATCAACCTTCCCGGGGCGGAACTGATGCCCCTTCAACGAGGGAGCCCTGCCTTTTCCAACAGTGTTGCACAGCCGGATCCCAAGTTGTCTGCCCTGTCTGAAGAAGCGCAAAGCGTGCCTGCGCCTCAGGAAGACCAGAGTCCCCCGACCGATCAAGTCGAAGCAGTCGTGGTCGAAACCCCGGTCGTCGAAGACGCCATTGTAGATGCCGCAGTTATCCAAGACGCAGTTGTTGAAGACCCAGTGGTTCAAGATGCAGTTGCAGAAGATGCAGCAGCCCCAGACGCAGTTATCGATGATGCGGAAGTCGCAAAAGCAGAGGTTGAAAACCTGCCCGATGAACCGCAGGTCAGCTTGGTGGCGTTGAACCCTGATCCGCCAGTCAGCACGATTGCCGAGCCTGCATTGCCCGATGAAGTACTGCCTGATTCAAGACCTGAACTGGATATCGAGGTCGCGCTGATTGTGCCGACCCGAGTGTCAGAGGATGCGCGAAACGTGGCGCTGAAAGTTCTGGCCGACGGTGAAGCCAATGTGGTGGCGTCAGCCCGGGTGGGATATTCGGTCAAGGAAACCCAGGTTCGGTTCTATCACCCGAACGATGCGGAAATGGCGGCACTGACTGCGAAAGCCCTGGGAGCAATTTCCCGAGACTTTACGGATTCCAACGTGAAAACCAGGCCCGGCCGCATTGAGGTGTATCTGGCTGGACGTGGCGGCGGCAGCAGCAAAAGCGACGGCGACGAAAAACAAACCAGATTTGACCAGTTCATCGCCCGTCTGTTAGGCGGCGCAAACTGAAATATGCGGGAAGGTTCCGACGATGCAGAACCTTCCCTACCCCACGTGCTCCCAACTCACCACACGTGTATAGAATTCTTGGCTCTGACCGTCCTGGTCCTGAACTGAACCTACCCGGTTTCTTGCAGGTCGTTCAACAATCAAGTGTTTAGAATATAAGTAAAACTATGCACACCCGCCGTAAGATCAGCGGGTGTCGATTCCCGTTCAGGCGCAATCAGATTCGGAATCCGGGATCAGCCGTAGACCGACTCTTTGCCGAAATGCTTGGTCAGCATGTAATAGACGACAGCACGGTATTTGTTGCGCTCGGACATGCCATAGGTTTCCATGGCCTTGTTGATCGCTTCCATCAGTTCCGGACCATCGGGCAGGCCAAGTTTCTTGATCAGGAAATTGTTTTTGACTGTTTCCAGCTCGCTTTCCTGGCTGGCAGCCACGGTCGCGGCGTCTGCGTCATAAATGGCGGGACCACATCCAATCGTAACCTTGGTCAGCAGGTCCATGTCCGGGTCCATGCCGCATTTGGATTTCAGGTCATCGGCATACTTGGCGATCAGGTCGTCGCGTTTTCCCATTTTCGTCTCCTGTTAGATGTTCATGTCCTGTCCGTTCAGCACAGCACATACGGTAGCGGGCGTGGAGATTTGCACAAAGGGAAAAAAACCGCGCTTTCCCCCCTAAGGTAAACGCCATTGGATGAGCAGGGGTTGATCGAAATGCAGCTTTAATTTAACATATATGTTAAATAATGAAAGCGGAGGTAACAATGACCGTATCCCTGCCAAACGAAAGTCCCGAATATCGCAATGCCAGGAATGCTTTGTTGATGGCTGAAACCGAGCTAAGAGCGCAAATCGAATCCGTCGCAGCCATGCGTCGCAGCCTGCCAAAAGGCGGGCAAGTACCAGACGACTATGCGTTCAGGTCGCTGGACGGTGAAGCCGCGAAGATGTCTTCATTGTTTGGGGAACATGACACACTTGCCATCTATTCTCTGATGTACGGGCCGAATGCCACCAGCCCTTGCCCGATGTGTTCGGCATTTCTGGATGGGCTGAACGGGCAAGTCACCCATATCCGAAGGAAAATATCGATTCTGGTCGTAGCCGAGAATACGCCTCAGAAGCTGGCAGCGTTAAAGACGCAGATGGGCTGGAATGACCTGCCCTTGTTTTCAGCGCTTGGTACGGGATACCAGCGTGACTATCTGGCTGAAACGGAAGACGGTAATCAACTGCCGATCCTGAACGTGTTTCAACGGGATCAGGACGGAATTCATCATTTTTGGGGATCCGAGCTGTTCTTTGAGCCCAGCGACTGGCATCCGCGGCACATAGATGCGGCATGGCCGCTTTGGAACATCCTGGATTTCACACCGCAGGGTCGCGGAGATTTCATGCCGCCACTACGCTGAAACAAAAGACGGCGGCCGGATCGACCGCCGTTTTCCTGAGTTTCGCCGCAATCAGTAGCGGTAATGCTCGGGCTTGTAGGGGCCTTCCGGCTTTACGCCGATATACGCCGCCTGCTCGCTGTCCATCTGGGTCAGCTTCACACCGATCCGGTCCAGATGCAGGCGCGCAACTTTCTCGTCCAGATGCTTGGGCAGGATGTAGACTTCGTTTTTGTATTGGTCACCCTTGGTGAACAGTTCGATCTGCGCCAGAACCTGGTTGGTGAACGAGGCCGACATCACGAAAGACGGGTGGCCGGTGGCGTTGCCGAGGTTCAGCAGGCGACCTTCGGACAGCAGGATGAGACGGTTGCCCGAGGGCATCTCGATCATGTCCACCTGTTCTTTGATGTTGGTCCACTTGTGGTTTTTCAGGCTGGCCACCTGAATTTCGTTGTCGAAGTGGCCGATGTTGCCGACGATGGCCATGTCCTTCATCTCGCGCATATGCTCGATGCGGATCACGTCCTTGTTGCCGGTGGTGGTGATGAAGATATCTGCCGATGCAACTTCGTCTTCCAGCAGGGTCACTTCAAACCCGTCCATGGCGGCCTGCAGCGCGCAGATCGGATCAACTTCGGTGACTTTCACTCGGGCGCCTGCACCGCGCAGCGAAGCCGCCGAACCTTTGCCTACGTCGCCATATCCGCAGACCACGGCGACCTTGCCGGCCATCATGGTGTCGGTGGCGCGGCGAATGCCGTCGACCAGCGATTCCTTGCAGCCATATTTGTTGTCGAACTTCGACTTGGTGACCGAGTCGTTCACGTTGATCGCCGGGAACGGCAGATGGCCGTCTTTCACCAGCTGATACAGGCGATTCACGCCGGTGGTGGTTTCTTCGGACACGCCCTGGATCTGGTCGCGCATCTTGGTAAACCAGCCCGGGCTTGCGGCCATGCGCTTGGCGATCTGCTTCTTGATCACCTCTTCCTCTTCGGAAGACGGCACAGGGATGATGTCCTCACCTGCTTCGGCACGGGCACCCAGCAGGATGTACAGCGTCGCATCGCCGCCATCGTCCAGGATCATGTTGGGGCCATCTTCGAACAGGAAGGATTTGTCCAGATAATCCCAGTGCTCTTCCAGTGTCTGCCCCTTGATGGCGAAGACGGGTATACCCGCCTCGGCAATCGCGGCGGCTGCGTGATCCTGGGTCGAGAAGATGTTGCACGATGCCCAGCGCACATCGGCGCCCAGCGCAACCAACGTTTCGATCAAAACGCCGGTCTGAATGGTCATGTGCAGCGAACCGACAATGCGCGCACCGTTCAGCGGCTTGGCTTCGCCATATTCCGCACGCAAGGCCATCAGGCCCGGCATCTCGGTTTCGGCAATATCCAGCTCCTTGCGGCCAAACCCGGCCAATGAAATGTCTTTGACGATATAGTCCCCGGCCATCAGGTACTCCACTCCGGTAAATCACGAACCGGAGTGCCCTAGCATTCCTTTATGCAGGTGGCAACTTGGATAGCCGGAAACAGGGAGTTATGCCGTCAAAATCAGCTTGGCGTACCCTCAGGCTTGATAATCGGGATCGCCTCGAAGAAATCTGTGCCAACGGCGACAATACAGGTAATGCCATTGGCCTGTGTCACCAGAACGGTATAGCTGCCTGTTTCCTTTGAGGTCCAGACCTCCATGACCGATTGCGCACCGCGCGATTTCTGCAAACCGCCAAAGGCGAGTTCCTCGGCATATTTGTCCTGCAGATTGGAAATCACGTGTTCGCGCACTGCGCAGCTTTGGGCCAACACCGGCGGCGCTGTCGCGGCCATGCCGAATGTCAGGGCTATTGAGAACAATCGCTTGAACATGACAAGCTCCTTTCGTTACGGGTTTCGCTACGAGAGGGGCACACCGGGAGGAGCGCGTGCCCCCCTCAGTTCTTTATGTCGGGATTGACTGTCATTCCTTCAAAGCACGAATGCTCAAGAAAACGTTGGCAGCCAGTGATCCAGACAGGTACATCATACCCTAAAAATGAGGCGCAATCGCGGCGGGTCGCGAGAGGTATGGTATTATGGCAACACAACCCCGGGCATGGCAGAGAATGCTGTCAGGTCGGCGTCTGGATCTGCTGGATCCGACGCCCGTGGACATCGAAATCGAAGATATCGCCCACGGACTTGCGTTTGTGGCCCGCTGGAACGGGCAGACGGACGGAGATTTCGCCTATTCCGTGGCCGAACATTCGCTGTTGGTCGAAGAGCTTTTTGGCCGGATTGTCCCCAAGGCACCGGCAAAATGGCGGCTGGCTGCTTTGTTACATGATGCGCCCGAATATGTGATCGGAGACATGATTTCCCCGGTGAAATCCGCCGTGGGTCCGGATTACGGCGCGCTGGATGATCGACTGGCTGCGGCCATCCACATCCGGTTCGGCCTGCCTGCCGAGGTGCCGAAAACAGTGAAACGGCAGATCAAAAAGGCCGACAAGATCAGCGCCTGGATGGAGGCAACCCAGATCGCGGGGTTTTCCGAGGCTGAGGCGACGAAGTTCTTTGGGCGACCGGATAGGGCGGTCATAGAAGGTTTGGAAATCCGGTTGCGCCCGGCGGTTGAGGTTCGGCGGGCGTATTCTGCGCGTCACGAGGAACTTTTAAAGAAACTGTAGCCCAAATCCCCGTATTCCACCTGGAACTTCAAGGGAAAGTGTCAGGTTCTCCAAACTGGTTTAAACCACTCTCGCTTGGCTGAATGTAGAAGTAGATCAAAACCAAGGTTCCGATCAGCGGAATGAAGGCAATCAATAACCACCAAGCGGTTCGCCCGATGTCGTGCAAACGTCTGGCCCCGATCGCCACATTGGGAAGCAACAGCCCAAGTGACACCAAAACTGAGAGCGGCTGGCCCGCGCTCGGTTCAAACGCGCCAAATCCAAGCATCGGCGCGATCAATGCACCATCGACAATTCGCGTCACCAAAAGAACAAGAAATACGGCCAGGACCCACCACCAAAAGGTCGCGCGCGAAGCGCGACCGTGGAAGTTGGCGTAATTTGACAGTGCCCGCCGAAATGCCGTCGAAAGATTATTCATGCCGCCCTCCGCAATTGGGCGGTATTCACATATCACTTTTTCTTGTTATTTGATATGCAGCCGTCTGTGCGGCCGCCGACAAACCTATACGTACGCGCCCGCCGAATAAGTCAGTTCGTACGAGTGGCTATAAAGTTCAAATACGTTCCCAAACGGGTCTTCCATGTAGACCATTCGATAAGGCTTTTCGCCAGGATAGTATTTTCGGATCTGGCTCATGCGTTGTTTTCCGCCTAACTCTTCTATGATCTTAACCCGCTCTTCCAGATTGGCGTCTTGCACGCAGAAATGAAAAAGACCGCAACGCCAATACTCAAACGGCCGTTCCTCTTCGATCGTGTTCGGAAACTCAAAGAGTTCAATGCCGGTTCCATCCCCCATCGACAGGTGGGCAATGCGGAATGAACCCCAGCCTTCACCAAAAACATCGTCACACATCTGGCCTATGGCGCTGTCGTCATGCAGCACTTCGGTGGGTTCCATGAGGACATAAAGCCCAAAGGCCTTGGAGTAGAACTCGACCGCTTTTTCAAGGTCCGGAACGGTTATTCCGATGTGGGAAAATGTTAGTGCAGACATCTTTGGAAACTCCTCGTTCAACAGCAAACAAGAGGAGGGGTATCAGCAGCCCTTGCCAATACCTTCCGAAATAGTGCGCTTGTTTGAGTTTCCACATCCAGAGAAGGGCGAATGCCAGCTTAGGTTCGATCTTAACGCGGGCTGCGCTTCGCCAAAATCCGCTGCAACGTTCGGCGGTGCATGTTCAGCCGCCGTGCTGTCTCGGAAACGTTCCGGTCGCACAGTTCATACACCCGCTGGATATGCTCCCAGCGGACGCGGTCCGCGCTCATGGGGTTTTCCGGGGGCGGGGGCAGTTCGTCGCCCTTGGCCAGCAACGCGTTGGTGATGTCGGTAGCATCGGCAGGTTTCGACAGGTAATCGGTCGCGCCGATCTTCACAGCGGCCACTGCAGTCGCGATCGCACCATATCCGGTCAGCACCACGACCCGGCTGTCGGGGCGCTTTTCACGCAGCACTTCAACCACATCCAGGCCGTTGCCATCCTCGAGCCGCAAATCGACCACGGCATAAGCCGGGGGCCGAGCGGTGGAAATGGCGCGCCCTGCCGCGACCGAGCCTGCGGTTTCAACTTCGAATCCGCGTTTTTCCATTGCTTTGGCCAGACGTCTCAGGAACGGCTCGTCATCATCGACCAGAAGCAATGATTTATCGGGCCCGATATCATACTGAGGACTGTCCGCCATATTCCGCTCTTTCCGCTGTTTCCTGCCTTCGGCCTAGCACTAAGTCATAGCAGCGCCATGACAAAGGTCAAACCGATCACGTCTGATCCAGAAAGCAGCCGACCTTGTCAGCAATCTGCTCCGCAGTGTCGTCACGTTTGAAAAACTCAAGGAACCCGTCCTCGGGCGTGACCAGATAGGTGAAGGTCGAGTGGTCGACCAGGTAATACTCGTCACTTTTGTCCTGCGCCTTGTAATAGGTCTTGTAGGCCTTGCTGGCGGCCTTGACCTGTTCGGGCGAGCCGGTCAGCGCGATCATCCGTTCATGCAGGTTAAAGGCATAATCCCCGACCACTTCGGGCGTGTCGCGATCCGGGTCGATCGAGATGAACAGGGGTGTCACAGACTGCCCGCGCTCGGCCAGAATGTCGATCGCTTCGGCATTGCGTGACATGTCAAAGGGGCAGACATCGGGGCAGAACGTATAACCGAAATAGACCAGTGTCGGTTCGGTGATCACGTCCTTGTCTGTGACAGTAGCGCCATGCGCGTTCACCAGTTCAAACGGTCCGCCAATGGCTGCTGCGCCGCCGGCGATCTGGCTGGACCGGCATTGGGCAAACTTGTCGCCCGACCCTGAACCCTGCACCAGCAGCCAGACGGTGCCCAATCCAACGGCAAGAATGACTGTAGCGAGAATGGCGTAAAGGCGGATCATGACGTTATCCTGATACCAGAGGGGTTGTTGATCGTTTCGGTCGGGACACCTATCAACATGAGGAACCGGTGCAATAGGACATAATTGACCCATGGCAGATTCCAACATCACATTTTGGCATGGTCAGGAACGCAGCAGCTGGATCCGGTTGCGCACCCTGATCCTGTTGCGCTGGGTCGCCATCGTCGGGCAGATCACGGCAATCACCGTGGCGCAGCAAACCTATCATGTGCAGCTCGAGGCCGGTTTGTGCTACCTGGCCATAGGCGTTTCGGTCATGGGCAACCTGACCGCAATTCTTCTGTTTCCCCGCAGCAAACGCCTGTCAGAGTTTGAGAACTTTCTGATGGTGCTGTTCGATCTGCTGCAGCTGGCCTTCCTGTTGTACCTGACCGGTGGGCTGAACAACCCGTTCGCCTTGCTGCTGGTCGGCCCGGTGACGATCTCGGCCAGCGTTATGAGTACCCGTTCCACCCTGATTGTCGGGGCCGTGGCAATCGTCCTGACCACGCTGCTGGCCGAGTTTCATCTACCCTTGCGCACCAATCTGGGGCTCGAATTACGAATCCCCGATATCCTGCTGTTCGGCAACTGGGCGGCGATCGTGATCGCCATCGTTTTTCTTGGCGCGTATTCGCACCGGGTCAGTTCCGAGGTGCAGTCCATGTCCGAGGCGCTTTCGGCCACGCATATGGCCCTGGCGCGTGAACAAAAACTGACGGATCTGGGGGGTGTCGTGGCTGCTGCGGCACATGAACTGGGTACGCCGCTTGCCACAATCAAACTGACCAGTTCCGAGCTTTTTGAAGAGCTGGACGACAGGCCTGATCTCAAAGAAGATGCGGCCCTGATCCGCGAACAGGCCAACCGGTGCCGCGATATTCTGCGCAATATGGGTCGGGCAGGCAAAGACGACCTGCATCTGCGCCAAGCGCCGCTTTCAACCGTCACTTTTGAAGCGGCAGAGCCGCATATCAACCGGGGCAAACAAGTGCATTTTGCCGAAGGTCCGGCGCAGGGCGGCGATGTCCAGCAGCCCTCGATCCTGCGCAAACCCGAGATCATCCACGGATTGCGCAACCTGATTCAGAACGCCGTGGATTTCGCCCGCGCCAATGTCTGGGTCGAGGCCGAGTGGACCGAAGACAGGATTACCGTCAACATCATGGATGACGGGCGCGGATACCCCTCGCAGATGATCGGACGCATCGGTGATCCGTTCATGCGGCGGCGCAGGACCGAAACCGATCAGCGGACCCGCCCGGAATACGAAGGGATGGGCCTGGGTCTGTTCATCGCGAAAACCCTGCTTGAGCGCAGCGGTGCGGAGCTGGAATTTGCCAACGGTTCCGACCCCTACCAGTCGCTGACCGACAATCCCGAACGGCGGGGTGCCATCGTCAAAGTATCGTGGCCGCGCAACCTGATTGACGCGCAGACCGGGGATACGCCGGTACCGTCCGGGCTCAACCAGCCGATCGAGGTGTGAGTTAAGAAACCGTTAACCAATCAAGACCATAGTCCGGCCCAACTTTACTGGTGTCGGAGATCATATGGCCGACTGGATCATCCTTGTCGCAATCAGTCTGGTTTCATCCTGTTTCGCGGTGCAGTGGCTGTTGCCCCGCAAGGCGCAATACGATGCCAGTTTCGGGCTGGCTTCGCCTTCGTCTTTGTTCGACACCGTCTTCCTGTTTGACGAAAGTCGCCTGATCAGCCACTCGGACATCGCTTTGACAGGGTTCGACAAAGTCGCCGAGTGGGGCGATCTGCGCCGGTTGCTGCATCGGGATTTCCCAACCTTTCCCGAAACGCCGGATTGCGTCCGAAGCGCCGGGACGCTGGTGGTCCCGGCGATCGATTGCACGGTCGGGCGCGAGGTGGTGTGTGAATGGATCGACGGCGTTGTGCGGGTTCAGTTGCGGGAACAGTGCAATGCCCCCACCCATGTAAGACGCGACGCCAATGACCCGATCCGACTTGCCATGGATCAGGCCCCCTATCCGGTTTGGCTGCTGGATCATCAGGCCAGCGTCCGGTGGTGCAACGCAGCCTATGTTTCACTGGTTCGAAAAGTGCGCGGACAGGACGCCGATTTAACAGACCCTCTGTTTCAAAGGCTGGCCGATGATATGCGCCTGAATACCAGGATCCGGGTTTCTGCAGACGTCAAAGAAAGTGACAGCAAACTTTGGTTCGATCTGACGCTGGTCGATCACGCCGAAGGGCGGCTGTGCTATGCCGTTGACATAAACGCCATTGTCGCCGCCGAAAACACGCAGCGCAAATTCGTTCAGACGATGACCAAGACCTTTGCCCAGCTGTCCATCGGTCTGGTCATCTTCGACCGCAACCGGCAACTGGCCCTGTTCAATCCGGCCCTGATCGACCTGACCACCCTGCCCCCGGATTTCCTGAGTTGCCGCCCCAGCCTGTCAAGTTTCTTTGACCGACTGCGCGATCAACACATGATGCCCGAACCCAAGAATTACCGCAGCTGGCGCCGCCAGATGAATGATCTTCTGGAAGCCGCCGAGGACGGGAATTATCAGGAAACATGGTCTCTGCCCTCCGGGTCCGTCTATTCGGTCAGCGGGCGGCCTCATCCTGACGGGGCGGTTGCGTTTCTGTTCGAGGATATCACCGCGGAAATCACGTTGACCCGAAGGTTCCGTTCGGAAATGGACCTGATGCAATCGATCCTGGACAAGCTCGCAGATGCAATTGCGGTGTTTGCCGATGACGGGACGCTGGCCTGCACGAATGATGCCTATCGCGTGTTGTGGCAGGACACAGGCCAGACCGGATTCGAACCGGAATCGGTTCTTGAGGTCACACGGCGATGGCAACAACGCTGTGCTGCAACGCCCTTGCTGGGCGAGATCCGTGATTTTGTTGAAATGCGAGACAATCGGGCCGAATGGTCCGGCGAGCTGTTCATGCGCGACGGAACGCACATCCTTTGCACCGTCAGTCCGATGCAGAATGGCGCAACCATCGTGCGCTTTGCGGACGGGAAAACCGTCAGCAAGCCTATGGTGCGACAACAGATCAGCGCCTGAACCGGGTTGCAGCCGAACGGGCGCAGGTTCATTGTGGCGCCATGACACGAACCCCACTCTCGATCACCTTGAATTCGCCGGAAGAAACTGCGGGCTTCGCAACCCGGGTCGCAGCCGGCTTGGCGCCGGGCGACACCCTGTTGCTGGAAGGTGAGATTGGCGGCGGCAAGACTCATTTTGCCCGCAGTCTGATCCAGTCCTTGATGGATGTACCCGAAGACGTACCCTCGCCGACTTTCACGCTGGTTCAGGCCTATGACACCCCGGCCGGAGAAATCTGGCATTGCGATCTGTACCGGTTAAGTGCCGTGGAAGAGATCGAGGAGCTGGGCCTGACCGAGGCATTCGACACTGCAATCTGCCTGATCGAATGGCCCGAGAAACTGGGTCCGCTTATGCCTGACGCGGCCCTTGCGTTGAAATTTCGCACCGACCCTGATTTACCCGACACAAGACACCTGACCCTGTCCTGGTCCGACCCGAAATGGGCACCCAAACTGGAGACCGCTGCATGACCAACCGCGCAGTGCTGGCCAAAGCACTGATTGAGCAAACACCCTGGGCGAACGCCTCACGCGCAGCATTGGCAGGTGATGCGTCCAATCGCCGTTATGAGCGCCTGACAGACCCGGATACCGGGCGCACGGCCGTATTCATGGACGCCCCGCCGGACAAGGCCGAGGATGTCGCGCAATTCGTGCGTGTCGCGGAATATCTGCGGTCAAACGGTCTGAACGCACCCGAAATCTATGCCGAAGACATGGAATTCGGATTTCTGCTGCTCGAGGATCTGGGCGACGATCTGTTTGCCCGTGTTCTGGAAAAGAACCCCAAACAGGAACTTGCCTTGTATGAGGCCGCAACCGACGTTCTGATCCATCTTCACAACGCGCCGACACTGTCTTTGCCGTCGTACGGGCCTTCGCTGATGACCGAGCTGGCCGCGTTGTCCTTTACCAAATATGCACAAGGTATTCTGGGTTCGCATGACGAAGACGCACGCGACCTGTTTGAACGCCGGTTCCAGGATATCCTGCACCGCGAAACTTCGGGCGCGAAAGTTGTTGTGTTGCGGGATTATCATGCAGAAAATCTGATCTGGATGCCCGATCGGGACGGTTTGCACAAAGTGGGTTTGCTGGATTTCCAGACCGCCATGCTGGGCCATCCCGCCTACGATCTGATGTCGCTGTTGCAGGATGTGCGCCGTTCAGTCTCGCCGGGTACCGAAATGCGCATGGTCAACCGGTACATCGCCGCAACCGGAATGGATGATCACGATTTCCGCACCGCGTACAGCGTTCTGGGGGCACAGCGGAACCTGCGCATTGTGGGCGGGTTCGCGCGTCTGGCGACCGAATATGGCAAACCGCACTATGTCGATCTGATCCCGGCCACGTGGTCGCATCTGATGCGGGACCTCGAGCACCCGGCGCTGGTATCAGTGGCTGATCTGGTGCGCGAATCCCTGCCCGCGCCGACACCCGAAAACCTGGCCAGGCTAAGACCGCAATGACCCGACCGCCCGAAGCTGTCATGCTGTTCGCCGCCGGGTTTGGTACCCGTATGGGGGCATTGACCAAAGACCGGCCCAAACCGCTGATCGAAGTTGCCGGCAAACCGCTGATCGATCACGCACTGGATCTGGTTAACGATCTTGGCCCTCAGCGTGTCGTTGCCAATCTGCACTATCATGCGGATCAGCTCGCGGCGCACCTGGCTCCTCGGGGGGTATTATTGTCGCGGGAATCGCCAGAAATACTGGAAACCGGTGGCGGATTGCGGGCGGCTTTGCCTTTGTTAGGGTCTGATCCGGTCTTTACTCTGAACACCGATGCAATCTGGTCGGGGCCGAACCCGCTGACATTGCTGCGCGCAGCATGGGACCCTGACCGAATGGACGCTCTTTTGATGTGTATTCCGATCGCGCAGACAATCGGACATTCTGGATCGGGCGATTTTGCGGCAGACGAAACAGGACGCATCACGCGCGGCGGAGGGCTGGTATATGGGGGTGCTCAGATCCTTCGAACGGACGGTTTGCACGGGTTTCAGCAACCGGCCTTTTCGCTGAACCTGTTGTGGGATCAGATGCAACAGCAGGATCGTCTGTTCGCCCTGACCTATCCTGGTCGCTGGTGCGACGTTGGCCGCCCCGAAGGCATCGCAATGGCCGAAGGGTTGCTGGACAATGTTTGAACCCGGCATCCTGCCCCGTGTTTTTGCGGTTCCGCCCGGGGCAGACTTTCCAAAAGTTCTGGTGCAGGGGTTAAGGGCGCGCAGTGCGGATCTTCCGCCCGAAGCGCTGGCGCGGGTGCAACTGGTGGTGAATACCCGCCGCATGGCCCGCCGCGTGAGGGACTTGTTCGATCAGGGACCGCCCTGCCTGTTGCCAAGAATCTCGCTGGTGACAGATCTGGGGGAATCGGTTGATCTGGCGCAGGTGCCTCCGGCCATTCCAGCGCTGCGTCGGCGACTGGAACTGACCCAGCTGGTGGCGAAACTGCTGGACCAACAACCCGATCTGGCGGCAAGGTCTTCCATCTTCGATCTGGCGGACAGTCTGGCCAGCCTGATCGACGAAATGCAGGGCGAAGGCGTTTCGCCCGACGCCATCCGGCAACTGGATGTCAGCGACATGTCCGGCCATTGGGCCCGCGCACAGCAATTCTTTGGCATCGCCGATCGATTCATCAACACCGGCGAAGACACCCTGGACGCGCAGGCACGGCAACGGCGCGTCGTCAATAACCTGATTGACCGCTGGCGGAACGACCCGCCCGAACACCCCATCATTCTTGCCGGGTCAACCGGATCGCGTGGCACGACCCTGATGCTGATGGAAGCCGTCGCAAGGCTGCCACAAGGCGCGCTGATCCTTCCGGGCTTCGATTTCGATCAACCGAATGAAGTCTGGGAAGGACTGGATGAGGCGCTGACCTCGGAAGATCACCCCCAGTTTCGGTTTCGAAAGCTGATGACCCTGCTGGGTTTGACACCCGGCCAAATCACCAGTTGGACCGCCGACCAGCCACCCTCACCCGCGCGCAACAAGCTGATTTCACTGGCATTACGCCCGGCACCCATCACCGACGCGTGGATGACAGAGGGCCCGCGACTGACCGATCTGGCCGGTGCAACACAGGATTTGACCCTTGTCGAGGCCGCATCCCCCCGGGGCGAAGCATTGGCCATCGCGCTGCGGTTGCGCGAGGCGGCGGAAACCGGCCAGACCGCCGCCCTGATCACACCTGACCGAATGCTGACCCGTCAGGTCAGTGCCGCGCTGGACCGCTGGAACATCCTGCCGGATGACAGCGCCGGCCTGCCCCTGCAACTGTCGCCGCCCGGCCGTTTTCTGCGCCACGTTGCCGGATTGTTCGTCCGACGACTTGAAGGTGAGGCCCTCCTGACCCTGCTCAAACACCCGCTGTGTCATGATGGCGCCGAGCGAGGGGCGCATTTGCTTCATACCCGCGATCTGGAACTGGATCTGCGGCGGTACGGCCCGCCGTTCCCCGACAGTACCAGCCTGAGTGCATTTGCGATCCGCAAGGATGTTTCGGACGACTGGGTGCGCTGGGTCACCACTCATTTCTGCGATCAGGTGGTTGCAGGTGAGCGTCCGTTGGCGGAATGGGTGGAAAACCTGCGCGCACTTGCCGAAGCGATTTCTGCGGGCAGTAAGGGCGACCCAGGCACATTATGGGACAAGAACGCTGGCCAAAAGGCCTTGTCCGTTTTGACCGCGCTGGAGAACGAGGCCCCATATGGCGGCCAAATGAACGCCCATGATTTCGCCGATCTTCTGGGCGCGTTGCTGGCAACGGAAGAGGTGCGCGACCGGGACGCGCCGCACCCTCATATCATGATCTGGGGCACCCTGGAGGCACGCGTGCAAGGCGCTGACCTGCTGATCCTTGGCGGGTTGAACGAAGGCAGCTGGCCCGAGGCCGCCGCCCCTGATCCGTGGTTAAACCGGCAAATGCGTAGTCAGGCCGATCTGCTGCTGCCCGAGCGTCGCATTGGACTGTCAGCCCATGATTTCCAGCAGGCCGTCGGCGCGCCCGAAGTGTGGCTGACCCGGGCAACCCGGTCGGATGACGCGGAAACCGTCCCGTCGCGCTGGCTGAACCGCCTGACCAACCTGTTGCAGGGCCTGCCGGATCAGGGTGGGCCCGATGCCCTGTCCGAAATGCGGGCGCGCGGCCAAAGCTATTTGCGTTGGAGCGAAACGCTGGAACGCGCGCCCGATATCGCTTCGGCGCATCGCCCCTCGCCACGCCCCCCGGTTGCCGCACGTCCGCGCCGTTTGAGCGTCACCGAAATCAAGCGGCTGATCCGCGATCCTTATGCCATATACGCCAAACACGTGCTGCGGCTGAGGCCGCTGGACCCACTGGTACAGGCTCCGGACGCGTTGTTGCGCGGCATCGTCATTCACGAAATCCTGGAACATTTCATCGAAGATAGCGTTCTGGATTCCGCCTTGCTGACGCGCGAGAACTTCCTCAAACGCGCAGCAACGTTGCTGGACCGGCACGTCGCGTGGCCGACTGCGCGGAAACTTTGGCTGGCGCGTCTGGAAAGGATCGCCGATGCGTTCCTGCTTGCCGAAACCGGGAGGCGAAGCGATGGCGGACCAGTGGCCTTCGAAACGGCAATGAAGCTGGTTCTTGCACCGCTGGACTTCACGATCGCCGGGCGCGCCGACAGGATTGATCGCAACAGCCGCGGCGCCCTGCGCATTATCGACTACAAAACCGGTGTGCCGCCGACCGAAAGCCAACAGGCCAAATTCGACAAACAGCTTCTCATCGAGGCCGCAATGGCCGAGCAGGGCGGCATCGAAGGATTCGACCCCTTGCCAGTGGCCGAGGCGGTGTTCATCGGTATGGGCGGCACCTACAAAGAGGTGCCCGCGCCGCTGGCCAAGGAACCTGCCGACAAGGTTCTGGCCGAGCTGAAAGAGCTCATTTCCGCTTATTTAGAGCCTGATCAGGGCTTCTCGTCGCATCGGATGCTGCACAAGGACACTGATATTGGCGATTATGATCATCTGGCGCGGTTCGGGGAATGGGATCGCACTGACGAAACGGTGCCCGAGGACCTGACATGAAAGCCTGCAACGATGCAACCGAACGGCAGGTGCAGGCCGCGCGACCCGATGCCTCGACCTGGCTTGCCGCCAACGCGGGGTCCGGCAAGACGCGGGTTCTGACCGACCGGGTGGCCCGGTTGCTGCTAGGCGGCGTGCAGCCGCAGCATATCCTGTGCCTGACCTACACCAAGGCCGCCGCCAGCGAGATGCAGAACCGGTTGTTCAAACGCCTTGGCGAATGGGCGATGTTGGGCGATTCCCAGTTGTTGGCGCAACTGACCGAACTGGGGGTTCCGGGCATCATTGACCCCGGGCGGCTGGCGCAGGCCAGAACCCTGTTCGCGCGTGCCATCGAAACACCTGGCGGGTTGAAGATACAGACGATCCACTCATTCTGCGCATCGCTTCTGCGGCGCTTCCCGCTTGAGGCTGGCGTCAGCCCCCAGTTTGCCGAAATGGAAGACCGCGCAGCCGCCCTTTTGCGGGAAGAAATCATCGAAGACTTTGCCGAAGATCCACAATCCGGGTTGGTCGAAGACATTGCCCGGTTTGTCACGGATACCGGTTTCGACAAGTTGACGGCCGCCATCGCGCAAAAGAGGCACCTGTTTTCTCATCATCTAGATTGGGACGCGCTGCTGAAACGCTTTGACCTGCCGCCTGGTTTCGACGACGACGCCCTGTCGCGCAGCGTCTTTCTGGGCGGTGAGGTCGATTTGATCCAGTCACTACTGCCTGCGTTGACCGAAAGCGGCGGCAACAATGCCAAGGCGGCGGCCAAGCTTACAGGATTCACCGAGGCGCGGATTGGGAATCTGCCGCTACTGGAATCCGTTTTACTGACGGGAAAAGGCGCAAAGGAGCCCTTTGCCGCCAAAACCAACAGCTTCCCGACCAAGGCTCTGCGCGAGGGCGCCCTTGCGGACCGGATGCCACAGCTTGAGGCGCTGATGCTGCGTGTCGAAGCCGCGCGGGAAAAGCGGCTTGCATTGACGGCGGCGCAGAAATCGCGGGTTCTGCATCGTTTCGCGTCCGCTTTTCTGCCGGAGTACGAAAGACGCAAGCAATTGCGCGGCTGGCTGGACTTTGATGACCTGATCCTGCGCGCGCGCCATGTGCTGAACGATCCGGCCGTGGCGGAATGGGTGTTGTATCGATTGGATGGCGGCATCGACCATATCCTTGTGGACGAGGCACAGGACACAAGCCCGGATCAATGGGATGTGGTTGAAAAACTGGCACAGGAATTCACCAGCGGTGAAGGGGCCCGGTCCGGGGTCGAACGTACAATTTTTGTAGTCGGTGACAAGAAACAGTCGATCTATTCCTTTCAAGGCGCCGACCCGCAGGCCTTTGACCGGATGCAGGCGGAATTTGGGCGAAAACTTCAAGAATCAGGCTCTAAACTGCAGGATTCAACACTTGAATTCTCGTTCCGGTCCTCCAGCGCCATTCTGACGCTGGTCGATATCCTGTTTAAAAACAAGACCGATGCAGGGTTTCACAAGGACTCGCTGCACCGCGCCTTCAAGGCAGATCTTCCCGGTCGCGTCGATCTGTGGCCGGTCGTGGAAAAGGTCGAGGATGAAGAGGACGGCGACTGGACCGATCCGGTCGACCGGCCCGGCGCACGCCATCACACAGTCATTCTGGCGGAACAGGTGGCACATTCGATCAAGGGCATGATCGAAAGTGGTGAAACCATTCCGGAAGATGGCGAAGACCCAGGCAGCTTTGTACGTCGACGGATTGAACCGGGCGATTTCCTGATCCTGGTGCAGCGCCGCTCGGACCTGTTTGCCGAAATTATCCGCGCCTGCAAGGCACAAGGCTTGCCCATCGCCGGGGCAGATCGGCTGAAGGTCGGGGCGGAACTGGCGGTCAGGGACCTTGCCGCGTTGCTGAGTTTTTTGGCCACGCCCGAAGACAGCCTGTCACTGGCCACGGTTCTGAAATCCCCGTTGTTTGGATGGTCGGAACAGCAGCTTTTTGATCTGGCGCACCGCCGCTCCGAGGAGTTTCTGTGGGCGGCGCTGCGCAAGCGGGCAGATGAGTTTCCCGAAACCTGTGCCGTTTTGAACGATCTTCGGGCTCAGATCGACTTTCTGCGCCCCTATGACCTGATTGAGCGTATCCTTACGCGTCATGACGGACGGTGCAAACTGCTGGGCCGTCTGGGGGCCGAAGCCGAGGACGGTATCAACGCGCTTTTGTCGCAGGCGCTGGCCTACGAGCGGACGGATATTCCCAGCCTGACCGGATTTCTGGTCTGGATGCAGACCGACGATCTGGAAATCAAGCGCCAGATGAGTGGTGTGGGCAACATGATCCGCGTTATGACCGTTCATGGCTCAAAAGGGCTGGAAGCCCCAATCGTGATCCTGCCGGACACCGGCAAGCGGCAACCGCCACGCGATGCCGAGATCATGGTTGCGGATGATTTGCCCTTGTGGAAAGTCCCCTCGGACGCATCGCCTGTGCTGATCTCGCAGGCGCGAAACACGGCGCGGGAACGGGAAGAAAGCGAACGGCTGAGATTGCTGTATGTGGCTCTGACACGGGCCGAAAAGTGGCTGATAGTGGCTGCGGCGGGCGATGTGGGGCCGGCGGACGGCAGTTGGTATCAGATGGTCAAGGGCGCATTGGAACAGGCGGGCGCCACCCGGTTGCCGGGAACAGACACACTCAGGCTGGCGCATGGCGACTGGGACGGACTGGCTCTGACGGAACAGGAGCAGTACGTGGCAAGCACGACGGACTTGCCGCAGATGTTTCTGCGGCCCGCCGGGGAAGCACCCAAAACAGCGGAGACAATAAGCCCTTCTGATCTGGGCGGTGCCAAGGCTTTACCCGGTGATGCTGGTCTGGACGAAGACGCCGCCAAGCTGCGCGGAACGCAATTGCATTTGCTGCTCGAACACCTTCCATCCGTTTCTCAGGAACGCTGGGCTCAGCTTTGCGCCCGCCTACTGCCTGATATGCACGAAGCGGAGAGGCTGGAGCTGATGGCAGAGGCAACGCGCGTGCTGACCTGCGACCGGCTATCCTTGGTGTTTGCGCCAGATACATTGGCCGAAGTTCCGATCTCGGGCGAATTGAACGGCCAACGGATGCACGGTGTCATTGACCGCCTGATCGTGACGGAAGCCGAAGTTCAGGCGATTGATTTCAAATCGAATTTCACTGTCCCTGACACTGCAGAGCAATGCCCCGAAGGCCTGTTGCGCCAAATGGGTGCCTATGCTTGCGCGTTGTCGCAGATTTATCCCGGGCGCACTATCCGCACCGCGATCCTTTGGACCCGAACCGCCCGGCTCATGTGGCTGCCACACGATCTTGTGACAGATGCTCTGACCCGCTCCCGCGTATCTTGACGTTGCCTGCATCGGCCCCTACGTTCTCAGCCCGAGTTTACCCCATTCAGGAGACAGAATATGTCGACCGTTGCCGTTACTGACGAGACCTTTGACGCCGAAGTCAAGAATTCGGATATCCCCGTTGTAGTGGATTTCTGGGCAGAATGGTGCGGACCCTGCAAGCAGATCGGTCCGGCCCTGGAAGAACTGGCTGCAGAATATGGCGGCAAGGTAAAAATTGCCAAAGTTGACGTGGACAGCAACCCGAACGCTGCCGCCGCCATGGGCGTGCGTGGTATTCCGGCCCTGTTCATTTTCAAGGACGGTCAGGTGGTATCCAATCGCGCTGGTGCGGCACCGAAGGCGGCGCTGCAAAGCTGGATCGACGAATCCATCTGACCCTGTGAATTTCGGCAGAAGACGCCCCGTTTCCGCGGGGCGTTTTTTTTGGCCATCTGGTTAGAAGGGGCTGCGAATTTACCAGTATTCCCTGGACTGCCCGACATCGCACGACTGGATATTTGACCCAAGCCCCGCAACTGTCACCAAAGGGCCATTGCACAACACCTGCATCACTTGTCCTTACCTGAAAGGGCGTATTTCAATGCGTTAGCGCATCCGGTTTTCAGGGTGCCCTGGCCAAAAGTCTGACAGGAGGGTCGTCAAATATGGCAAAAACTCGGGTTCTGGTTGAATTCGGCATGGGGACGTCTTTGCGGCGCAAGGACTATACCGAGGCTGCGTTGCGGGCCATCAAGGATGCATTGTGGCACAACTCCGTCAATATGGCCGAGCTGTTTAATTTCCCAAAGCAAGCAATGATCATCGATGCGCAAATTGGTGTGCAGCAGCCGGACAAGGTCGACACTCAGGCTCTGAAAGACGTGTTCCCTTACGGGCAGCCCAATATCACGGTGACGCGTGGCGGTCTGGACATCGACAAACCGCATTCCGATGGCTGCACGGTCATCGCCAACGCGGCCGTCATCGTTTCCTTCGATATGGAGCCTGCGCAATGACCGAAAAACGCATCATTCTGGAAATGGGAACCGGAAATGACCTGTACGGTCAGGATTACACCAAGGCTGCGCGCCGGGCGGTTCAGGACGCGTTGCATCATTCTTCGATCACGCTGTTTTCGAAGCTGGGTATCGATCACTCGGAAATGCGGGTCCAGGTGACAATCGGCGTTCAGAACCCAGATCTGGTGGATTGCGATCTGGTCGCCGCCGATCTGCCCCGGGGGCGGGCGCAGGTGCGCGCCGTCAAGGGCGGACTGGATATCGAAGACAGCGACGCCGGCACCCGGCATGTTGTTGCGACCGCCGCCATCGAGGCCTTTTTGCCGGATCAGTCGGGAAAGTTCGTGCAGACCTGAAAAAGAAAAAAGCCGCTCGGTCGAGCGGCTCATCTCATGGTCTGACTTGCCTTGAAATCAGAGGTTTTTGATGTCGGCGCGGGTCAGGCCGATATCATCCAGCTGGGCGTCGGACAGAACTGACAGCGCCTTGCGGGTCTTGCGGGATTCGTTCCACTGTGCGGCAGCTTCGAAAGCTCCGGTGAATGCGTCCACTACGTGCAGGATGGTAGCTGCTCCGAGCGGCGCATGGATGTTTGCGGTGGTTGCCATTTGCGCATTCCTTCTAACAGAAACAGCCGACCCGTTGTCGGTTGTGATCCTCATCTAGTATGCCCGGCACGGACTCACAAATGCTGGTCTGGTAAACCCGCAATGCATTTTGTGCATATCAATTAGGCACTTCGGGAAGCGGTTGCGCATAACATCAGCGCAGCCCATATATGAGCCCGGACAACAAACGGAGACTTTCATGGCGGACAGCGACTTTCCCGGATGGCACGGCACAACGATCATCGGCGTCAAAAAGGGCGGAAAGGTTGTCATTGCCGGTGACGGGCAGGTCAGCCTGGGGCAGACTGTGATCAAGGGAACGGCCCGCAAGGTGCGTCGTCTGTCGCCCGGCGGGTTCGAGATTGTTGCAGGCTTTGCCGGTTCCACCGCAGATGCCTTTACCCTGCTCGAGCGGCTGGAGACCAAGCTTGAGGCGACGCCGGGCCAGCTGGCGCGCGCCTCGGTCGAGCTTGCCAAGGACTGGCGGACAGACAAATATCTGCAAAAGCTCGAGGCGATGCTGATTGTCACCGACGGCAAGGATCTGTTCGTGATCACCGGGGCAGGGGATGTGCTTGAGCCTGAACACAACGTGGCAGCCATTGGATCAGGCGGAAATTTCGCTCTGGCCGCTGCGCGCGCGATGATGGACAGCGACAAGTCGGCGGAAGACATCGCCCGGCAATCCATGGCGATTGCGGCGGACATTTGTGTGTACACCAACGGCAAGCTGACTGTTGAAACGATCTCAGGCTAACAGGGCTGAGATCTCTTTCCCCTTCCAGCGGCGGTGCATTCCGATCAGGCCCAGTATCGCAGCAATGACCACGATGTAATAGGGCACGCGGATGTCGATGCTCATCAAGCCGCCGCCAACCAGGGACATGATCCCTCCGGCCAGGCAGAATACTGCGGTGGTCACGCCCATGACCCAGCCCTGATCCGTTTCGCTGACCGATGAAGAGAATAGGCCCAGCATGGTCGGATAGGCCACGCCGAACAGGAAGTAGAAGAAGAACACTGGCACATAGCTGAATACACCGCTTGGGCTGAACGCAAAGGCAATGCCGCAGATGATCATGACCACAAGCGATGTGTAGATAATGCTGTGTTTGCTGAATCTCTCCTGTGCTGGTTTCACAAGGAACGTGCTTGAGAACGCCAGCGCGAAGCCGATAACCACCATCGCCATACTGCCGCCAATCACGCCGTAGCCGAAAGCGCTGGTCAGGAAATTATCCACGAACACATAGAACGTGACGTTGGCAATCATGAAGAACGAATAGACCGGCAGGATCTTCAGCACCATGGGATGCCCGCGGACTGCAATCAGGCTGTCGGTGACGTCACGGGGACGGAAAACAAACGCCGTGCGTTCGGTTCTTGTGTCCTTGAAATAGAACAGCACCAGGAAAATCGCGATCAACACCAGAACGAAGGCTCCATAGAACGGCGTTTTGAGTGTGGCCGCACCACCCAACAGAGCAGCATCCGAAAGAACCGCACCAATAATCGGGCCGCCCACCAAACCAAAGCTGACTCCGGTCACGATATAGCCCATGTTGCGGTCCCGATCCGCCGCATCCGTACTGCCATCAATCATTGCCGCCTGTGCAATGGGCTGGTTTCCGGCAGTAAAGCCGGTGATCGACCGGCCGGCAATCAGAAGCAGCAAACTGTTGAGGTAAAGCGCTGCGATGGTGATGGCGTACCCCGCTAGCGCTCCGCTCAAACAAACCAGCAATGCGTTCTTGCGCCCGATCGAATCCGAGACTTTGGACACGTAGACAACGCCCAGAAACCAGGACAGGAAAAAGCAGCCAATCACCAGACCATAGTAGAAATGCCGCCGACCGACCGGCGTATTTTCCGGCAGAAACCCGGACTTCGTCTCCATGATCAGCGAGTTGATGATGGGAAAGACCAGTCCCTGTCCGATCAGATCTACAAATACAACAAACAACAAAGTGATTTTGGCAATCTTCGTCATGCAACCCGCCCCGTTTCTTCAAATGGGGTGAGTGTAGCAGACAGGTGTCCTGACACCTAACACCATGCAAAAGGCCGGATTTTACCCGGCCCCCGGCAGTCCTGATCGCGCGCGGATCAGTTCAGTGACGCCACGCCCAACGGCACGCCCGCGACCTCACACCAGATGTAAACTTCGTTGTAGCCGGAAACGTCCATGGTCGGCGGAACGGCATAGGATTGTTTGCCGGTCAGGTTCAGCAGCGCACCCAGCTTGCTGTCAGGATCATATGATCCGTCCTTGCCGAAAGCGACACGCGGGTCGGGCCCGCCATCCAGCGAGAAATCGTCGCCCAGTTCGACAATGTAGCGGTCTCCATTCTTGACCAGCTTCACCGAACCCGAGGTGATGTGCTTCGAACGGCCCTCGAACGTGCCTTTCTTTTTGGCACCGCCAGCCAAGGCGACATTGGCACTGGTCAATGTCAGTACCGCGCCGGCTGCAGCGGCTTTCACAAAGAGCGAGCGACGAGTCATCATGATGAGTTTTCTCCATTGGTAGACACGGACTGGTTTGCCCGATGTTGTCCGTTATGCCGCAGGCCTCGCCGCATACTCCAATCACTTCGGGACGAATTTCTGTGTGCGCGCCGTGTGTTGGCGTGATGTTTTCGTGATCGGCTTGTGTTTTCGCGCCTTATGATTAGGTTCCGCTTCGAAACAAACGGATTGAGTGCATATGACCGACCTGACCCCGCGCGAGATTGTCTCGGAACTGGACCGCTTCATCATTGGCCAGAAGGATGCCAAACGCGCGGTTGCCGTCGCGCTGCGAAACCGCTGGCGGCGCAAGCAGTTGCCTGACGACATCCGGGACGAGGTCTATCCGAAGAACATCCTGATGATCGGCCCCACCGGCGTCGGCAAGACCGAGATCAGCCGTCGTCTGGCCAAACTGGCCCGCGCGCCTTTCATCAAGGTCGAAGCCACCAAGTTCACCGAGGTTGGCTATGTCGGGCGCGACGTAGAACAGATCGTGCGGGATCTGGCGGACGCCGCCATCCTGCAAACCCGCGAATTCATGCGGGAGGACGTCAAGGCGCGCGCCCATCAGGCCGCCGAGGACCGGGTCATCGCCGCCATAGCCGGGGAAGACGCCCGCGAAGGCACGCGCGAGATGTTTCGCAAAAAACTAAAATCCGGTGAGCTGGACGATACGGTGATCGAGCTGGAACTCTCGGACACCTCGAGCCCGATGCCGATGTTCGACATTCCCGGCCAACCCGGCAGCCAGATGGGGATGATGAACCTGGGAGACATCTTCGGCAAGGCCTTTGGCGGGCGCACGGTCAAACGCAAGATGACTGTCGCAGAAAGCTATGACGCTCTGATCGGGGAAGAGGCCGACAAGCTGCTGGATGATGAAACCGTCAACCGCGTGGCGCTGGAATCCGTCGAACAGAACGGCATCGTATTTCTGGATGAGATCGACAAGGTTTGCGCCCGCTCTGACGCACGCGGCGCTGATGTCAGCCGGGAAGGGGTTCAGCGGGACCTCTTGCCTTTGATCGAAGGCACAACCGTATCCACCAAGCATGGCCCCGTCAAAACAGACCACATCCTGTTTATCGCCTCCGGGGCGTTCCACATCGCCAAGCCCTCGGACCTGTTGCCGGAACTTCAGGGGCGTCTGCCGATCAGGGTCGAACTGCGCGCCCTGACGGAAGAAGACTTTGTGCGCATCCTGACTGAAACCGACAACGCCCTGACCCTTCAGTATACCGCGCTGATGGGGACCGAGGATGTCACTGTCCGGTTCAGCGAAGATGGCATCGCGGCGCTTGCCCGCATTGCGGCGGATGTGAACCAGAGCGTCGAAAACATCGGTGCGCGGCGGCTGTACACCGTGATGGAACGCGTGTTCGAAGAATTGTCTTTCGCCGCCCCCGACAAGGCCGGAACGGAAATCACGGTCGACGCGGAATTTGTCAGCAGCAATCTGGGTGAACTGACCAAATCCACCGATCTCAGCCGTTACGTTTTGTAACACGCTCAGCCGGATTTTGCCTTTCTTCTACCCCGCGCCGCTGGACGTGGGGCGAGAATTCGATAGCTTGGCGCAAACCTGATCCGGGGATTGTCCGTGTTGCGCCATCTGATCCTGCTGCTTGCCTGTCTTTCACTCAGCGCCTGTGTCGACAGGACGGTGTCTGAAATCGTGCCTTCGGCTGCGGTTGTCGGCACGCCCAAAACGATTCTGGCAACCACGACCCGCGCCAAAGAGGCGAATGGATCATATGGGTTCCGTCGCGGCGAATCCTTGCGCTACCTGGAAACCACGGTGTCGATTCCGCCAAATCACACCCCGGGAACCCTGAAGTTCTCCTACGCCAACCCAAATCCGGAGAAAGAGTTCGTGTTGGCGAACGTCACCGAACTGGATGGGCCGCAGGACCTGAAAACCCATTTGCGCGGCAAAGAAGACGTCACAATTTTTGTGCACGGATACAACTCGACCCAGACCGAGACCTTGTTTCGGGCCGCACAACTGTCCCACGATATCGGCCTGCCCGGAAACACTCTGGTCTATTCATGGCCCAGCCGTGCGACAGGCATTGGCTATGCCTATGATCTGGACAGCATGCTGTTCGCCCGTGACGGGCTGGAACAGACCATTCGCTCTTTGAAATCAATGGGGGTCAAGCGGGTCATTCTGGTCGCGCATTCCATGGGAAGCGCCCTGACAATGGAGATGATGCGTCAGGCCGAGTTGCAGGAACCGGGCTGGGCCAAGAGGAACCTGGAAGGCGTGGTTCTGATTTCACCGGATCTGGACGTGGATCTGTTCCGCTCGCAGATGGAGCGGATCAAGTCCCCGCCGGATCCGTTTCTCGTCATGGTTTCGCAAAAGGACAGGATTCTGAACATCTCGGCCCGTTTGCGCGGAACGGATGAGGGTGAGCGGTTGGGCAACATCAGCTCGATCGACAGTCTTGAAGAATTTCCGATCAGCGTGATCGACACCACCGCATTCAACAGCGATGCGGAATCATCGCATTTCGTGGCCGCGACCTCTCCGGCGTTGCTGGCGATCCTCAGCTCGCTCAGACGTGTCAACAACACGTTCGGGCCGGAAGATAGGCCGGCTATCGACATCCTTGTCCCGCCAAGCCAGCGGAACCCGGACGGTGCAACCGAAATAGTCCTGACAGAAACAGGGCAGGCCGAGGTTACGACTCCGTGAACCCGGGCGGCCTGCGTCGGTATCTTGTCCAGAACGCAAGCTGGCTGAGCGCGGGGGCGCTGCTGACCTTTCTGTCGAGTTTCGGACAGACCTTCTTTATCTCGATCTTCTCGGGCCAGATCCGGTCCGAATTCGGCCTGAGTCACGGTGCATGGGGAAGCCTCTATTCGCTGGGTACCCTGATGTCTGCGGTGGTGATGGTCTGGGCCGGAGGGCTAACCGATATTTTTCGCGTGCGGGCGCTGGGCCCGGCGGTTCTGACGGGGCTGGCGGTTGCGACAGCGGCGATGGCGCTGAACGAGTTGGTTGTTCTGCTGCCATTGGTCGTTTTCCTTCTCCGCCTGTTTGGACAGGGGATGAGCACCCATCTGGCGCTGGTCGCCATGGCGCGATGGTTTACCGCAACGCGGGGCAGGGCGCTTGCCATCGCCTCGGTCGGGTTTTCCATCGGCGAAGCGCTTTTGCCCCTGATCTTTGTCGCCGCAATGGCCCATTTCGACTGGCGAACACTGTGGTTGGTTTGCGCTGCCGTCTCTGCGTTCGGAATACCGATCCTGATCCGACTGCTACGCCAGGAACGAACACCTCAAAGTCTGGCCAGTGAATATACCGCCACCGGCATGCAGGGCCGCCACTGGACCCGCCGGGACGCGCTTTTGCATCCGCTGTTCTGGTTCATGGCACCTGCATTGTTGGGTCCGTCCGCCTTCATCACGGCCTTCTTTTTTCATCAGGTTCATCTGGCCGAGGTCAAAGGCTGGCTTCATATCGAACTGGTGGCCCTGTTCCCGGTCTTCACCGCAGTCGGCGTGCTGTCTATGTTTGCGGCGGGCTGGGCGTTGGACAAATGGGGTACGACGCGCATAATGCCGTTTTACCAGTTGCCCATAGCGCTGGGGTTTCTTGTTCTGTCCTTCACCGGTTCGATTGGAGGCGCCCTGACCGGTCTGGTCCTTCTGGCGCTGACCGTCGGGGCCAACAGCACGCTGCCCAGCGCATTCTGGGCCGAGTTTTACGGAACGCGCCACATCGGTGCGATCAAGGCACTGGCAACAGCGATCATGGTGCTTGGGTCGGCCATCGGCCCCGGACTGACGGGCATTCTGATTGATACCGGCATTCCGCTTGCGACCCAGTTTCTCTGGATCGGAGGGTTTTTCATTCTGGTCTGCGGGGTAACTTGGATCGGTATCACACAAGCCGCACGCACACTTTAACGCGTTCGGCGCAGATACACGTAATAGGCTCCGTCGCCCCCGTGGCTGATATGGGCGGGTGTTATCTGAAGGACGGCCTGCGCCAGTGGCGGCAAAGACAGCCATTGCGGAACCTGATTGCGCAGGACACCCCGCGGCGTCGGGATCGGTCCGGGCTCATCCCTGTCTTTCCCTTTGCCGGTGACAACCAGAACTAGACGCTTGCCTGATGCCTGCGCGGTCAGAACAAACCGCACCAGAGCCGGATGTGCCGTGTCTACGCGCATTCCGTGCAGGTCCAGCTTGCCTTCCGGCTTCAGCTTGCCGCGCTTCATTCGCGCAAAGGCCTTGGTGTCCATCTGCACAGGACTTGCCCGCAGACTGTCTCCAATTGCGGGTTTCAGGGCATGTTGCGCCGGCTTTGTTGTTGCTTTCTGCCCCAGTTCAAACTCGTCAAATCGCGGTTTTGGCTGCCGGTTCGGCTTGGGTTTCGGCAAAACGGTCGGGTGGATCGTCTGCGGAATCTCGGGGTGCAAACGCTCGGCCCGTTTCGCGACCTTTCGCCACAATTCCACCTCTTCTGCAGTCAGCTTTCGGCGGGACATCAGAACTCATCCGGCGACATGGCATAAGCGCGCTGAATTGGCAGCAACACAACCATGCGGCCCGGATCCTTCAGCCTCCCTGCAGCCTGACCGGCGGTGTCGCCGGTTCCGAAAAAGATATCGGCGCGCTGCGCGCCCTTGATGGCCGCACCAGTGTCCTGCGCGATCATCAGGCGGCGCAGCGGATTTGCCCCATCCTTTTCCAACCAGACTGGTGCCCCCAACGGCGTATAGGCTGGGTCCGTCGCAATACTGCGCATGGTCGTGACCGATCGGTTCATGGCACCCAGCGGACCCCGGTCAGGAGCGACCCGTGTAACTTCGCGGAAGAACACATAGGACGGGTTGTGAAACAGCAGTTCCGCACCAGCCTCGGGGTTCTTGCGTACCCAGGCCCGGATCATCTGGGCGCTGACCTCGTGTGCGCCAAGAACACCGCGCCTGATTAGCTCGACCCCGATCGACCGATAGGGGTGGCCGTTCGCGCCGCCATATCCGACGCGCAAGGCGCTGCCATCGGGCAGACGAATTCGCCCCGAGCCCTGAATCTGAAGAAAGAACAGTTCAACCGGATCGTCGACCCACGCAATCTCAAGCCCGCGCCCCGCCATGGCCTCGCCCGTCAGGATTTCGCGGCGGCTCAGCCATTTGTCGGCAGCGCGTGCCTCGGGCGGAATTTTATATAGCGGATATCTGAACCGATCCGATCGGGTTCTGGACCCGTCCAGTTCCGGCTCGAAATACCCGGTGAACAAAGCCTCCTTGCCGTCTTCGACAAGGACAGGGCGAAAGAACAGTTCAAAGAAGGCCCGGGCTGCGTCAGGGGAATAAGTCTGGGCCACGCCGCACAAGGCCCGCCAGTCCGGGTCATTCAGATCGTTGCAGGTGTTCAGAAAAACCGAAAGGGCCGCCCCGTGATCGTCGGCGGCCCAGCCATCCAGATCGTCGAATGACAGTATAGATCGCGTCGCCTCGGCTCCGGCGGCGCTGGCGGCGGTCATCGCGCCCACCAGTAAGAGCGACCGGAGCGTGGCAATCATGCGTCCGTGGCGACAAGCAGCCAGTTCGGATCATCCGAGCCCATGACACGAGCAAAGGTCCAGCTGTCCTTCTGGCGTTTGACCGTGTTGGGGCTACCTTCGATGATGTCCCCGCCACGATCCCGCACCACCGAAGTCAGTTCACCCACAAACTTCATGGTGATCTCGGCCTGATTGGTGTCCTTGTCGAAATGGGCATCGGCCAGCGCGGTTTCACGCACACCGATGAATTCGGCTTCGATGGTCAAGCCCCGGTCTTCGCGGTCGGCCACAACGGAAACGAAAGTGTCAAAGACCTCTTCCGACAGGAAAGGCTGGATTTCGTCCAGGTTGCCCTTTTCGAACCCCATTACGATCATCTCGTAAGCGCCGCGTGCACCCTGCACGAATTCGGTGACGGAAAATCCGGGCTCGATCCGTTTCATCGCGGCCAGTGTCTGGGCCTGCTCGCTGTCTTCGGGAACGTGGTCGGTGATGTCATGATCCGGGCCGCCGTCGATCACTTCAAAATCGCGGCGTGCCTTGTTGGAACCGGGCTGCTGCAGAGGAGGTTTCTCGAAACCTTCACGCGTACCCAGAACGCTTTTCAGGCGCAGGATCAGGAAAACGGCAATTCCGGCCAGGACCAGCAGCTGGATCATGGGTTCGTTCATTTCATCCTCTTTTCAGAACCGCGACTTTGTATACGCGGCCTCATGTCACTATGTAGGTGACAGTTTAGGGCAAGTCCACTGCCCTGCGCACGCGAAAGGATGACGAAAATGTATCTGTTTCTGGCATTTCTGTTGGTGCCGATCATCGAGATTGCCCTGTTCATTCAGGTTGGCGGTCTGATCGGACTTTGGCCGACACTTGCAATCGTTGTCCTGACAGCCTTTCTGGGCACCGCTTTGGTGCGGACGCAAGGCCGCATGGCGCTGGGTGAATTACAGAGAACATTCAACAATCTCGACGACCCGACCGAACCCCTGGCCCATGGCGCCATGATCATTCTGTCAGGCGTATTGTTGCTGACGCCCGGCTTTTTTACCGATGCCGTGGGCTTTGCGCTGCTTATCCCCGGCGTAAGGGTTGCCGTGTTCCGGTATCTGAAATCCAAAGTAACGGTGACGCATTTTCAGATGGGCACCGGTGCACAATTTCACCAGCGCAATGATCCCTTTGGTCAGGATGACGTGATCGATGGCGAATTTACCGAGGTTCATCCCCGCAAAGAACCAACAAAACCGTCGAAATGGGTGGATGGTCCGCACGAGCATTGAGGTGCCGCGCCCAACTTGATAAGCAGTGGCGAAATTAAATTTTGGAGTAGATCCATGGCCGAAGAAAAAGCCGCAGACAACGCTGCGGCACAAACCGCCCCGCAGGTTCAGATGCGGGTTCTGGGGCAATTCATCCGCGATATGTCCTTTGAAAACGTGATGGCGCAAAAGGGTGTATCCGGCGATGTGCAGCCCGAGATTGCCGTACAGGTTAATCTGGACGCGAAAAAGCGCCCGGCAGACCACCAGTTCGAGGTTTCGATCAAGCTGAACCTGACCTCGAAAGCCAAGGGCATGGAAGACATCCTGTTCCTGTGCGAAATCGACTATTGCGGACTGTTCCACGTGGAAGGTGTGCCCGAGGATCAATTGCACCCGTTCCTGATGATCGAATGTCCGCGGATGCTGTTCCCGTTCCTGCGCCGCGTTGTCAGCGACATCACCCGCGACGGTGGTTTCCCGCCGGTCAACCTGGACACAATCGACTTTGTCGGCCTCTACCGTAACGAGTTGATGCGCCGCCAGGCCGAAGCCCAGAAGGCCGAAGCCTGATAAATCTGACCCGCGCCGGACATTGGTTCAGGCGCGGGTCCAAAGGGCATTTTCGCCCAGTTTTTCTAGAAATTCCTGATGTGCGGCGCGTTCATCTTCGGTGATCCGCGGCGCAAGCGGGGTTGCGCGCGGCGCCGGACGCCAATCCTCGCTGCCTCCGGAGGCATTTGCGGTAGACGCCGACAGGCCGAAATCGGGTTGCCGCCCGCCGATCAGTTCCAGATACACCTCCGCCAGAATCTCCGAGTCGAGCAGAGCGCCATGCAGAACACGGTTCGAGTTGTCGATGCCGAACCTGCGGCACAGCGCATCCAGCGAGGCGGGCGAGCCCGGAAACCGCTTTCGTGCAATGGCCAGCGTATCAAGCGCCTGATCCATCGGAATCGGGGCCAGGCCCATCCAGCCCAGTTCGGCGTTCAGGAATTTCATATCGAAGGATGCGTTGTGGATCACCAGTCGCGCATCGCCAACAAAATCGCGGAATCCCTGGCCAACCTTGGCGAATACAGGTTTGTCCTTAAGCGTCACCTGGCCTTTTTCTGGCGGGCGGGGCGGTTCCAGCAAATCTGGACCGATCCCGTGCACACCAAATGCCTCTTCCGGCATCGAGCGCTGGGGGTTGATGTAGACATGATAGGTTTCGCCCGTCGCGACGTGATTCCACAGCTCGACCGCGCCAATTTCCACGATCCGGTCGCCGCTTTCGGGATCAAAGCCCGTGGTTTCGGTATCGAGAACGATCTCACGCATTTGCCAGTCCTGCCCTGATCTGCCTGACCACATCCTGCACCTGCGCGCGGGCATGGTCCAGCGTATCGGTGACAATCACGAAATCCGACCGCGCACATTTTTCTTCATTCGGCATCTGCTTGGCGCGAATTTGCTCGAATTGCGCTTCGGAAATTGTTGCGCGGGCCATCACGCGGCGTTTTTGTTCCTCGGCCGGTATCGAGACACAGGCAACGGCATCCATCGCGACGTTTCCGCCCGTTTCGAACAGAAGCGGAATGTCGAACACCAGAATATCCTCGGTCGCGGTTTCCCGGAACCTGGCTCGATCCGCAGCAACCAGCGGGTGCACTATGCTCTCTATGGTTTTCAGAACGGAGGGATCAGAGGTGATGATCCGTTTCAACGCATCCCGGCTGACAGCGCCGTCAAGGACAGCCTCGGGAAACACAGCAGCCATCGGCGCAACTGCCGCCCCACCTGCGGAATAAAGCTGGTGGACTGCCGCGTCCGCGTCCCACAGCCCGCAGCCTTCGGCCACGAACATCTGCGCCGTCGTGCTTTTGCCCATGCCGATCGAGCCGGTCAGGCCAAGGGCAAAACTCATGCCAGGGCCGCCGCGCGGGTTTCTGCGGTGACCTCGGGGCGCACTCCGAACCAGCGCTCAAACCCCGGAACCGCCTGATGCAACAGCATGCCCAGACCGTCCACCGTTGTGCATCCGGCTTCTTCAGCCTGTTGCAGCAATCGGGTGCGCAGCGGGGCGTAGACCAGATCATTCACCACGGTGCCGGGCTGCAAGCCATCCAGCGGCACGCGCAATTCGGGCTGACCCTGCATTCCCAGCGAGGTTGTGTTCACCACTAGCTCGGCCTCTTCAATGACATTTCCAGCCTGCACCCAGTCAATCACGGTAATGCGCTGGCCGAACTCTTCTTTCAGATGATCGGCACGAGTGCGGGTTCGGTTGGTCAGCAGAATCTCGGGGACGCCAGCATCCGCCAGGGCGGACAGAATGGCGCGTGCTGCACCACCGGCACCAAAGACAACGGCCGGCCCGTCCTGCGGGTTCCAGTCGGACGCGCCTGCGCGCAGGTTCTCCATAAAGCCATACCCGTCTGTGTTATCGGCATGGATCGAGCCATCGTCGCGAAACACAAGCGTATTCGCTGCCCCGATGACCGAAGCCCGGTCAGACACATGATCGGCCAGACGCAGTGCGGCTTCTTTATGCGGAACCGTTACATTCGCACCCACAAACCCGGCTTTCGGCAAACTCCGCAAAACAGTTTCCAGATCCGCGGGCGCGACATCCATGGGAACATAATGCCCGGCCAGACCATAGGTCTGTAGCCAATGACCGTGCAGCTTGGGCGACCGGGAATGCGCCACCGGGTGCCCGATCACCCCGGCCAGAGGAATACGATGTTCCGTCATTGATCGATCACCCCTTTTACAGCCAGATAATTGAGCAACTCCAACAAGGGCATACCCAAGACGTTAAAATAGTCGCCGTCAATGGTGGCGAACAGCCGCGCGCCTTCTTCTTCCAGCTTATAGGCACCTACGGCGTATCGGATGCTGTCCCAATTGCGCGCCACATAATCCTTCAGATAGGCATCAGAACTGGCCCGCATCCGCAGACGGACCTGCCCCACATGTCGCCAGATCGGTTCCCCGTTTTGATAAATGACGGCAGCCGACAGCAACATGTGCCGTTTCCCCCGCATCGCCTTCAACTGGGCCAGTGCGTCTTCAGGCGTCTCCGGCTTGGACAACAAACGGCCTTCGAAGTCCAGAACCTGATCGCATCCCAGAACCATGGCCCCCGGATTCTTGTCGCTGATTTTTCGCGCCTTCATTTCGGCCAGCGCATCAGCAATATCGCGCGGTGATGCCTCTTCCGCCAGCAGCGCGCGTTTCATGCTGTCTTCATCTACACGCGCGACCTGAACGGAAAACGGGACACCTGCGTTCTCCAGAAGTTGTGCCCGGATGGCCGAGCCCGAAGCGAGTATGATGGGGACAGGCATGTGGAAAACCCCGTGGGCAAAGCGTTGAGTGATCTGGGACGTTTTGTATGGTTTTCAGGTTGACACGCAACCCTGCGATTTCGGCGCGGATCTTCCCCGAGTCGCCCGAAAACTGTCAAAGCAGGACAAGAATAACTTTGGAAATCGGGAAAACCACGATGTCCCCAGTTGGTCATCGAGTTATCCACAGTGAAGATCGCGGAATAGTATACTAACCATATGAATTTAATTGATAAATTATTACGCTAACAAGATCATCGGCATCGCGGTCAACTCTATCCACCTGGGGAAAAGTGAAGGGTAAAAAAGTAATCCACGGATTCTATTCGCCCTACAAAACCATCATCCTTTCTCTTTTCTTATTTTTTTATTAGGGAGAGTTCCGAGCAACGCCCGGAGCCAGAATGACCGATCTTCTTTTCACGATTTACCCGTGGGTGAAGTCTTTACATATCATGGCCGTGATTTCTTGGATGGCAGGTTTGTTCTATTTGCCCAGACTGTTCGTCTATCACGTGGAAAAGGCGCAATCCGTCGACGGGGCTGAACAGATTTTCTTTGAAATGGAAGAAAAGCTGTTACGGGTCATCATGCGCCCGGCAATGATCGTAGCCTGGGCCTGTGGCCTGATCATGGTGTTTACTCCGGGTATCGTCGGCTGGGATTGGTCCTGGCCCTGGGTCAAAGGCGCAGCGGTGATCGGTATGACCTGGTTCCATCACTGGCTGATGGCACGTCGAAAGGACTTTCTTGAAGGCCGAAACAAGCTCACAGGGCGCCAGTATCGCATGATGAACGAGGTACCGACCGTTTTGATGGTTGCCATCGTTCTGGCGGTCATTCTGAAGTTCTGAAGGCCTGTTTGACTCCGCCAGCCGTCGCGCTTATGTAGGGATCAACACGCCCGTCCGGGCGGCGTATCTTCCGTACTGAAATTCCACTTCGTGCCGCGATGCCAGCGGTGAAGGTATATATCATGACAACTGAAGCCCTGAATCTGGCTGACCTGAAAGCCAAAAGCCCCAAAGATCTTCTGGCGATGGCCGAAGAACTGGAGATTGAAAACGCCTCGACCATGCGGAAAGGCGAGATGATGTTCCAGATTCTGCGCGAACGCGCGGATGATGGCTGGACCGTTGGCGGTGATGGCGTGCTTGAAGTGCTGCAGGACGGATTCGGCTTCCTGCGCTCGCCCGAGGCAAACTATCTGCCGGGTCCGGACGATATCTATGTCTCGCCTGACATGATCCGCCTGCACTCACTGCGGACCGGGGACACGGTTGAAGGCGAGATCAAGGCACCAGATGAGAACGAACGTTATTTTGCGCTGACCAAGGTCACCAAGATCAACTTCGAAGATCCTGAGAAGGCCAAGCACAAAATCCTGTTCGACAACCTGACGCCGCTGTATCCGGATGAGCGTCTGAAGATGGAAATCGAAGATCCCACCATCAAGGACAAATCGGCGCGTGTCATCGACCTGGTTTCGCCAATTGGTAAAGGCCAGCGTTCGCTGATCGTCGCACCGCCGCGCACCGGTAAGACGGTGATCCTGCAGAACATTGCGCATTCGATCGAACAGAACCACCCGGAGTGCTACCTGATCGTCCTGCTGATCGATGAACGCCCGGAAGAAGTGACCGATATGCAGCGCTCGGTGAAGGGTGAGGTTGTGTCCTCGACCTTTGACGAACCGGCGACGCGCCACGTGGCTGTTTCGGAAATGGTGATCGAAAAAGCAAAGCGTCTGGTCGAACATAAACGAGATGTTGTTATTCTTCTCGACTCGATCACAAGACTTGGTAGGGCATTTAACACAGTAGTGCCATCCTCAGGTAAAGTTCTGACCGGTGGTGTGGATGCAAATGCTCTGCAACGTCCCAAGCGATTCTTTGGTGCGGCGCGGAACATTGAAGAGGGTGGTTCGCTGACCATCATCGCAACCGCCCTGATCGATACCGGCAGCCGGATGGACGAGGTTATCTTTGAAGAATTCAAAGGTACAGGCAACTCGGAGATCGTTCTGGATCGCAAGATCGCAGACAAGCGCGTGTTCCCGGCGATCGACATCCTCAAGTCGGGTACTCGGAAAGAGGACCTGCTGGTCGACAAGGGTGATCTGGCGAAGACCTTCGTTCTGCGCCGAATCCTCAACCCGATGGGCACCACCGACGCGATCGAATTCCTGTTGTCGAAGTTGAAGCAGACCAAGACAAATGGCGAGTTCTTCGACTCGATGAATACCTGACACAGGTCTAAACCGACGCGAGGCCTTCGAATGGATACGATATTCGCCTTGGCCAGCGCGCAAGGCAAAGCAGGGGTGGCGGTTATCCGCCTCTCTGGTCCACGGGCGCATAAGGCTGTGGCAGAACTGACCCGCGGTACATTGCCTTCCCGCGGCATGCACCTCCGATCCCTGTATGCGCAGGACGGTGGGCGGTTGGATGATGGCCTTGTCCTGACCTTCGAAGGACCGGCCAGCTTTACCGGCGAAGATGTGGCTGAGCTGCAGATCCATGGCAGTACGGCTTCAGTGAACGCCGTTTTGCGCTGTCTGTCTGACATGGAAGATCTGCGGCTGGCTGAACCCGGAGAGTTTACGCGCAGAGCGTTGGAAAACGGCAAGATGGATTTGACGCAAGTCGAAGGTCTGGCCGATCTGATTGACGCGGAGACCGAAGCTCAGCGTAAACAGGCGCAAACGATTTTGGCCGGTGAATTGGGTGTTCTGGCCGAGCGCTGGCGTCGTGACCTTATCCGCGCCGCGTCCTTGTTGGAGGCGGTTATCGATTTTGCCGATGAAGACGTGCCGACAGATGTTACGCCTGAGGTGCGGTCGCTTGTATCGGGTGTCATGGATGACCTGCGCCTAGAAGCGGAAGGCGTAAAAATAGCCGAACGAATCCGAACAGGATTTGAAGTGGCCATCGTCGGTTTGCCGAATGCAGGTAAATCCACTCTGCTAAATGCCTTGGCCGGGCGGGAAGCTGCAATAACCTCGGAATTTGCCGGAACAACCCGTGATGTGATTGAGGTTCGCATGGACCTTGCCGGGCTGCCTGTCACATTGTTGGACACAGCCGGGTTGCGCGAAACCGAGGATCACGTTGAAAGCCTAGGAATCGAACTGGCCCGAAAACGCGCCGAAGCTGCTGATTTGCGAGTATTTTTAGCTGATTCTCCGCAAGATCTGGGTGTTCCTATGAGCGAAGGAGATATCCAGGTCTTTCCTAAATCCGACCTGCGTTCACATTCTAAAGGTGGAATATCAGGGAGAACCGGGGAAGGGATAGATCAGCTAATCTCCCAGATATCGTGTGTCTTGGCGCATCGATCTACCAGCCATGGTATCGCCACGCGCGAACGGCACCGTGTATCGCTGAACAAAGCTCTGCAATCCTTGTCCGACGCAACAAGCGTTCTTGAATCAGGCCCGGATCTGTATGATATCGCAGCCGAGGAACTACGCTCAGCCATACGCGCCCTTGAATCACTGGTCGGCAGAATAGATGTAGAAAGCCTGTTGGATGAAATATTCTCCAGCTTCTGCCTTGGTAAGTAGGGAGTGTTTCACGTGAAACATTCAATGTTTGATGTCGTCGTAATTGGTGCCGGTCACGCCGGAACCGAAGCCGCACATGCCGCAGCCCGGTTGGGTGCCGCCACCGCATTGGTCACCTTGTCTGAAACGGATATCGGGGTAATGTCCTGCAATCCGGCAATCGGCGGGCTGGGCAAGGGGCATCTGGTTCGGGAAATTGATGCCCTGGGCGGCGTCATGGGTCAGGTCGCCGATCAGGCTGGTATTCAATTTCGCCTGCTTAATCGCCGCAAGGGTCCGGCCGTGCAGGGCCCCCGAACACAGGCTGACCGCGCGTTGTATCGGTCCGCCATGCAAGCGACGACGAAAAGACAGGAAAACCTGTCCGTGATTACCGGGGAAGTCGTCGACTTCCTGATGGATGGATCACGAGTTGCCGGAGTTCAACTGGCTGATTCATCAGAGATTCACGCGAAAACTGTTATTCTGACCTCAGGCACTTTCCTTCGGGGCGTGATACATATCGGAGATGTGTCAAAGCCCGGAGGTCGGATGGGGGACCGACCATCGGTGAAACTGGCGGAGCGCCTGGACGGATTTGATCTTCCGATGTCACGTCTCAAAACCGGGACACCACCGCGATTGGACGGCAGAACCATCGATTGGTCGGGACTGGATGAGCAAAAGGGCGATGAGGATCCAACATTCTTTTCGTTTCAGACAAAAAGGGCTGCTGCTCCACAGATTTCATGCGGGATCACCCATACCAACGAACGTACCCACGAGATAATTCAAAACAACCTGTCCCGATCGGCAATGTATGGCGGTCACATAGACGGTGTTGGGCCCAGATATTGCCCGTCGATCGAAGACAAAATCGTTAGGTTTGCGGACAAGGATTCCCATCAGGTTTTCCTTGAACCAGAAGGTGTGAACGACCACACAATCTACCCGAATGGAATTTCGACATCTCTGCCTCAGGATGTTCAACTGGCCTATGTGCGGTCCATAAAGGGACTTGAAGCCGCTGAAATACTGCAACCTGGATACGCGATCGAATATGACTACGTGGATCCACGTGTTCTGACGAGTTCACTGTCTTTGCCTGATGTACCGGGACTATATCTTGCCGGTCAGATCAACGGTACCACAGGATATGAGGAGGCGGCGGCACAAGGTATGGTCGCAGGTCTGAATGCGGCATTGGAAGCGCAAGGGCGGGATCCGGTTCACTTTACAAGGGCCGACAGCTATATCGGTGTCATGATCGACGATCTGACAACGCGTGGTGTGGCAGAACCCTATCGAATGTTTACATCCCGGGCAGAATTCAGACTGTCCCTTCGTGCTGACAATGCAGATCAACGGTTGACGCCAATCGGAATAAAACTGGGCTGTATTGATGAACATCGAAAAAACCAGTTTGAAGAAAAGGTTAAAAAGCTGGATCAGGCTAAATCTCGCCTGAAAGAACAAAGCTTCACGCCAAAGGAAGTGCGGGCAGCAGGAATCAATGTCAACCAGGACGGAAACCGCAGGGATGGAATGGCAATCCTTGCCTTCCCAGATGTCAGTTTTCAGGATTTGATCCCGCTACTTCCGGATCTTGAACAGGTCGAAGATGAAATTCGGTTGCAGGTCGAGCGAGACGCGCTTTATGCGAATTATATCGCGCGCCAGCAAAGGGATGTCGAAGCTATGAAGCGGGATGAATCCTATGAAATCCCACGAGATTTCGATTATTTCGGGATGGATGGGCTTTCTTCCGAGATGAAGCAAAAACTCTCGTCAGCAAGGCCCGAAAATATTGCACAGGCCAGCCGGGTCGAAGGCGTTACTCCTGCCGCTCTGGCACTGGTTCTTGCAAAACTAAGGCGCGGCCTGAAAGCCCGGAAAGCATGAACTCAGAGTTTGCCTTGTTTGACGGGCTGAATGTTTCACGTGAAACATTTGCTCGGTTTGAGACCTACGTAGATTTGGTGAATCGCTGGAACCCTAAGATCAACCTTGTTTCGAAAAACAGTCTTTCGGAGATCTGGACACGCCACATCCTGGATTCCGTGCAGGTATTCCGTTGTGTCGAGAGCTTTGGGCATTGGGTGGATCTGGGCAGCGGAGGGGGCTTCCCGGGCATGGTTTGCGCACTTATGGCCATTGATGAAGCACCTGATACCAGATTTACTTTCCTGGAAAGCGATCAGCGAAAATCGGCTTTCTTGCGAAATGTAGCCCGGGAGTGCGGGGCAAATTGCACTGTAGTTTCCAAGCGGATTGAGTTGGCGGAACCTGCCGGGGCAGATGTACTATCCGCCAGGGCATTGGCCGATCTGAGCAAACTATTGTCGTTCTGCGACAGGCATTTAGCGGATTCCGGCGTAGCGCTGTTCCCAAAAGGCGCCAACTGGAAAAAAGAACTGGAAGAAGCGCGTGAGGAATGGAATTTTGATGTTGAGCCAATTAGAAGTTTAACCGAACCCCAAGCCGTTATCCTTAAGGTCAAAGGAGTATCACGTGGTTGATCTGTCTCGCCCGGAAGGGCCTCGGATAATTGCGGTTGCCAATCAGAAGGGTGGGGTAGGGAAAACCACAACAGCGATCAACTTAGCGGCAGGCCTCGCCGAAGCGGGGTGCAAAGTTCTGGTTGTGGACCTTGATCCGCAGGGGAACGCGTCGACCGGTCTGGGCGTCGAGGACCGCGACTGGACGACCTATGACCTGATTCTTGACGATGCTCCGCTGGAGGCGGTGGTTCAGGAAACGGAAATCGACGGGCTTTTTGTTGTCCCAGCCACTGTCGATCTGAGTTCAGCCGACATTGAGCTTATTTCAAATGAAAAACGCAGCTATCTGCTTCACGATGCGCTACGTCAGACCGCAATTGACAAATTTGAGTTGGACTATGTGCTGATCGATTGCCCGCCGTCCCTGAATTTGCTGACGGTCAACGCCATGGTTGCGGCCCATTCGGTGCTGGTTCCGTTGCAAAGCGAGTTCTTCGCACTTGAGGGGCTGTCTCAGTTGATGCTGACTATTCGAGAGGTTCGCCAGACCGCAAATCCGGACCTGAGAATCGAAGGTGTTGTGTTGACCATGTATGACAACCGCAACAACTTGTCCCGCCAGGTTGAAAAAGACGCGCGTGACAATCTGGGTGAGATGGTATTTAAAACCAAGATACCCAGAAATGTTCGGGTCAGCGAAGCGCCGTCTTATGCGTTGCCGGTCTTGCAGTACGACTCGGGGTCTCTGGGGGCGATGGCCTACCGTCATCTGGCCCGGGAAGTCATGCAAAAAAATAACAGAGCCGCCGCCTAGGTAGCAGTGAGGAGGCCGACGTGAACGTCAAAAAAACAAAATCCCGGGGATTGGGGCGGGGATTGTCGGCCCTTATGGCTGATGTCGCAACTGAAACAGATGGGCGCGGCTTTTCTGAATCCCGCCGCCCTGATCTCAAGGTTCCGATCGAAAAACTGCGTGCGAACCCGAACCAGCCACGCCGGACTTTCTCAACCGATCAATTGGATGAACTTGCGGCGTCGGTAAAAGTAAAGGGCATCATCCAGCCGCTGATCGTGCGCCAGATCAATGGTAGCGAGTATGAGATCGTGGCGGGGGAGCGACGCTGGCGGGCCGCACAGATGGCGCAGCTGCACGACATCCCGGTCATTGTTCGGGACTTTGACGATACCGAGGTTCTGGAAGTTGCCATCATTGAAAACATCCAGCGCGCTGATCTGAACGCGGTGGAAGAGGCCGCTGGCTATAAACAGTTGATGGACCGCTTTGGTCACACGCAGGAAAAGCTTGCAGAAGCCCTGGGCAAAAGCCGCAGCCACATAGCCAACCTACTCCGCCTTCTGTCTCTGCCAATTGACGTTCAAACCCTTGTTATTGAAGGGAAATTATCCGCAGGACATGCGAGGGCGCTTATCACGGCCGAAAACCCGTCTGAATTGGCGAAGATTGTCGTCCGAGATGGGTTGTCTGTACGGGCAACCGAAGCTTTGGTCAAAAAGAAGCAGAACGGTCCGGCAACAACGACACCCAGAGCCAGAAATCTGGATGCGGGTAAGGATGCGGATACCAGAGCGCTGGAAAAGGATCTTTCGGCAATCCTTGCGATGAAGGTGTCCATCAGTCACAAGGCCGGAACAGAATCGGGCCAGGTTGTCTTAACCTATGAAAACCTGGATCAGTTGGACGATTTGTGCGCCAAGCTCAGCCGTTAGGTCGGGTCCAAATAAAACCCATTACGCCGCCCAGAACCAGGGCCTGAATGATCAGGACATGGGCTGGCAGGGAAAGCAGAACAGACAATCCAAACACGGCGGCAACTGACAAGGTTGCCGCCTTTTTTGCTGCCGGGCGGATCGCACCGGAACTTTGCCAATCAAGGATCATCGGGCCAAAGGTTCTGTGGGTGATCAGCCAATTGTGCAACCGGGATGAGGAGCGCGCGAAGAAAAACGCTGCAAGCAGCAAGAACGGCACCGTTGGAAGCAACGGCAGGACAATCCCTACAACCGCCAGTGCCACGCATAGCAACCCCAGTCCGGCCCAAAGAAACTGCATGCGCTACTCCAACAATTCGCGGATCACGGCGTTCAGCACCGCGCGACCGTCTTTGGTTGCAAAAAGTCGGTTTTGATCACGTCTGATCATCCCGTAGGACTCGAGCTCATCCAATTTGTCCGGATTCAACGGGGCTTTGGAAAGGATTGCGAACCGGTCCATGTCCAGCCCCTCGGCAATGCGCATCCCCATCAAAAGGTATTCATTTGCCTGATCTTTTGATGACAGGACGGTACGGGGCTTTTCGCCATTGCCGCTCAAAGCAGCCGTCAGCCACCTGGTCGGAGACAAATAGGTTTCTGTCGCCATCTTTTGCCCAGATAGCGTCAGGCGCCCATGTGCACCGGGGCCAATGCCGACGTAATCTCCGTACCGCCAGTATATAAGGTTGTGTCGGGATTCCGCGTCTGTGCGGGCATGATTTGAAATCTCGTATGCCGGCAGACCATGAGCTTCGCAAATCTCCTGCGTGGCCAGATACATGTCTGCCGCACTGTCATCTTCCGGAAGCCCGCGCAGTTTGCCGACTGCATAGCGGTCACCGAAAGCCGTGCCTTCTTCGATTGTCAGTTGATAAAGCGACAGGTGGTCCACCGCCATATTCAGTGCTTCGGTCAACTCCGATTTCCACGCCTCCAGCGTTTGGTGCTGGCGGGCATAGATCAGGTCGAAGCTGACGCGGTCAAAACAATGACGGGCAATGTCGAACGCCGCTTGCGCTTCGGCCACTGTGTGAATGCGTCCCAAACGGCGCAGATCATCATCGTTCAGGGCCTGAATGCCCATCGAAATGCGATTGACCCCGGCGTCACGATAGGCGGCAAAGCGTCCGGCCTCGACCGAACCGGGATTGGCTTCCAGTGTAATTTCAAGGCTGTTAGACGGGCGCCACAGGCTGCGCGCCTGCTCGATCACACCAGCAACGGTTTCCGGCGCCATCAAAGATGGTGTTCCGCCGCCAAAGAAGATCGTGTTCAGAACCCGGCCTGGCGTTTCGGCGGCCGAGCGGGCCAGCTCAGCAAGAAACGCTTCAAACCATTGTTTTTGATCGATATTTCTGGAAACATGGCTGTTGAAGTCACAATAGGGGCATTTGGCCTCGCAAAAAGGCCAATGCACATACAGGCCAAAGCCCCCGTTGCGCCAATCATCCGCCAAAGCAGCCTTTCACGAACATCTCCACCGCGCGCCCACGATGGCTGATCTTGTTCTTTTCCCAACGGTCCATTTCGGCAAAAGTAATGTCGTATCCGTCGGGGACAAACATCGGGTCATACCCAAATCCGCCTTCGCCACGGATGGGCCAGACCAGGTGGCCGGGTGCGATACCTTCGAACACTTCATCATGTCCGTCGGGCCAGGCCAGAACCAGCGTGCTGCGGAATTGCGCGGTCCTAGGGTAGGGCGCGTTTATTTCCTCCAGCTCGTTATGCGCGCGGGTCATCGCCATGACGAAGTCGCGTCCGTTGCCGGTTTCGGCCCAATCGGCGGTGTAGACGCCCGGCGCGCCGTCCAGCGCGTCGATAGTAATTCCGGAATCGTCCGACAGGGCAGGCAGGCCGGTGGCCTTGGCAGCGGCATGAGCCTTGATCCGGGCATTGCCGACGAACGTGTCCTCGGTTTCTTCCGGTTCGGGAAGATCCATTTCACCGGCGCCCACGACGGACACTCCAAAGGGTTCGAGAAGATGCGCCATCTCCTCGAGCTTGCCTTTGTTATGCGTGGCCACCAGCAGCCTGTCGCCGTCGAACTTGCGGGTCATGCGGCGGCGGCCTTTTGCGCTGCAGCCAATTCCGCCACGCCCTTTTCCGCCAAATCCATAAGCTGGTCCATCTGAGTGCGGCTAAAGACGGACCCTTCGGCACTCATCTGTACTTCAATCAGTTTGCCCGACCCGGTCATGATAAAGTTGCCATCGACGCCGGCTTCGCTGTCCTCGGGGTAGTCCAGATCCAGTACCGGCTGGCCTGCATAAATACCGCAAGAAACTGCTGCAACAGGGTCCACCAAGGGGTCCGAGATCACATCGCCAGTTTTCATCAGTTTGTTGACTGCCAAACGCAAGGCAACCCATCCACCGGTGATCGAAGCGCAGCGAGTGCCGCCATCGGCCTGGATCACATCGCAGTCCACGGTGATCTGACGTTCGCCCAGTGCAACCCGATCCACACCGGCGCGCAGGGCGCGGCCGATCAGGCGCTGGATTTCCACGGTGCGTCCGCCTTGCTTGCCCGATGCCGCCTCGCGCCGCATTCTTGTATTGGTCGCGCGGGGCAGCATGCCGTATTCGGCTGTGACCCAGCCAAGGCCCGAGCCTTTGATAAAGGGCGGCACACGATCCTCGATCGTGGCGGTACACAATACATGGGTATCGCCCATCTTGATCAGACAGGAACCTTCGGCATGTTTGGTAAAGCCCGTTTCAATTGAAACCGGGCGCATTTCGTTTAGATCACGTCCAGAGGGTCGCATTGAAAATCCTTTGTTTGCTGGCTTGGGGATAACGCCCCCTTGGCTTACGATGCAACCCCGATTGACCTTTCAATTGCCTGCGATTTAATGACGACCCAGCAGGGGACCGCCGATGAGCGAAGCAAGTAAAATTCTGAACGAGATGAATGACCGGTCGCGCGAGGTGTTCCGGCTGATCGTTGAGAGTTATCTGGACAGTGGTGAGCCCGTAGGCAGCCGGACCCTGACTCGCACCCTGTCGGAAAAAGTCAGCGCCGCGACCGTGCGCAACGTGATGCAGGATCTGGAGTTTTTGGGCTTGCTCGACAGCCCGCATATCAGTGCGGGTCGGGTGCCGACGCAAATGGGCCTGCGGATGTTTGTCGATGGTCTGCTTGAGGTTGGCGATCTGAGAGCGGATGACCGGCAAAAGCTGGATGAGACATTAGGCTCTAACGCGGGTGATGTGGGGGGAATGCTGGACCGGGTCGGTTCCGCCTTGTCACACGTGACACATGGCGCATCACTGGTTTTGACCCCAAAGCACGAATCCGAGATCAAGCATATCGAGTTTGTATCGCTGGCTCATGACCGGGCCCTGGTCGTTCTGGTTTTTGCGGACGGACATGTTGAGAACCGGCTATTCACACCACCACCCGGTCAGACACCCAGTTCGATGCGGGAGGCTGCAAATTTCCTGAATGCGCTGATTGAGGGCCGGACGCTGAGCGAAGTGCGGCGCCAGATGCAGACCCAGATCGATGCGCGGAAGCAAGAAATCGATGTGCTGGCGCGCGGGATGGTCGAAAGCGGCATGGCTGCTTGGGACGGCGATGCGGGCGACTCGGCCCGTTTGATCGTGCGGGGGCGGGCGAATCTGTTGGGGGAGACCGGCGCGACCGAGGAACTGGACCGCATTCGAACGCTGTTTGATGACCTGGAACGCAAGCGGGACATCGCGGAATTTCTGGAACTGACCGAAGAAGGCGAGGGTGTGCGCATTTTTATCGGCTCAGAGAACAAACTTTTCTCACTTTCGGGTTCCTCTTTGGTGGTGTCTCCATATATGAACGCTGATCGTAAGATAATTGGTGCGGTCGGGGTCATCGGGCCCACGCGTCTGAATTATGGACGGATCGTGCCGATCGTGGATTATACGGCGCAACTGGTCGGCAAGCTGATATCCGACCGGAGCTAGAGGGTAAGAGATGGCAGAGCCCAAGAACGAAGAATTTCTGGATGATATCGCAACCGCCGAGGCGGAAGAACTTGCTGAGGAGCTGATGGATATCAGCGAAGAGGCGCTGGAGATCGATGCACTGCGCGCTGAGCGGGACGATTTCAAGGACAAGTTCATGCGCGCCCTGGCGGATGCGGAAAACGCGCGCAAGCGGGGCGACAAGGCGCGCCGCGATGCGGAACAGTATGGCGGATCGAAACTGGCCCGTGACATGCTGCCGGTCTACGACAACATGAAGCGCGCGCTTGAGACTGTGACGGATGAACAGAAAGAGGTTGCCGCCGGTCTGATCGAAGGTGTCGAACTGACCATGCGGGCCTTGAAGGACGTGTTCCAGAAGCATGGAATCGAAGTGATCACACCCGAGGTTGGCGACCGGTTCGATCCGAATGTGCATGAAGCGATGTTCGAAGCCCCGGTGCCGGGGACTCGTGCGGGTGATATCATTCAGGTTTCGGCCGAGGGGTTCATGCTGCATGACCGCCTGCTGCGTCCGGCGCAGGTCGGGGTATCGTCGATGCCTGCGAACTGATTGGCTTCTTTGAAGCCAAGCCTTCGGCGAGAGTATCTTGAAAAGATGAAGGGGCGGTCAGGATCTGGCCGCCTCTTTCAGTTTGTAAATCAGGTCGAGTGCGTCCCGCGGGGTCAGTTCGTCGGGCAGAACTTGATCCAGCAGGTCGGTTACGGGCGAGGTTTTCGGTGCCGGTGGCGGTGGAGGTGGCGCAGCCGAAAACAAAGGCAGGTCGTCGATCAGGGCCTTTTGTTTGCCGCCTTCGCGTTCGGTTTTTTCCAGCTGGTCCAGAACAATGCGGGCCCGTTCGACCACAGATGCCGGCAGTCCGGCGAGCTGCGCGACCTGAACTCCGTAGGATCTGTCGGCCGCGCCCTTGTGAACTTCATGAAGGAAGATGACTTCACCCTCCCATTCCTTGACGGCGACAGTCGCGTTTTCGACGCCATCCAGTTGTCCGGCAAGAGCGGTCAGTTCGTGGTAGTGCGTGGCAAACAAGGCGCGGCACTGGTTGGCGGCGTGCAGATGTTCCAGCGTGGCCCATGCGATGGACAGACCGTCATAGGTGGCGGTGCCGCGACCGATTTCATCAAGAATGACCAGCGCGCGGTCATCCGCCTGATTGAGGATGGCGGCGGTCTCGACCATTTCGACCATAAAGGTAGAGCGTCCACGGGCCAGATCGTCTGACGCTCCGACGCGGCTGAACAACTGGCTGACAAGACCGATATGCGCCTGTTCAGCGGGGACATAGCTGCCCATCTGGGCCAGCAAGGCGATCAGTGCATTCTGGCGCAGAAACGTTGACTTACCGGCCATGTTTGGACCGGTCAGCAGCCAGATCGCCGCGCCGCCATTGGCGCTGAGATCGCAGTCATTCGCGATGAAGGCGTCACCGCTTTGCTGGCGTAATGCGTGCTCGACAACCGGATGTCTGCCCCCCTGGACATCGAATGTACGCGAGGCGTCGACTTGCGGGCGACACCAGCTCTCACCACGCGCCAGATCAGCCAGAGCGGTGGTCAGATCCAGTTCGGCCAGCCCTCGTGCCGCCTGGTTCAGGCGCGCGGCTTTATCCAGAATTTCGTCAGAAAGTCTTTGATAGAGCCGCTTCTCGATCTCCAGTGCCAGATTTCCTGCGTTCAGGATGCGGGTTTCGATCTCAGACAGTTCAACCGTTGTGAAGCGTACTTGGTTCGCAGTCGTCTGGCGGTGGATATAGGTTTCACTGAAGGGCGGGTTCAGCATCTTCTCGGCATGGGTAGCCGTCGTTTCAATGAAGTAACCCAGTACATTGTTGTGCTTGATCTTTAGTGACGTGATACCGGTGTGTTCCGCGTATTTCTGCTGAAAGCCCGCGATGACCGAGCGGCCTTCGTCGCGCAGCGTACGGGCCTCGTCCAGCTCGGCGTCATACTCCGGGGCGATGAAACCACCGTCGCGGGCCAGCAGCGGGGGTTCGGCAACAAGGGCGTCATCGAGCAGGTTCAGGAGGTCATCGAATCCAACCAGATTTTGCAACGCCGTTGCCAGAAGGACAGGCAAGTCCTGGTCCGCACAAAGCTCGGCAATTGCCGCTGCCTGTGTCAGGCCGTTTCGGATTGCTGCTAGGTCACGGGGGCCGCCGCGATCCAGTGACAGGCGAGACAAGGCCCGATCCAGATCAGGGGTTTTCCTCAGCGCCTCGCGCAGGTCCGAAGCGATCAGGCTGTCTTCGGTCGCAAAACTCACCGCATCCAACCGCCCGTGGATGACGTCCAAATTGCGGGAGGGGCTGGAGAGGCGTTGTTCCAGCAGTCGAGCACCACCCGGTGTCACGGTTCGGTCGACCACAGACAGCAGAGAGCCAGCGCGACCACCGGACAAGGATCGCGTTAGTTCCAGATTGCGCCGTGTTGCGCTGTCGATCTGAACAACGCGGTCTTCGGATTCCTTGAGCGGGGTCTGCAGCAGCGGCAGTTTGCCCTTTTGTGTAATTTCCAGATAGGCGATCAGAGCGCCCATGGCCGAAATCTCTGCGCGCCCAAAACTGCCGAATGCGTCCAGGGCGCTTACGTGAAACAATCCGCAGATACGCTTTTCCGCCGCGGTGCTGTCAAAACTGGCGCGCCCGATCGGGGTTAGCGAGACACCAAGATCACGGGCAGGTTCGTTCAGTTTGTCCTGAACTCCATCGGCCACGATCAACTCGGATGGTGCCAGCCGGGCCAGTTCAGGGCTAAGGCGCACCGAGGTCAAAGGCATCACGTGAAACGCCCCGGTCGAGATATCGGCCCAGGCCAAGGCGGCTTCATCCCGGACCTCGGCATAAGCGGCCAGAAAGTTGTGGCGGCGAGCCTCCAACAACGCGTCTTCGGTCAGCGTGCCGGGTGTCACAAGACGCACAACATCGCGCTTTACGACTGATTTAGAGCCTCTTTTCTTCGCTTCCGCCGGGCTTTCCATCTGCTCGCAGACGGCGACTCGGAAACCTTTTCGGATCAGTGTCAGCAGATACCCTTCGGCGGAATGCACGGGCACGCCGCACATGGGGATGTCGGCTCCGTTGTGCTTGCCACGCTTGGTCAGCGCGATATCCAGCGCCTCGGCGGCGTTGACGGCGTCTTCAAAGAACATCTCGTAAAAATCGCCCATGCGATAAAACAGCAGGGCGTTGGCATGGGCTTCTTTGATTTCGAGATATTGCGCCATCATCGGCGTGACTGTGGACAAGGCTGATCCCTTCTGGCGTATTCCGGACGCGACCTTACAAATCCCGCATCTTCTGTAAAAGCCGAAAACTCATTCCCGTTGAGGCGCGCGTTCTCCTGCGCTATGAGGCAATCGTCCCGCAGATGTAAAGAAACGACCCATCACATGCCCAAAGCGAAGATCACCAACGAAGAGGCGCTGGCCTTTCACCTGGAACCAACCCCCGGAAAATGGGAGGTGCAGGCCACCGTTCCCATGACCACGCAGCGGGATCTGTCGCTGGCCTACAGCCCCGGTGTCGCTGTTCCATGTGAAGCAATCGCCGAAGCGCCGGAAACGGCCTATGACTATACCAACAAGGGCAACCTGGTGGCCGTGATTTCGAACGGGACCGCTGTGCTGGGTCTGGGAAATCTGGGCGCGCTGGGCTCGAAACCGGTGATGGAAGGCAAATCGGTCCTGTTCAAACGGTTTGCCGATGTGAACTCGATCGACATCGAACTGGATACCGAGGACCCGGATGAGTTCTGCCGCGCGGTGCGACTGATGGGGCCGACCTTTGGTGGCATCAATCTGGAAGACATCAAGGCGCCCGAGTGTTTCATCATCGAACAGCGTCTGAAGGAAGAAATGGATATTCCGGTCTTCCATGATGACCAGCACGGCACGGCGGTGATCTGTGCGGCGGGCCTGCTGAACGCGCTGCATATCTCGGGCAAGAAGATTGAAGATGTGAAGATCGTCCTGAACGGTGCGGGTGCTGCAGGGATCGCCTGTATCGAACTGCTCAAGGCGATGGGCGCGCGGCATGACAACTGTATTGTCTGCGACACCAAAGGTGTGATCTATCAGGGTCGGACCGAGGGTATGAACCAGTGGAAGTCGGCCCACGCGATCTCCACCGAGCTGCGTACGCTGGACGAGGCCATGAAGGGTGCCGACGTCTTCCTGGGCGTGTCGGTCAAGGGTGCGGTCACGCAGGACATGGTGGCCAGCATGGCCGACAATCCGGTGATCTTTGCGATGGCGAACCCCGACCCCGAGATCACTCCGGAAGAAGCGCACGAGGTTCGGGTAGATGCCATCGTCGCCACCGGCCGTAGCGACTATCCGAACCAGGTGAACAACGTTCTGGGTTTTCCCTACCTGTTCCGCGGCGCGCTGGACATCCATGCCCGTGCCATCAATGACGAGATGAAAATCGCCTGTGCCCATGCTTTGGCCAATCTGGCACGCGAGGACGTGCCGGATGAGGTTGCGATGGCCTATGGAAAGTCTCTGACATTCGGACGGGATTACATCATCCCGACGCCGTTTGACCCGCGCCTGATCCACCGTATCCCGCCTGCCGTGGCCAAGGCCGGGATGGATACCGGTGCGGCCCGCCGTCCGATCATCGACATGGACGCCTATGAGCTGAGCCTGAAGTCCCGCATGGACCCGACGGCCAGCATCCTGCGCGGTCTGAACGCCCGCGCCCGCGCCGCGCAAAGCCGGATGATCTTTGCCGAGGGTGACGATCCCCGTGTGTTGCGCGCAGCCGTGATGTATCAGCGTTCGGGCTTCGGCAAGGCCCTGGTCGTTGGCCGACCCGATGACGTCAAGAAAAAGCTCGAGGACGCTGGCCTCGGGGACGCAGTGCGTGAGTTGGAGGTGGTGAATGCGGCAAATACCACGCATCTCGAGACTTACAAATCTTTCCTGTACAACCGGCTTCAGCGTAAAGGCTTTGATTCCAAGGATATTCACCGCCTTGCCGCGCGGGACAGGCATGTGTTTTCATCCCTGATGCTGGCCCACGGCCACGCAGACGGCCTTGTAACCGGTGCGACGCGCAAATCCGCGCATGTTCTGGATCGTATCAATCACGTGTTCGATGCCGACGCCGCCCATGGAGCGGCCGGGGTTACGGCGCTGCTGCATAAGGGGCGCATCGTTCTGATCGGCGACACGCTTGTCCATGAATGGCCGGACGAGAACGACCTGGCTACAATCGCCGAACGCTCGGCCGCCGTGGCGCGCCATATGGGGATCGAGCCGCGGGTCGCATTTGTCAGCTTCTCGACCTTCGGGTATCCGGTCTCGGAACGTGCGGAAAAGATGCACCGCGCGCCAGCGGTTCTGGACCAGCGCGGCGTCAACTTCGAATACGAAGGCGAGATGACCGTGGATGTTGCGCTGAACGTGGATCAGCAGGCGGCCTATCCGTTTTCGCGCCTGACCGGCCCGGCCAATATCCTGATCGTGCCTGCGCGTCACTCAGCGTCGATTTCAACCAAGCTGATGCAGGAAATGGGCGGCGCGACGGTGATTGGCCCGATCCTGTCCGGGGTCGACAAGCCGATCCAGATCTGCTCGACCGTATCGACGGCGAATGACATTCTGAACATGGCCATCCTGGCCTCTTGCGATATCGGGTAAGTCATGACGATCTGGAACCTCGGTTCAATCAACGCGGATATGGTTTACGCCCTGCCGCACCTGCCTGCGCCGGGGGAAACTCTGGCCGCAAATGGGCTGGAGCGTTTTTTGGGCGGTAAAGGGGCGAACATGTCCGTCGCCGCTGCGCGGGCCGGCTCGCATGTCTGCCATATAGGGGCGGTTGGTCCAGATGGGCGCTGGGCAAAGGACCGGCTGACAGAATACGGCGTCGACACCCGCCACATTGCCGAAGTTGACACACCTACAGGCCATGCGATCATCGCGGTGGATGCGCAGGGCGAGAACCTGATCGTCCTGTACCCTGGCGCCAATCATGCATTGCAGGCGGATCAATTGGGCCAGGCACTGTCCGCGACCGATACCGGCGATTTGCTGGTGATGCAGAACGAAACCAACGCGCAGGTCGAAGCGGCCCGGCTGGGGCACGAACTGGGTCTGACCGTCTGTTACGCCGCAGCCCCGTTTCAGGCCGATGCGGTCAAGGCGGTTTTGCCTTACCTCGATTTCCTGATCCTGAACGAGGTGGAGGCCGAGCAGCTACAGCAGGAAACCGGTCTGAACGCCAATGATCTGCCCGTCCGGCATGTCATCGTAACCCTCGGATCAAAAGGCGCGCGCTACTATCAACGGGGTGCCGAACCACAGGACTTTCCAGCCCATGCGGTCAAGGCTGTCGATACAACGGGCGCGGGGGATACATTCACCGGCTACGTACTGGCTGGAATGGACCGGGGGCTGCCGATGGAGCAGGCCATCGCACAGGCGACCCGCGCCGGCGCCCTGATGGTCATGCGGCACGGTACGGCTGACGTTATTCCCGATCTGAAGGAAGTGCGGGCAGCTCGGTTCGACTAGGACCCGGCGAAGGGTGCATCTCTGCCCCACAGTTGTTTGACCCGCGCATCGCGTCCGCATGCTTTGCGGTAGGCCTTGTAAGCGCTGCTCTGACGTTTGGGGCCAAAGCGGGTTAAGACCAGTTTGTCGCCTTTGTAATAATCCTGATGGTATTTTTCGGCCGGGTAGAACGTGGATGCATTCAGAATGGGCGTGACCACCGTTTGTCCCAATGCTGATTGCGCATTGGACTTGGCTTTTTCCGCCAGCACCTTTTCCCCTGTGTTAGAGACGAAGATGGCCGTCCGATAGCTGTCGCCCCGGTCGCAGAACTGCCCACCGGCATCGGTTGGGTCGACCGAGCGGAAAAACATGTTCAGCAGCGTTTCACGTGACACACGCGACGGATCGAATGTGATCTGAACGGCTTCGTAGTGACCTGTTCCTCCACGTGTCACCTGTTTGTAGGTCGGATTGTCCACCGTGCCGCCCGTATAACCCGAAACGGCGCCGGTCACGCCGGGGACGGATTCAAAATCGGATTCAACACACCAGAAACAGCCACCCGCAACCGTCAGTGTCTCGGTCCCGGCGGCAGGCGCGGGCAGTGCGCGCAGCAGCGCGGCCAGAACGATCAGAATGAACAGCAGGGTCGGTTTGAAACAAACGGCATTTGCAGTCCGGGTCATGGCAGGTCTCCTTCCAGAGACAGGCTGCCCCGTGTTCCCCGATCATGCAATCCGCTGACATCGTTTGTCACATGCTGGTGAAACGAAGTTATCGCGCGCTAACCCAGCAACTGCCCCAGCTTCATCGCCACGCCCATGTTGCCGGAGATTTTCAGCTTGCCCATCGCGATGCCCGTCATCGGGTTCAGCTTGCCGGTCAGCAGCTTTGTCAGGTTGTCCCTGGAAATCCGAATGGTGCAGTCAGTGTCCTGATCCGTCGTCGACGCCATGTTGTCCGCCAGAACGATGACGCCATCCGCGCCGCAATCGAATTTGAGCGATCCGTCAAAGCTTTTGCCGTTCAGACCTTTCTGAATTCCGTCGGCGATCTCTTGCAGCATGTGTTGTCCTTTTCCCAATTGACCTTTGCGTAAAGTCAAACGGGGGCCGCGGGCAAGGGTGACGCAACAGGAACCGCAGCACGCAACAAAATAACCCCGGCACCGGATTGCGGGCCGGGGTTTTAGAATTCGGTCGAGCAGGGCTTATTTTGAAAGCCGCTTGTCCCGCGCCGCCAGTAGTTTCAGGCGCAGGGCGTTTAGCTGGATGAATCCGGCTGCGTCCTTCTGATCATAGGCACCGGCGTCTTCCTCGAAGGTCACATGCGCCTCGGAATACAGCGAATGATCCGACCAGCGGCCGACGGTCGAGGCCAGGCCTTTGTACAGTTTCACACGCACGGTGCCGGTGACGTGTTCCTGAGACCTGTCAATTGCGGCCTGCAGCATTTCCCGCTCGGGCGAGTACCAGAAGCCGTTGTAGATCAGCTCGGCATATTGCGGCATCAGCTGGTCTTTCAGATGCATCGCGCCGCGGTCCATTGTAATGGACTCGATCCCGCGATGCGCCTCCAGCAGGATGGTGCCGCCCGGCGTTTCATAGATGCCGCGCGATTTCATGCCCACGAACCGGCCTTCGACCAGGTCCAGACGGCCGATACCGTGCTTGCCGCCATATTCGTTCAGCTTGGTCAGGATGGTCGCGGGGCTCATTGCCTCACCATTGATGCTGACCGCATCGCCTTTTTCAAAGCCGATTTCGATGAATTCCGGCTCGTTCGGCGCATCCTCGGGGTGGACGGTGCGCTGGTAGACATAGTCGGGCGCCATATCGGCGGGATCTTCCAGAACCTTGCCCTCGGACGAGGTGTGCAGCAGGTTGGCGTCGACAGAGAAGGGTGCCTCGCCACGCTTGTCTTTGGCAATCGGGATCTGGTTCGCCTCGGCGAATTCCAGCAGCTTGGTGCGGCTGGTCAGGTCCCACTCGCGCCACGGGGCGATGACCTTGATGTCGGGGTTCAGCGCGTAGGCCGCCAGTTCAAAGCGCACCTGATCGTTGCCCTTGCCGGTTGCGCCGTGGGCGACGGCATCGGCACCGGTAGCTTGTGCAATCTCGACCAGACGTTTTGAAATCAGCGGACGCGCGATCGAAGTGCCCAGCAGGTACAATCCTTCGTACTGCGCATTGGCGCGGAACATCGGGAAGACGAAATCGCGGACGAACTCTTCGCGGATATCCTCGATATAGATGTTTTCAGGCTTGATCCCCAGCAGTTCGGCTTTCTTGCGGGCGGGTTCCAGTTCCTCACCCTGACCCAGGTCGGCGGTAAAGGTCACGACCTCACAGCCATACTCGGTCTGCAGCCATTTCAGAATGATCGAGGTATCAAGGCCACCGGAATAGGCCAGAACAACTTTCTTGGGCGCGGACATCTGACTTCCCCTTATGCGTAGAACGCTTGGCCCCTAGCGGGTTTTGGACCCGGGGGCAAGCTGTGTGGATTGACGCAAGGCGGGAATTGGGGTGAAACAGTTGGAAAGAGAACAAGGATTGGTTGAGAGGGCGGTTTTCAGATGCTGGGTTGGGAGATTTTTGCGCATTCGGTGCGGATGGTATTCGGGAATTTCAGACAGGTTTTGCAGATCGCACTGGGACCGGCCGTGATCGCAACCGCCGTGATCGTCGGGCTGTTTCTGCTGCTGGGAATTCCACTCGAGTCGTTTGATGACACCGCCAATGCGTCGCCAGAAAACCTTGGTTCGATTACGGTCTTTACCTTTTTGGTTGTCGTCGTGGTGTTCATCGTGATGTTCTGGATCGCCGTGTCCTGGCACAGGTTCATATTGTTGGAGGAATACCCCAGCGGGCTGTTGCCCACATTCCGCTTCGACAGAATTCTCGCTTATCTGGGCCGCTTTGTTTTGCTGGGCCTGTTGATGGCAATCGGGTTCATACCGGTCGGGCTAATTCTGTCTGTCCTGGGTGAAAGCGCCGGACTGATCGCGGTTGTCATAAGCTTCGGTGCCGCACTAGTTCTGGTTGTTTGCTTCTACCGCTTGTCCATCATCCTGCCGGCTGCCGCGATCGGCAACCCGATTACACTGGGCGATGCATGGAACCGAACATCGGGTGTGGCTGGCGCGATTGTTGTTCTGCTAGTGGTCAGTTTTGTGTTTCAGATCCTGGTGCAGTTTGCGCTTGCGGCGCTTGCCATTATCCCGGTTCTGGGCGTTTTGCTGACCGTGTTTTTCGGATCTCTCATTCTGCCGATGATCAATGTCAGCATCCTGACCACGATGTATGGGATCTTTGTCGAAAAACGCGAACTCACCTGAGCCGCGTACACATATGTATTCCTTGCCCTTCTCGCACTGATGCGGCACTGAAACGGTCATGACTGATTTCATGACCCGCGCCCGTGCCGCCGAACAGGCGATGCGCACCGTGTTTCCGCCAACGCCGTTGCAGCGGAACGCCCATCTGTCCGACCGGTTTGGGGCTGATATCTGGCTCAAGCGTGAAGACCTCAGCCCTGTGCGGTCTTACAAGATCCGGGGCGCGTTCAACGCCATGCGCAAGCAACCGGGTCAGGATCTGTTTGTGTGCGCCAGTGCGGGCAATCACGCGCAGGGCGTGGCCTATATGTGCGAGCACATGGGTGTGAACGGTGTGATTTTCATGCCCGTGACCACCCCGCAGCAAAAAATTCAGAAAACCCGCATCTTTGGCGGCGACAATATCGAGATTCATCTGACCGGGGACTATTTCGACGACACGCTGAAGGCGGCGCAAAAATGGTGTGCGGAAAAAGGCGGGCATTTCCTGTCGCCGTTCGACGACGCAGACGTGATCGAAGGGCAGGCCTCGCTTGCAGTCGAGATCGAGGAACAGCTGGGCGGTGTGCCTGATCACCTGCTGTTGCCGGTGGGCGGCGGCGGGATGTCGGCGGGTGTGGCGACCTGGTTCGGGGATCGCACCCATTGCCTGTTCGTGGAACCGGCAGGCGGGGCCTGCCTGCGCGCGGCGCTGGCGGCGGGTCATCCGGTGGCGCTGGATCGCGTCGACACATTTGTCGATGGCGCCGCCGTCGGCCGGATTGGCGAAAAGCCCTTTGAACTGCTGCGCAATTGCCACCTGTCGGATGTCCTGGTGATGTCCGAAGATCGTATCTGCGCCACCATGATAGAGATGCTGAATGTCGAAGGCATCGTTCTGGAGCCCGCCGGCGCGCTGGCGGTCGAGGCGGTGACGGATGTTCAAAGCTTTGTGCGCAGCAAGACGGTGGTTTGCGTCACCTCGGGCGGCAACTTCGATTTCGAGCGTCTGCCCGAAGTGAAGGAGCGGGCGCAGCGCTATTCCGGCGTCAAAAAGTATTTCATCCTACGCCTGCCCCAGCGCCCCGGTGCGTTGAAAGAGTTTCTGGGCATTCTCGGCCCCGAGGATGACATCGCGCGCTTCGAATATATGAAGAAATCGGCGCGCAATTTCGGCTCGGTCCTGATCGGGATCGAAACCCGCAAGCCGGAAAACTTCATGCGGCTGTTTGCGCATCTGGACGAGGCCGGGTTCACCTATACCGACATAACTGAAGACGAAACACTGGCCCAGTTTGTGATCTGAGCGCAAAAAACAGCCTCTAACTAAGGCTCTCCGCCCGGTTTGCTAAAAATACTGCCCGGGATTCATCGTAGGCGGTCAGGATTGCGTTCAGATCCACATTGTCGCCTTCATCGGCTGCTGCCCGCCGTTCGCCATCCTGGCAAAGTTTGGAAAACTGATCGAATCCCAGGCTCAGCGCGCTGCCCTTCAGGAAATGCAGGTTTTGTTCCAGTTCTGCCCGCGTGGTATCATTGTGCAAACGCGCAAGAGCTTCCTGGACCTCATCCAGAAAGATCTGCACCACCTCGTCAAACTCGTCGGCGCCAACCTCATCCCGCAATTGTCTGACCCTGTGCCAATGGATCATGGTGCCCTTCCCGCCTCGTTCTGTTGGCCATGGAATTAACATCTGTGCGGTAAAGGTCCGGTTAAGCCGGTCGAAGAAACCTCGGATTGCACCTTCATCGGATGTTAAATCACCGCGCGCTAGGGTTGTGACATTCGAAAACGCGTGCGGTGCAGAGGGTGATGGTGTCAGGACCCGGACAGGCGGAAGCCAGCGCAGAGCTGGAGTTTGGTGCGATCCGCAGGGTGCTGGTCGTGGATGACAGCCGCCTGCAACGGCGCATTCTGGTCGCATCCCTCAGAAAATGGGGGTTCGAGGTGATCGAGGCGGACGGCGGTGAAGCCGCCATTGCCTTATGTGCCGAAAGCCTTCCGGATCTGGTTGTCAGCGATTGGGTCATGCCGGGGATGAGCGGGCTGGAATTCTGCCGCGCCTTCCGGGCGCTGGGCGGCGATCACTACAGCTATTTCATCCTTCTAACTTCCAAAAGCGAAAAGCAGGAGGTCGCGCGCGGGCTGGATGCCGGTGCAGACGATTTTCTGATCAAACCGCTCGAGGCGGATGAGTTGCGCGCCCGTATCTCGGCCGGTGCACGCATTCTGGATATGCAACGCGAACTGTCGGAAAAGAACCGTCTGATCGAAAACGCGCTGAACGAGTTGAAGCAGGCCCACGACGCCATCGACAAGGACCTGATGCAGGCCCGAAAGATCCAGCAGTCACTGGTGCCCGAGTTCAGCCGGGAATTCGGCAAATCCCGGGTCAGTCTGTTGCTCAAACCATGTGGCCACATTGGCGGTGACCTTGTTGGCATGTTTTCCCCCGGCATCAATCGCCTTGGGTTTTACAGCATTGATGTGTCCGGGCACGGCATCACTTCGGCGATGATGACGGCGCGTCTTGGCGGGTATCTGTCAAGCACACACTTCGATCAGAACGTGGCGATGGAGCGTCGGTTCGACAAGTTCTATGCCTTGCTTCCACCGGAACAGGTCGCTGCAACGCTCAACTCACGCCTGATGGCGGATGCCGGTGTCGAAGAATATTTCACGATGGTCTACGCCATTGTCGATCTGCGCAACGGTCATGTGAAAATGGTGCAAGCAGGGCATCCGCACCCGCTTCTGCTGCGCCAGGATGGCAGCGCTGAGTTTCTGGGTGAGGGCGGTCTGCCGATCGGCTTGCTGCCGGATGTTCACTTCCAACAGACCGAACTCTACCTCAAGCCCGGCGACAGGCTGATGCTGTATTCCGATGGGTTCACGGAATGCCGCCTGGCCGATGGCGGTTTGCTGGACGAATCCGGATTGCAGCAAATGGCGCTGGGCTGCGCGTCGGACCGGGCAGGAAGCGAGTTTCTGGACGACATGTTCTGGCAGCTCACCCAGACCGCTTCGCCCGGTGAAGGCATGGACGACGATGTCTCGGCCGTTTTTTTTGAGTTTAATGTTTGTTAGAGCCTGTTCAAATGAAGTCTGGCAAAGTGCCGATCGCCGCCGTTGCCCAACATCTCAACCGCGTCAGCGCCATGCATCCACAATGCTTCGTGAAAGGGTTCGCTGGGCGGGCCCATGCGGCGCACAGGCCTTGCGCGATAGATCAGGCAAACCTTTTCGGCCCACAGATCGTATTCCGGCATGAACGTGAACCGTCGAAACGCGCCGATGCGCCGGGGCGCGGCGATTTGCCAACCTGTCTCCTCGTAAACCTCGCGGTGCAGCGCAGTGATCGGGGATTCGCCGGGATCGATACCGCCACCGGGTAACTGAAGGTCTGGCCCAGGTTCGGTCTGGCAGGTCAGCAACAGGTGCCGGCCTCGCGGCAGCAGACCGTAAACGCCCACCCTGCGTATGTACTTGCGCCCCGGTTCCGGGGTTTCACCGAACCGTCTGATCATGTATGGCCCCTTACAACCCAATCTGTTCGACCTATATGGTGGCGGTATGCCAACCCGTGGCGTGTAAGGAAACCCCATGTCTCTTGGAACGAAAATCGCGTGGGACGACACCGTCCTGCCCTTTCAACTCGATGTATCGGATATGCGCGGCCGCGTGGCCCGTCTGGATGGCGTTCTGGACGGCATCCTGAAACAGCACGACTATCCCGAAAAGGTCGAGGCATTGGTGGCCGAGATGGCCCTGCTGACCGCGCTGATCGGACAGACCGTCGCGTTGCGCTGGAAGCTTTCGCTGCAGGTACAGTCCAAGGGTGCGGTGCGGATGATCGCAACGGATTATTACGCGCCTCAAAAAGAGGGTGAGCTTGCCCGCATCCGCGCTTATGCAAGCTTTGACCGCGATCGGCTGACCGATGCCGCGCCGTTTGATCAGGTGGGCGAAGGCTATTTCGCGATTCTGATCGACCAGGGTAAAGGCACACAGCCCTATCAGGGCATCACACCGCTGGCCGGCGGCTCGCTTAGCGCCTGCGCCGAGGCATATTTTGCGCAATCCGAACAATTGCCAACCCGGTTTTCACTGAGCTTTGGCAAATCGACTGAACCCGGCGTCGGCGAACACTGGCGCGCGGGCGGTGTCATGTTGCAGCATATGCCCAAGGCCTCGCCCTTTGTGGCGAGCAGTCAGGGCGAGGGCGAAATCCTGACGGCAACGGATTTGGTCGACGGCGAAGAAGGCGAAAACTGGGGCCGGGTCAATATCCTGCTGGATACGGTCGAAGATCTGGAGCTCATCGGGCCCTCGGTGGCACCCACGGACCTGCTGATCCGTCTGTTTCACGAGGAACAGCCCCGCGTTTATGACGCGCAAGCTGTGCAGTTCGGCTGTACCTGTTCCGAGGACCGTGTACGGCAGAGCCTGTCGATCTATTCCGCCAAGGACATCGAAAAGATGACCACTCCCGAAGGTCAGGTGACGGCTGACTGCCAGTTCTGTGGCGCACATTACGTGCTTGACCCCGAAACCGTGGGTTTCGATGCCAAAGAGTCCGGCGGTGCATGACCTGACTGAACAGCTCAGGGCGGCCCTGCGCCGACCGGGCGGTGGGTCCAGCGATTTTGACCTGAACCCCGATGCGGTTCTTCCGCCCGGGCGGAAACTGCGTCCTGCGGGTGTGCTGGTGCCGATTTCGCTGGTCGGGGAGCAGCCGCGCCTGATCCTGACCAAACGGTCGTCGGCCCTGAAGCACCATCCCGGGCAGATCGCCTTTCCGGGTGGCAAGCAGGACGGTGACGATGCCGACGTCACCGCCACGGCCTTGCGCGAAGCCCGCGAAGAGATCGCGCTGCCACCTGAACTGCCCGAAATCCTGGGACACCTGCCCGCGCATGAGACCGTGACATCGTTCCAGGTGACACCGGTCGTCGCCATATTGCGGCGGCCTTTCACCCCGATCCCCGAGCCCGGTGAGGTGGAGGAAGTTTTCTCGGTTCCGCTTGCACATGTCCTCAACCCTGCGAATTATATCGTGGAATCGCGTCGTTGGAGGGGCCAAAGACGGCACTATTTCACAGTTCCGTTCGGTCCCTATTACATCTGGGGCGCAACGGCCCGCATGTTGCGGGGATTGGCAGCACGGTTGAATGAATGAAGCGGATTGTTGAACCCTGGGTTACGGAACCGGCAACGCAGAAGGTCTGTGCGGCCCTGACAGAAGCCGGGGCGCAGGCGCTGTTTGTCGGTGGTTGCGTGCGCAACGCTTTGTTGGGCGAACCGGTGTCGGATATCGACATCGCCACAGATGCGCCGCCGGAACGGGTCATGCAGCTTGCCCGGAAAGCGGGGCTCAAGGCTATCCCTACCGGGATTGATCACGGAACCATAACGGTTGTTTGTCACGGCATCGCGCATGAAATCACCACGTTCCGCCGGGACGTGCAAACGGACGGTCGCCGGGCCGTGGTGGCATTTTCGGATAAGGTGGAAGAAGACGCCGCCCGCCGTGATTTCACCATGAATGCTATCTATGCCGCGCCGGACGGGACGGTTCGTGACCCGTTGAACGGCCTGCCGGATCTGAAGGCGCGCCGGGTCCGTTTTATCGGAACCGCCGAACACCGCATTCGCGAGGATTACCTGCGATCCCTGCGCTTTTTCCGGTTTCACGCCTGGTATGGCGATCCGCAGGCCGGGTTCGATCAGGATGCGCTGGCGGCGATTGCGGCTAACCCGGACGGGCTGCGTCAACTGTCGCGCGAACGGGTCGGGGCCGAGTTGCTGAAGCTGCTGGCAGCCCCTGATCCAGCACCGTCGGTGGCGGGAATGCGAAGTACCGGCGTTCTGATGCAAGTGCTGCCCGGGGCGGATGACCGATCTCTGGCACCGCTGATTGCACTGGAACAGCAGGCTGGCGCCTCCCCTGACGCAGTGCGCAGGCTGGCGGCCATTGCAGCACCCGAAGACGCCGCGACCCTGCGCCTTAGCCGGGCGCAACTGCAGCGGCTGACCCGAATGCGGGAAGAGGCCCCGGGGACCGCAAGCGTGGCCGAGTTGGGTTATCGCTATGGCGAAGAGGGTGGATTGCATGAAACCCTGCTGCGCTGTGCGTTGCTGGAACAACCCTGGTCGGATGACCTGAAACAGCAGTTGAAAGCTGGCGCGGCGGCCCGTTTTCCAATCGGTGCAACGGACCTGATCCCCGATTTTTCCGGGCCCGCACTGGGCCAGAAACTTGCCGAACTGGAGCGCCGTTGGATCGAGTCGGGCTTCCGGCTAAGCCGCAAAGAGCTGCTTGCCGATTAGCGCGAGGTCTCAAAAAGGGATGACAAGTCAAATCGTTTGTGGTTACTTGCCCCTGTCACATGGATGGAGGAATGCGAATGTATTACGGGATCTGGTTCGGCTAAAGCCGGAACACTTTGACCCGTAAGGGTGGTGTTCTGGCGCCATCTTTCTTCGCACGCCCCTAGTTTATGCTCAATCGGAGCACTCTCCATGTTTCGCTATTTCGAAAACCTTGTTGACCCTTTTGTCGCCTATACCGAGACCGACACACCGCCGACGCGGCTGTGGCCGTTCATGCTGGACTATTCGAGCCCGTTCTACAGAATCTTCGTCTGGACGGCGCTGATTTCCGTCATCGTGGCCGGGGTCGAGATCGGTCTGATCTACTATATGGGGCGCGTCGTGGACCTGCTCAGCGGATCGCCCACCGAGGTTTGGCAGGCGCATGGAACGGAACTGATCCTGATGGCGGTCTTTGTCCTGTTCTTGCGGCCTTTGTTGCATGTGGTGGACGTGCTGTTGCTGAACAACGCGATCCTGCCGAATTTTGGCACACTGATCCGGTGGCGCGCGCATAAACACGTGCTGCGCCAGTCTGTTGGCTGGTTTGAAAACGACTTTGCCGGACGTATCGCAAACCGGATCATGCAAACCCCTCCAGCTGCTGGCGAGGTGATTTTTCAGGTCTTCGACGCGATTTCCTTTTCGCTGGCCTATCTGATCGGTGCGGCAATCCTGCTTTATGCGGCAGACGCGCGTCTTCTGATCCCGCTGCTGATCTGGTTCGCGCTCTATGCAGCTCTGGTCCGGTGGACCGTGCGGCGAGTGCAACCGGCGTCAAAGGCGGCGTCTGATGCGCGCTCGAACGTGACCGGGCGGGTGGTGGACAGCTACACCAACATCCATTCGGTGAAGATGTTCGCGCACGATACGCAGGAGCTCGACTACGCCCGCGAAGCGATCGAGGAAACGCGGCGGACCTTTCAGATCGAGATGCGGATCTTCACCGTGATGGATGCCGTTCTGGTCACGCTGAACGGTCTGCTGATCGTCGGCGTTGTGGGCTGGGCCATTTCCCTGTGGATGCAGGGCAGCGCAACGGTCGGTGTGGTTGCCGCCGCCACCGCCCTGACCTTGCGGCTGAATGCCATGACCGGCTGGATCATGTGGGCGCTGACCAGTTTTTTCCGCCAGCTCGGTATCGTTGCCGAAGGGATGGAAACGATTGCGCAGCCCATCGACTTGCTGGACGCACCGAAGGCCGACGATTTGCAGCTGACCAAAGGCCAGATCGAAATCCGCGACCTGTCGCATCACTATGGCCGTGAAACCGGTGGTCTGGATCACGTCGATTTGACAATCCGCCCGGGTGAAAAAATCGGCCTGATCGGGCGGTCGGGGGCCGGGAAATCGACCCTGGTCAAGCTGCTTTTGCGGTTTTACGACGTCGAGAGCGGTGCAATCCTGATCGACAATCAGAACATCGCCAACATCACGCAGGACAGTCTGCGCAGCCACATCGGCATGGTCCAGCAGGACAGTGCGCTGTTGCATCGATCGGTGCGGGACAACATCCTCTATGGTCGACCCGACGCCACGGAAGATCAGATGATCGCTGCCGCCAAACAGGCCGAGGCGCATGACTTCATCCTTGACCTGCAGGACCCGCAAGGGCGCACCGGCTACGATGCCCATGTCGGTGAACGCGGAGTGAAACTAAGTGGCGGTCAGCGTCAGCGGGTCACGCTGGCGCGGGTGATCCTGAAGGACGCGCCGATCTTGTTGTTGGACGAGGCGACTTCTGCCCTAGATTCCGAGGTCGAAGCCTCAATTCAGGAAACTCTTTACGGCATGATGCAAGGTAAAACCGTAATCGCCATCGCCCACAGGCTCAGCACCATCGCGCAGATGGATCGCATTCTGGTGATGGATGGGGGCCGAATCGTGGAACAGGGCAGGCACTCTGAACTGCTGTCGCAAGGCGGGCTTTACTCGCAGTTCTGGGCGCGGCAGTCTGGCGGCTTCCTGAACCCTGAGGCTGCTGAATGAGGCTTGCAAACCTCATCGACCCATTCAAAGGCTCTGAAACGCCCCCACCGCAGAAGTTGGGGGCGTTCATTCGCTGGTGCCTGGCGGGGTCCTGGCCGATTCTGTTTGTGGCGGCGTTCCTGTCCATGCTGGGCGGAGCAGCAGAAGTGGCCACCGCGTGGATACTGGGAAAGGTGATCGACATTGCCACCACCAGCGGGCCGGAGAACCTGTTTGAAGAACGGAATCTGTGGGCCTTCGGTGGTGCCGCAATCTTTTTGATGCTGTTGCGGCCGATCATCGCGGCCTTGTCGTCCTTCTCGAACAATTACGTTGTGATGCCCAACATTACGCCGCTGGTTCTGGCCCGGTTGAATCGTTGGACGCTGGGCCAATCGACGACCTATTTCGACGACGATTTTGCCGGCCGGATCGCCCAGAAACAGATGCAGACGTCGAATGCAATGGCGTCAGTGGTGTCGGATGTCATCAGTGCAATCGTTTTTGCGCTGGCCTCGCTTGCGGGATCTTTGCTTTTGTTAGGGTCGATTCATCCGCTGGTCATGCTGCCTTTTGCCGGATGGCTTGCGGTGTATCTGCTGTTGATCCGATGGTACTTGCCACGCATCCGCCTGCGTTCAGCCGCGCGGGCAGGAGCCCGGGCAATGGTGTCCGGGCAAGTGGTGGATACCATCACGAACATCAAGACGGTCAAACTGTTCGCCCATTCCGACAACGAGGATCAGGCCGCACGTGACGCCATGATGACCTTGCGCGAAAGGTCACTGGATTTCGGTTGGCTCTCGGCCAGTTTCCGATCCATCCTGATGGCGTTGGCAGGCGTGTTGCCGGTGCTTTTGCTGGGAGCCACGCTTTGGTTGTGGCAGGCAGGCATTGCCACGGCGGGCGACATCGTCGCGGCAGGCGCGGTGTCGATCCGGATCGCGCAGATGACAGGCTGGGTCAGTTTCACGCTGATGGGCCTTTATGCCAATGTCGGCGAGATCGAGAATGGCATGAAGACACTGACCAGGCGGGACCGGATCGAAGACCGCAGCGGCGCAACGCATCTGAGCGTCACTGAAGGTCGCATCTCTTTTGAAAACGTCAGTTTCGCCTATGGTCGGGATATCGGCGGGGTTGCAGACCTGAACCTGACCGTCGCGCCCGGCGAAAAGCTGGGTGTGGTTGGTGCCTCGGGGGCCGGAAAATCGACTTTGGTTTCCCTGCTGCTAAGGCTTTATGATCGGGAAGAGGGCGCAATCCTGATCGATGGTCAGGACGTTTCTAAGGTGACGCAGGACAGCCTGCGCAGCCAGATCGGGATGGTCACGCAGGAAACGGCGATGTTCAACCGCTCGGCCCGTGAAAATATTCTGTATGGCCGACCCGACGCCACGGAACCCGAACTGATCGCCGCCGCGCGGAAGGCCGAAGCGCATGAATTCATCCTCGGGCTTGAGGATGCGCAGGGTCGAACCGGTTATGAAGCGCATCTGGGGGAGCGGGGCGTCAAGCTTAGCGGTGGTCAGCGCCAGCGAGTCGCGCTGGCCCGCGCCATTCTGAAGGATGCGCCGATACTGGTTCTGGACGAGGCAACCTCGGCCCTGGATTCTGAGGTTGAGGCATCGATCCAGGCCGCCTTGCATCGCGTCATGCAGGGCAAAACCGTTCTGGCCATCGCGCACCGCCTGTCGACCCTGATCGAGATGGACCGGATTATCGTGCTGGATCATGGGCGCATCGTGGAAAGCGGAACCCACGAGGCGCTGCTGGAACAGGGTGGTCTTTACGCCCGGTTCTGGCACCGTCAGTCGGGCGGCTTCATTCAGGCCGAAGCGGCGGAATAAGGCGCAAAGCGTTCAGTCAGGGGTTTTGTTGCGGGCGCAGCCCCGGTAACAGGCCACGCATGACGCAGCAATTCATCATCACCCGTCTTGGCCATCAGGGCGACGGCATCGCCGAAGGCCCGGTCTACGCGCCGCGCGCCCTGCCGGGAGAAGTGGTCAGCGGTACGTTGCAGGGCCAGATTCTCGGCGATATCCGCGTGGACACCCCATCGGAAAACAGGGTCAAGGCGCCGTGCCGCCACTACAAAGCCTGTGGCGGATGCCAGTTGCAACATGCAGCCGACAGTTTTGTAGCGGACTGGAAGGTCGAAGTGGTGCGCAACGCGCTGGCCGCACAGGACCTGAGCGCGCCCATGCGTCCGATCCATACGTCGCCGGAACGGTCGCGCCGTCGGGCAACAATCGCGGTGCGTCGAACAAAAAAGGGAACGTTGGCCGGGTTTCACGGACGTGCCTCGGACACGATCACCGAGATCCCCGATTGCCAGTTGCTCGACCCGGCGCTGGTCGCTGCCATCCCCATTGCCGAAGCGTTGGCCGTTCTGGGCGGCAGCCGAAAAGGCGTGCTGGCCGTGACGCTGACATTGTCCGAGGTCGGCCTGGATGTATCCGTTCAGGGCGGCAAGCCGCTGGACGGCCCGCTGGAACTGGCGCTGGCGCAGGCGACTGAGGCAAACGGGCTGGCAAGACTGGCCTGGGATGGCGAGGTGATCGCCATGCGTACGCCTCCGTTCCAGAGGTTTGGTCAGGCGGAAGTCACCCCGCCGCCCGGCGCATTCCTGCAGGCCACGAAGGACGGAGAACAGGCTCTGATACAGGCGGTTTTGCAAGCCACGCAGGGCGCGAAGCGCGTCGCCGATCTGTTTGCGGGTTGCGGTACGCTCTCGTTACCGCTTGCGGAACAGGCCGAGGTTCACGCCGTCGAAGGCGAAGCGGCGATGACCAAGGCGCTGGACCAGGGCTGGCGCAAAGCCAAAGGTCTGAAACGGATCACGACCGAGGCCCGCGATCTGTTTCGCCGACCCCTGATGCCGGATGAGCTCAAGTCCTTTGACGCCATTGTGCTGGACCCGCCTCGTGCGGGCGCGCAGGCGCAGGTGGCCGAACTGGCGCAGGCGCTGCGTCCGGTCGTGGCCTATGTGTCCTGCAACCCCGTGACCTTTGCGCGGGATGCAAAAATTCTTGTTGATGCCGGATATGCCCTTGAATGGGTACAGGTCGTTGACCAATTTCGGTGGTCGTCACACACCGAACTTGCCGCGCGGTTCACTTTAGGCCCAGCACAATGATCAGACCGGAGATATTCACAATGGGGATCACCCAGCGCCTTTCGACTGTTATCGAAGCCCCGGCATTTGGGCGTTTCATCACCGGTGTCATCATCTTTAACGCCATCTTGCTGGGCATGGAAACTTCGCCGAGTCTGATGGAACGCGCAGGCCCCCTGATCGTGACGCTGGACAGCCTGTGCCTGACAGTCTTTGTGGCCGAGATTGCCATGAAGCTTGTGGCAACCGGTCGGCGGTTCTTTCAAAGCGGCTGGAATATTTTCGATTTTCTGATTGTGGGTATCGCCCTCATTCCCGGTGGTGCGGGCCTGTCAGTGCTGCGGGCGCTGCGTATCCTGCGGGTTCTGCGTGTCATTTCGGTGGCCCCGCGCCTGCGCCGCGTTGTCGAAGGGTTCATCTCGGCGCTTCCGGGTATGGCCAGCGTGTTTCTGCTGATGGCGATCCTGTTTTATATCGGCGCCGTCATCGCGACCAAGCTGTTCTCTCAGTCTTTCCCGGACTGGTTCGGTGATCTGGGCCTGTCCGCCTATACGCTGTTTCAGATCATGACGTTGGAGAGCTGGTCGATGGGCATCGTCCGCCCGGTGATGGAGGTCTATCCCTACGCGTGGATTTTCTTTGTGCCCTTCATCATGGTCACGACCTTTGCCGTGGTGAACCTGCTGGTCGGTCTGATCGTCAACTCGATGCAGGATGCCCACCATGCCGAGGATGAAGTCAAAACCGATGCCTACCGCGATGAGGTTCTGGAGCGTCTGGAAACCATCGAGCGCCACCTGACCAGGCAGTTGAACAGCAAAAAGTGATTTCAAATTTCGCGTTTTCTGGCATAATCATCGCAAAAAAGCAGAAGCAGGCAGTGAATAAATGGATCGTCGAGTATTTGGATTAGGGGCGATGGCGACGCTGGCCCTTTCGGCATGTGCATCCGCCAACCCGAAATTTCTGACATATCGCGGACCCGAGGTGACGTCGCTGGTCGTCAACAAGGGCGCGCGCAAGCTGTATCTGTTGCACAACGAACGGATACTGAAAGAATACGATGTCGCGCTGGGCTTTGCGCCCCAAGGCACCAAGACAAAACGCGGCGATGGCCGCACACCCGAAGGGTCGTACCTGATTGACCGCCGTAACCCGCGCAGCCGCTATCACCTGTCGATCGGGATTTCCTACCCGAATTCGGAAGACATTGCGCAGGCCAAAGCCGCAGGCGTCGATCCGGGCGGCGACATCTTCATTCATGGTGAGCCCAGCCTCAGGTCAGAAATCCGCCGCTCCCGTAAGACGCCCGACTGGACGGCAGGCTGTATCGCCGTAAAAAACAAAGAAATCGAAGAGATTTACGCGATGGTGAACAAAGGCACGCTGATCACCCTGCGCCCCTGATCCTAGATCGGTTTCCAGTCTCCAAACCCGAATTGCTGATAGTCGCGCTGGTAGGTTTCGACCGCCAGCGCTTCCAGTTCTGTGTCATAAATCTGATCCAGCGCGTAGGGGGTGTCCGGCGCACATGTTGCCGGTTGGGGGGGTGACGGATGGCCCGTTTTACGCGCCAGTTCCGGCAGGGCGGCGGCCAGGTCATCTTCCCGCAGGATCAGATCGGGCAGCGCAAAGGCCGACATCCCCTCCAGCGCCTGCGCCTGACTGCACCAAACGCCGTCCACCCGAATGGACGTTTGCCCGGACAGATTGTGGAGCAGGAACTTCAGAAAGGCCGCAAACGCCTGATAGTGCTGTTCCAAGGGGTAATTACCGTCGCGGATCTGGCCGGGAATGGGCAGTTTGAAACGGTTGCGCAGGGTATTTCGGATTGAAGCATAGGCGCCTGGATCGGTACTTAGAATCTTTGAACAGAACGCGGTATGGGCCCGCGCCAAAGGGTGGCGCAAGACACTGAATTTTCGGTGTCCGGGGTTGGCTTCCAGCCATTGCCGGATTTGCCTGCGATTGCGGTTCGTGACCGGCGCGCTGCCATCAAGATCGGCCATCCAAGCCGTCACCACGTCGTCGTTTCCGCCGCGCAGGGGAAGATACATCAAAGGCGTCCGGGCGGCAGTGACGTATTGGCCTACTGCCGGCCCGCGGCGCGGCTCGAAACCGGGATTGCGATGCAGGTTGAACGTGTCCATTCCGGACAACGCCTGTTCCAATTCCTCAGGGTTTGTGACTTTGGAAAGGGCGGGACCGGGATTCTGGGGTTTGAGCGTGTCGTCCAGCGCCGTCAGCCGCGCCTGTACCCCCAACCATGATGCCAGCCCGTTCAGAATATCCAGTCGGTTCAGATCGTCATAGGCCAGGAAAAATGCGGTCTGCCCGGTTTTCTGCAGCTGGTTCAGCAGCAACAGTTGAAATTCCTGCTGCTGATCCAGGTAGTCCAAGAACTCTTCAGCCTGAAACGTGACCAGAGCATCGCGGCGGCGCTTTATGTTCTTCAACTGCCATTGCATGGTCTCCCGCGCAATTTTCAGTGAGATGTAGCTGTCCAGCGGATTCCGCGTCAGAACAATCTTGGCACAGCGCGGGTCGTTCAGCGCAGGCTCCAGCACGCGGGGATCGTGCCCCTGAAAATAGCGAAACCCGTTCAGTGCGCCGGTGGCTGCTTTGATGGCGTCCAGTAACAGGTCGGGATTTTGGTCGCGTTCGTCCAGCGAAACACCCAGCAATTCCTCGGACTTCAATCGGCCGATGAAATGCGGATTGAACGCCTCTCCGTGGCAGGTCACGCCCTCCAGAGCGTTCAGATTGGCTTCCAGCAGGTTGGATCCCGTGCGCATGGCGCCAAGAACGATGAAGTAATCCCAGGGACCGGACATGGCGACTTATTGAACCAAATAGGGTTTTCGGAACGGTTTGGTCTGGCTGCCAAACACGTCGTCTACCGGGAAATCGCCCATCAGATACGGGTGCATTCCCTGGTTCTTCAGGTTTTGCAGGAATTGACCGAAGCCGGACAGATCAACCATCTTCGGCGCCTCAATCAGGTGGCTCGGTTGCTGGGTCCCGATCTCGTCTATCACCTCGTGCAGCGCCTCGATCGGAGATTCGACAAACTCTGCCAGACACCAGGTGCGCACCCGCGCCTTGGTCCAGACCGAGGTCAGAACCTCAAGCTGTTTGCTTTCGATCTGTTGCAGGCGCGCGGCCTCGTTGCGGATGTCGGCGAAGTTCCGGTTCGACCGGAACAGCGGAATTGCCCAGGCACCGGTGATCACTGAAATCTGTGCGTTCTTGTCGCGCGCCAGAAACCAGTTGATATCCTGCGTGTCCGCCGGGCCGAACTGGAAACACTGTCTTTCGCCGCGAGTATTCCAGATCAGGTTCGACAGGAAAGCCTTCGAGTTGTAGTCGCGCAATGTGGCGCAATCGCTGAGTGCGCCGTTCGTAATTGTCTGGTCACCCGCAAACTCTGCCCGTTCAGGGCTGAACACATGACCATGTACGCGTGTGTTTGTTGTGTTTTCCAGCCAGGTTTCGAAATCTTCAAAAAGGTCGGAAAAGCCCTGAAATACCGAATATGGAAACGACGTCAGGCCGTTTTCGCTGCCATGTCGGGGAAACCGGCTTTGCATGTACAGCCCGTCGCGCCCGCGCATGCGCCGCTCGACCGCTTTGGAAAACACCCGGTCGATCTTGCCCGGATTTGGCTCGGCCGGTTTCATCGCCCCAGCCTGATCGGTCAAAAACGACTGATACAGCCGGTCGGCCTTCCACCAGATCTTGCGGGCCACAAAACAGTCCGAACGGCGCAGCAATTGCAGGTGGTCATCATAGAATATGTGCGGCCGACCCTGATAGTCGAACTTGGACAAGGTCAGCGAGCGGCTTTCGATATGCGTTGAATAGAGCCTTGCCAGCGTCTGGAAATAGCTTTCATCGGGTATCCAGACGCGGCGGAAATAGCGGTCATACACGGGGCGTTTGGGGTCTTGCAGGATGGCCGACAGGGTCTGCCGGGTCAGGCACCACCACTGGCTGCCCATATGCGGGACCAGCCCGTCCGGGATACGCCGCCGCAAGCCCAGAGCGCGTTGAAATTTGACGTAAGTATCAAACAATTTGCGGCGCTTGCGCCAGGAAAACGGGAACCGCAGGGTGAACCGTTCATGATCCAGACCGCCGATGGTCCAGCTGACATCGGCGGTGGTCGCGCTTTCGATGAAATCGACGCGCGGGCGGTCCGACAGATAGTCGATCAGTTCCTGCACGGGCCGCAGGGGCAGACAGGCCCCGGACGACAAAAATACGTGGCGCACATCCGGGAACTGTTCAAGCATCAGCGTCGCCGCGCATTGCGAGGCTGCGACGATGCCCCAGCCGCCCCATTCGCAGGCATGCCGGTCCGAGAATACAATCAGGGGATTGTCGGCGCAGGCCTCGGAAAACTCGGCAAATGCCTGGTCGGAAACCTTGCGATCCACGTGGATCACTACCGGGCAGCCGGACGTTGTCCAGTGGCGCGCGACCTGCTCGGCACGGTCCAGTGCTGTATGCACCAGCATGACGACGCCCAGACCGCTCATGCCCAGTTTCCTTTCGACATAAGGCCCAGAATCTCAAGCTGTCTCCAGTTGATGTATTTCTCGGACCAGTCGCACCAGAAAACCGGTTTGCCTTCCAGCCGCTGGGCATAGGCCCGGTACTCGTCCGAGCCGCGATAATGCTGGCCGCGGTGCAGTTCTTCGCGCGCCTTGTCGCCCAGAGTGTTGATCAGCTTGGCATGAAGCAACGCGCCGCTGGCCTTTTCACCGCCCCATTCGTCGTAGACCTGGTTCAGCCCGCGCGGCAGCAGGGAATGGGTCGAGCTGACATAGACATAGCGCTTGTCCCATTTGACCAGCGGTATTTTGTTCAGCGCCGGAGCTTTTGAGGGATTGTCCTGAAAGAACACCCGCGCGCGGGGACCGCCCTGAATCCACAGATTTCCATAATCGGGGTTCCGGGTAATCATGTAGTTGCCCGAGTCGAACCAGTTCGCGATTTCGAACGGATTCTGCCCTTCTTGATATGGCGCCTCTTCGACCGGACCCTGCGGATACATGTCGATCAGCATGGTGCCAAAGCTGCGTACGGCGCAGCCATCCAGCCAGTCCGTCAACGCGCGGATCGGGCGGGTGTCACAAAACGGGTAAATGAAGAACTCATCCGGGTCGACCGTCAGGACCCAGTGATCGGGCGCGTATTTGCGCAGCAGATAGTTGGACCAGTCCAGACCAAAGGATGCGCGCTTATAGCTGGCCTCGGCCTGCCAGACGGACACATCCGGCTGCGCCTCAAGAAAGGCGCAGGTTCCGTCATCGCTGTCGTTATCGACAAACAGGAAGTGATTGATGCCCAGGTTGCGATAATAGTCCAGAAAGAACGGCAGCCTGATCTTTTCGTTGCGTACAACGCTCATCAGCAAGACATCGCCACGCTGTATTTGCGCGGTGTTGTTCGAAACCGCGCGCAGCTCGCTTCGTTTGCGCACACAGCGCACCAGACGGCGCTTGCGCCGAAGCCTCATTCTATATGAATCCAACAGGCTCACGCGACTGCCCAACCCTTATTATTACGCGAGCAGGCCCGGGGCCTGTTCAAGCCTGAGTGGATCCGAGCCATTGCCGTTTTATGCCACCTATGCATCTTGCGAGGCAACGGGTTTAAAAGTTGTTAGCCGGGGGCGTTGCAATTCTGTCGGGAAGGCGGCAATTCAGTTCCAGCCCCCGTCATTCATCAGCCCCAGCGCGCGCAATTGCTGCCATCCGGCGTAGTGCTCTGATCGCTCTGTCCACATGACAGGCTGCGCAATTATGCCATCGTAATATGGCCCGAATTGGTCCGGATCATGAAAATGCTGACGCCTGGTCTTCTCGGTTTCGGACCTGTCGACGACATCCGGCAGGAATTTGGTGTGCAGCAGGATACCCGAGGCCGCAGTCCCCCCCGGGCCGTCATAGGTGGTGTTCAACCGGCGCGGCAGCGCGGAATGGCACGAGTTTACAAAGGCATAATGCCGGGACCAGCGTACCAGAGGGATCTTGTTCAGCGTGGGCGACCGACGCGGGGCATTTGAGAAAAACATCCTCTCGCGGGCTCCGCCCTGCACCCAAAGATTACCCAGCGGGCTTTGACGCTGCACCCGGTAGGGACCGCTGTCGAACCCGTCCAGTACCCGGGTCGGGTCGGTCTCGGGGTCATAGCCTTGATCCCCCAGCGGCCCTTGCGGATACAGATCCAGCATCAGCGCACCAAAGGCATCCTGCCCGTGCGACTCCAGCCATGCGGTCAGATCATGTAGCGATCTGGTCTCGTGATGGGCGTAAATCAGCAACTCGTCCGCATCAGCCATCAGGGTCCAGTGCCCGTGCCCGTATCTCATCTGCAGCCAGGTCAGCCAGTCCAGGCCAAACCGCGCGGCACGGTAGCTGGCCGTCGTGTTCCAGACCGAAACATCTGGTTGTTCCAACAGATATTCGGTCGATCCGTCGTCGCTGCCGTTATCCACGATCAGAAAATGATCCACGCCGTGGGTTCGGTAGTGTTCAAAAAACCACGGCAGCCGCATCATCTCGTTGCGCAGTGTGATAAAGGCCAGAATATCTCCCTTACCGATTTTCTCCGTCCGGTCCTCAAGACAGGACAGCTGGCGGCGGCTTCGGAATGAGCGCCACAAGAGCCTGCGGCGTTTCAGCCGCAACCGGTACATCTGCGCCCAGCCAATGGATGGCAGATCCTGTACCGGGTGCGCGGTCACATGACCCTCATTTCTCGTAGTGTCCGGTCTGGTGCCAGCGCCACGCGTCCCTGACAATTGTCTCTAACGTTGATCTTTTCGGCCGCCAGCCCAGTTCCTGTTCCGCCCGGTCCGAGCCCGAAACCAGCCGCGTACAATCCCCGGCGCGACGGGGTCCGATCGTATAGGGCACTGTTCGGTTGGTGACCGCGCCGGATTGCTCGATCACTTCCATCACCGAAAACCCGGACCCGGTGCCCAGGTTGAACACCCGGTTGCCTTTGCCGTTTTCCAGCCATTTCAGTCCCAGAACATGGGCATCGACCAGATCGCAGACATGAACGTAATCGCGGATACAGGTGCCGTCCGGCGTATCGTAATCGGTTCCGAACACGGTCAGACCATCCCGGTTGCCGTCGATGGCATCCAGCATCAGCGGCACCAGATGGGTTTCGGGCCGGTGAAACTCGCCAACTTCTGCGTCAGGATCAGCTCCTGCAACATTGAAATAGCGGAAAATGACGTGATTCAGCCCGTGCGCGGCCCCGAAGTCATGCAGAATATCCTCAATCGCGCGTTTCGAGGAGCTGTAGGCATTCACCGGGTTCTGTGGCGCGTTTTCGTCCAGCACTACGTTGTCCTGATCGCCGTAAGTGGCACAGGTCGACGAAAAGACGAAATCCAGACATCCGGCTTCGACGGCTGCTTCGATCAGGTTCAGCGAACCGGTGACATTGTTCGCCCAGTATCTGCCGGGTTGCGCCATCGCTTCGCCCACCTGGCTGAGGGCGGCGAAATGCATCACCGCAGCGGGACGGTATTTGGCAAACACGTGATCCAGCCTGTTTCGGTCCAGCAGATCACCATGCTCGAACGGGCCGAATTTCACTGCGTCCCGCCAGCCCGTAACCAGATTGTCATATGTCACAGGCGTATAGCCAGCGGCAGCAAGGGCCTTGCAGGCATGCGACCCGATATATCCGGCTCCGCCGGTGACAAGAACAACTGTCATGGGTGATCCAATTTCCGAATGTCAAAAAACAATAGGCCATGAACGGAAGCGGTGAAATGGGGAAAAACGTTCAATCCAACCCCATCGCGGCCATCATTTCTTCGATCTTGGGCACGTCCTGCGGGTTGTTCAGTTCCCAGAACTGGCGGCCCTTGGCCTCAACCTCCACGCACAGAACCTTGCGGCCGTTCTCCATGAACCGAAGCTGCTCCAGTCCTTCCAGTTTCTCCAACGGCCCCACCGGCCAGTCGGGATAAGCGGCCAACGCATCGGGTCGATAGGCATAAACACCCACGTGATGGAACACCGGGGTTGGCTCGTCACCCGCATAAGTGGCCGTGGTAAAGGGGACCACCTCTTTCGAGAAGTACATTGCGCTGTGATCTGCCCCAAAAACGGCGGTTGTTCCGCCGACCCGTCCGTTCCTGCGATCATTCAGCAGGCTGTTCAGCGCATCACCGTCACAGCGCAGGACCGGCGTGGCCACACCCGCGTCAGGGGCCGTGCGCAACCCCGCGATCAGATCTTCGACGAACCAATGCGGTGTCAGCGGTGCGTCTCCCTGCAGATTGACGACGATCTCGTAACCCGAACCCAGATTGGCATGGGTTTCGGCGCAGCGTTCCGTGCCGTTGCCGCAGGTCTCGGATGTCATGACCACTTCCGCCCCAAACCCTTCGCACACGTCACGAATGCGGTCATCGTCTGTGGCCACTACAACGCGGCCCACGCCGGATACCGAACACGCAGCGCGCCAGGATCGTTCGATCAGGGTCATGGACACGCCATTTGCACCGGTCAGCGGCACCAGAGGTTTGCCCGGATAGCGGGTCGACGCGTAACGGGCGGGGATTGCGATCAGTACAGACATCAGGCTTCCTTCAGTTCCACACCCGGAGCGTAGGCAATGAAGAACGGATTTGCATAGTCTTCCTTGCCATAGCTCAGCGGTGAATGATCGTCGAAGCGAACGACCTTGCCCCCGGCGCCGGCCAGAACCGCGTGTCCGGCGGCGGTGTCCCACTCCATCGTGCGGCCAACCCGTGGATAGATGTCGGCCTCGCCAGTGGCCACAAGGCAGAACTTGAGCGACGAGCCGGCGCTTTTGCTGTCCTTCACCTGATATTTGTTGATGTAATCCTCGGTCGCCTGGTCCCGATGCGATTTCGAGGCCACGACCAAAAGGGCGGAATTGTCCGGTTCAGACACTGAAATTGGCGTAACGTCCCCGATAATGTCCATCTCAAGCGCACCTGTTTCTTCGACCGACCGGCCATCGGCCTGCGTGTAGAACATGCGGCCCCGGGCAGGTGCATAAACAACGCCGCGCGTGGGAATGCCGTTTTCCACCAGCGCGATATTGACGGTGAAATCACCTCGCCGGTTGATGAATTCCTTGGTGCCGTCCAGCGGGTCGACGATCAGGAACGTGTTGCCCTTCTGCGTGTGCGAGGCCGCCTGTTCCTCGGTCACCAGCAGGGTATCGGGAAAGGCTTCGCGCAGGCCGGCCGAGATTAGGGCATCTGCCGCCTCGTCCGCTTCGGTCACGGGGCTGCTATCGGATTTGACCTTCACGTCGAAATCATCCGCCTCATAAATCTGCATGATCTTGTTCCCTGCTTGCAGGGCAAGGCGTCTGATGACGGGAATTAACGCGTCGTAGGTCACAAAAATGCTCCGTTCCTGGGATTTGTTGATCCAATGTCCTGTTGGACTTATGATGTGACGGTTACGGAACGGCAAGAATTTCGTGCCAGTTTTTGGGCAAAGAAGCAGGAAAGACGCGTCGGGTGTTTTATTACAAGCGCAACCAAACGCTTTTGGGCGGTGCCTTCACCACGGCGGAACTGGTGTTTCACGCCGTCGTGCGGCAGATACGCTCGCAGCATTCGAATGCCGTCATCGCGATTTTCATCAACATCATGCAGATCGTCATTCTGGCCACGGTCTTCTACCTGATCCTGTCATTCATGGGGGGACGGATTGCCAAAATCCGCGGCAACTTCGTGCTTTACATGCTGTCGGGCGTTTTCATGTTCATCATGCATGTAAAGTCGGTATCCGCGATTGCCGGTATTGCGCCGGGGAACAATCCGATGATGCTGCATTCGCCGATGAATCCGATGATCATGCTTTTGGCGGCGGCCTTCGGAGCGCTTTACACGCAGCTCGTTTCAATACTGGTGATCCTGTTCGTGTATCATGTCGCGGTTGAACCTTTGGAAATTCTGGACCCAGGCGGCGCTTTCGGAATGCTGATCCTGTCTTGGTTTGTTGGATGCACGGTGGGATTGAACCTGATGGCCCTGAAGCCGTGGTTTCCAAGGACGGCGGAGATGTTGAAAAACATCTATCGGCGTCTGAACATGGTGTTCTCGGGCAAGATGTTCGTCGCCAATGCGCTGGGCGGCTATATCCTGATGATGTTCGCCTGGAACCCGCTGTTTCACATCATCGACCAGGCCCGGGGCTTCATTTTCCGCAACTATTTTCCACGGAACACAAACTGGGAATATGCCTTATGGGTCGGCATAGCGCTGCTGATGATCGGGCTGTTGGGTGAGTTCTTTACACGCAAGCACGTGTCGCAAAGTTGGGACGCACGCCGCTAACGGGCCACCCGCAGCGTCAGGTTGATCCGCCCGCCTTTTGGCAAGAGTTTGGAAGATCCGAAACGGATGCGATCGATCCCGTGATAGGTCAGCCGTGCCGGCCCGCCCATGATGACAACGTCGCCCGAACTCAGCCAGATCGACTCGGTCTTGCCGCCTCGGGTGGTGTTGCCGATCCGAAAAAGCGCATCATCCCCCAGCGAAACCGAAAGAACCGGCCAGGAAAAATCGGCCTCGTCCTTGTCCTGATGCAGACCCATCCGGGCGCCTTCCCCGTAATAATTGATCAGACAGCAATCGGGGTCGCGTTCGCGGCTGGCAAGGTCGTGCCACAGGTTCAGGATCGGCTCGGGAATGTCGGGCCAGGCCTTCCCTTGCGGGTGCTGTGTTTGATACCGGTAGCCATCCCGGTCCGTGACCCAGCCAACGGCCCCGGCCGAGGTCATGCGGACCGACATCGCCTTGCCTTGCGGCGTCACCGGCCGCACCAGTGGCGCTGCTTTCAGAATCGGGCGCAGCGTTTCGATCAGTTGCGTCTGGGCCGATGCATCCAGCCAGCCCTTTCTGATGTCGAATCCGCGCAAAATCAGCCGGGCCATCCCAGAATCCTCAATCCTTGCCAAAACCTTGCCGAAAAAGGCCACAAAATCCCGAAAACCTGCGTTTTACACCGCTTGCAGGCCTTTCGTCGCGCCCTTATATACGCCGGGACGCGCAATGGTGTAGGGCCATTACGCAATGCAGATCGGGGCAGGGATGCCATAACGGGTCCCGGCCTCGGGACATCGCCTTGAAGAGAAAGGGATTGAAAATATGGGTAAAGTAATCGGGATTGACCTTGGTACCACAAACTCGTGCGTGGCCATCATGGACGGCTCGCAGCCGAAAGTCATCGAAAACGCCGAAGGGGCGCGGACCACGCCCTCGATCGTCGCCTTCACCGAAGATGAGCGACTGGTCGGTCAGCCCGCAAAACGTCAGGCGGTCACCAACCCCGACAACACGATCTTTGGCGTTAAGCGTCTGATCGGTCGTCGTGTGGATGATGCCGAAGTCGAAAAAGACAAGAAAATGGTGCCGTACGCCATCGTTGATGGCGGCAATGGCGACGCGTGGGTCCAAGCCCGCGGTGAAAAGTACTCCCCAAGCCAGATTTCGGCCTTCACTCTGGGCAAGATGAAGGAAACAGCCGAGAGCTATCTGGGTGAGGAAGTCACGCAGGCTGTCATCACCGTTCCGGCATACTTCAACGACGCGCAGCGTCAGGCCACCAAGGACGCCGGCAAGATCGCCGGCCTGGAAGTGCTGCGGATCATCAACGAACCGACAGCTGCCGCGCTGGCCTATGGTCTGGACAAGAAAGACACTCAAACCATCGCGGTCTATGACCTTGGCGGCGGTACTTTCGACGTGACCATCCTGGAAATCGACGACGGCCTGTTCGAGGTCAAATCGACCAACGGTGACACCTTCCTGGGTGGTGAAGACTTTGACATGCGCATCGTCAACTACTTGGCGGACGAGTTCAAAAAGGAACACGGCGTCGACCTGTCTGCCGACAAGATGGCGCTGCAGCGTCTGAAAGAAGCTGCTGAAAAAGCCAAGATTGAGCTGTCCTCGACCTCGCAGACCGAAATCAACCAGCCGTTCATCTCGATGGGTTCGAACGGCCAGCCGCTGCACATGGTCATGAAACTGACCCGCGCCAAGCTGGAATCGCTGGTTGGCGACCTGATTAAGAAGTCGATGAAGCCCTGCGCGGCCGCTCTGAAAGACGCCGGTCTGTCGGCTGCTGACGTGGACGAGGTTGTTCTGGTCGGTGGTATGACCCGGATGCCGAAAGTGATCGAAGAGGTGACCAAATTCTTCGGTAAAGAGCCGCACAAAGGTGTGAACCCGGACGAAGTTGTTGCCATGGGTGCCGCCATTCAGGCCGGTGTTCTGCAGGGCGACGTCAAAGACGTGGTTCTGCTGGACGTGACCCCGCTGTCGCTGGGCATCGAAACCCTGGGTGGCGTGTTCACTCGTCTGATCGACCGCAACACCACGATCCCGACCAAGAAGTCTCAGGTCTTCTCGACGGCCGAGGACAACCAGAACGCCGTAACCATCCGCGTGTTCCAGGGTGAGCGTGAGATGGCTTCGGACAACAAGATCCTGGGTCAGTTCAACCTCGAAGACATCCCGCCGGCACCGCGTGGCATGCCGCAGATCGAGGTGACCTTCGACATCGACGCCAACGGCATTGTCTCGGTTTCGGCCAAGGACAAAGGCACCGGCAAGGAACAGAAGATCACCATCCAGGCCTCGGGCGGTCTGTCCGACGAGGACATCGAAAAGATGGTCAAGGACGCGGAAGAGAACGCGGAAGCCGACAAGGAACGCCGCGAGCTGGTCGACGCCAAGAACCAGGCGGAAAGCCTCATCCACTCGACCGAGAAGTCGATGGAAGAGCATGCCGACAAGGTCGACCCGACCACCATCGAAGCCATCGAGCTGGCAATTGCCGCGCTGAAGGACGAGCTGGAAACCGAAAACGCCGACAAGATCAAGTCGGGCATCCAGAACGTTACCGAAGCGGCCATGAAACTGGGCGAGGCCATCTACAAGGCGCAGTCCGAAGAGGCCGAGGATGAACCGGCAGCTGCGGACGCCGCTCCGGGTGATGACGATATTGTCGACGCCGAGTTCGAAGATCTGGACGACGACAAGCGTAACTAACGGGTAACCGGGCCAATTCGGGCCGGTCCGGATACCGGGCCGGCCCGTTTACGTTGAGGCAGAAGGAAACACTGATGTCAAAACGCGACTATTACGATGTACTCGGCGTGTCCAAGGGTGCATCGGCGGACGAGATCAAGAAAGGTTTTCGCAGGAAAGCCAAAGAGTTGCATCCCGACCGCAACAAGGACAACCCGGAAGCCGAGGCGCAGTTCAAGGAAGCGAACGAAGCCTATGACGTTCTGAAAGACGCAGAACGCAAGGCCGCCTATGACCGCTTTGGCCATGCCGCGTTTGAAAACGGCATGGGTGGCGGTGGCCGGCCCGGCGGCGGCTTTGGTCAGGGCGATTTCTCCAGCGCGTTTTCGGACGTGTTCGACGACCTGTTCGGCGATTTCATGGGTGGCCAGCGCGGTGGCGGTGGCCGTCGTGCCGCACGCGGTTCCGACCTGCGTTACAACCTGCGCGTCTCGCTGGAAGAGGCGTTTGCGGGTCTGCAAAAGACTATCAACGTGCCCGCTGCCGTGGCCTGTTCGGCCTGTGACGGGTCGGGCGCTGAAAGCGGCGTTGAACCGACGACCTGCCCGACCTGTTCGGGTATGGGCAAGGTCCGCGCGCAACAGGGCTTTTTCACCGTTGAACGCACCTGTCCGACCTGCTCGGGATTGGGTCAGATCATCAAGAATCCGTGCAAATCCTGCGGCGGCGCGGGGCGCGTGGAAAAAGAACGGGCACTGTCCGTCAACATCCCCGCCGGTGTCGAAACCGGCACCCGTATCCGTCTGGCGGGTGAGGGTGAGGCCGGAATGCGTGGTGGCCCCCCGGGCGATCTGTACATCTTTGTCGAAGTGTCCGATCACAAGCTGTTTGAGCGTGACAGCATAAACCTCTATTGCCGCGTGCCGGTCAGCATGGCCAAGGCCGCTCTGGGTGGTTCGATCGAAGTGCCCACCATCGACGGCGGTCGTGGCCGGGTGCAGATCCCGGCAGGCAGCCAGTCGGGCCGCCAGATGCGTTTGCGTGGCAAGGGAATGCCCGCCCTGCGTGGCGGTGGCGTGGGTGACATGTTCATCGAACTGGCTGTGGAAACACCGGTCAACCTGACCAGTCGACAGAAAGAACTGCTGCGTGAGTTTGACGATCTGGGAGAGGACAACCACCCGGAATCAAAAAGCTTTTTCTCGTCGGTCAAGTCCTTCTGGGATGGCATGAAAAGCTAAGGGAACCGCTTTCCCGACCAAAGCCGCCCGGTTTCGGGCGGCTTTTTTGTTGCAGGGGGCGCTGCCCCCGCCGCCCTTTGGGCGCCTCCCCCGGGATATTTTTGGCCAGATGAAGGAAAGATCCCTTGTTCATCTGGCCCCAAATATCCCGGAGCGCGAGGCAGAGCCTCGCAAATACCTTTGGCCTTACCCAAGGTGTCAGGGTGGCCATAAAACAGATCAAATTCAGTCTTGTATTTTTCTGATGTGCCTGTGATTGTCCGGTCAACCGTTGGGGTGCCCTGATCGAAGGGCTGAGAGGCGTTAATGCGCTAACCCATCGAACCTGATCCGGGCAATACCGGCGTAGGGAACGGTCTCAGAATGTCAGACGTTTTCCATGCGCGCGTTGCCCAATTTTGATGGAGCAACGATATGACGCCTATTGCGCTGACAATTGCAGGCTCGGACAGCGGCGGTGGGGCCGGAATTCAGGCTGACATCAAGGCAATGTCTGCCTTAGGGGTTTATGGTGCCAGCGTGATCACCGCCGTGACCGCGCAAAACACACGGGCCGTTACCGCCGTTCACGGGATCCCGCTGAATACTGTCGCCGCACAGATCGATGCCGTTCTGTCTGATCTGAGCGTGGGCGCCGTCAAGATTGGCATGCTGGCGACACCGGAGATCATCCGATGTGTTGCAGACAGCCTTGCAGCGTTTCGTGGTTCCATCGTTCTGGATCCTGTGATGATTGCCAAATCCGGCGATGCCTTGCTGACAGAAGACTCGGTTGAGACATTACGGGCGGTGCTCGTGCCCATAGCCACGCTATTGACGCCGAACTTGCCTGAGGCCGGACGCCTTTTGGATTGCCCGGCTGCGGAGACGCCGGATCAGATGGTAAAACAGGGGCTTGCCTTGTGTGACATGGGCGCAGGTTCCGTTCTGATGAAGGGCGGGCATGGATCCGGCGACATTTGCCGTGATCTCTTGATCGACGCTTCGGGCTTGGTGGCAGAGTTCACGGCACCGCGCCGGAAAACCAGAAATACGCATGGCACTGGCTGCACATTGTCCGCGTCAATTGCTGCCGGGCTGGCGCTGGGAAAACCGCTGACGACGGCCGTTGCAGATGCGCACAGCTATCTGCAAGGCGCGATAGCCCGGTCCGATGATCTGGACATTGGTCGCGGGCATGGGCCGGTTCATCATTTTCATCAGCTTTGGCCCGCATGACTGTCTGGTCGGTCATAGGCGCCGGAGTAGCCGGTCTGACTGTTGCAACCGAGCTGGTGTCGCGCGGCGCTGACGTGCAGATATTCGATCCGGCAGGTGCGCCGGGTCCACATGGCTGTTCCTGGTGGGCGGGTGGCATGCTTGCCCCCTGGTGTGAATACGAAAATGCCGAGGAGCCGGTTCTGCGGCTTGGACAAACAGCGATTGACTGGTGGGACGCCAGAACGCAGGTGCATCGTTGCGGAACGCTGGTTGTTGCGCATTCGCGCGACCTGCCGGATCTGCGCCGCTTTGCACGCCGAACGGATGGGTATTCAGAAGTCGGAAGTGGAAACATAACCAATTTAGAGCCTGACATGAGCAATTTCGGTAACGGTCTCTTCTTCCGGGCAGAGGCCCATCTTGATCCCCGGCAAGCGTTGCGAGACCTCTACAGCCACCTCAGGGACACAGGTGTGCCCTTTCACCGTAAACTGGCCCCTTCCCGGTTGGAGAATGCGATCGATTGCCGGGGGTTGCACGCGCGTGAGATCTTGCATGATCTGCGTGGCGTCAAAGGCGAGATGCTGGTGATCCGCTGCCCGGATGTCACGCTCTCTCGCCCTGTGCGACTGCTGCATCCGCGCATGCCGCTTTATGTCGCCCCGCGGGGTGACGGGGTCTACATGCTGGGCGCAACGATGATCGAATCCGAGGACAGCGGCCGGATTACCGCCCGCTCGATGTTGGAGCTTCTCAGTGCGGCTTATGTGTTGAACCCGGCCTTTGGTGAGGCTGAGATCCTGGAAATCGGTGTCGATCTTCGCCCCGCTTTTCCCGACAATCTGCCTCGCATCCGCCGGTTGGGTCGAACGATCTATGCCAATGGCCTGTATCGCCATGGCTACTTGCTTGCGCCCGCGTTGGCACAGGGCGTCGCCGATCTGGCGCTGGAAAACAAACATTCGGAGATGGTCGATGAAGATCGTGCTTAATGGCGAGGCGCGCGAAAGCCGCGCAGAATCCCTGTCAGATTTGCTGGCGGAATGTGGATTCTCGGGCTGCGTAGCTACTGCTGTGAATGAACAGTTCGTCCCTTCAAGCCTTCGACTGGCACTAAAACTCGAAGATGGTGACCGGGTCGAAGTTGTCGCCCCGATGCAGGGGGGCTGACGTGAAGACCTTTTACGGCACAGAACTGCCCAATCCGCTGATGCTGGGCACGGCGCAGTATCCCAGTCCGGCCATTCTGGAACAAGCGTTTCGCCTCAGCGGGGCCGGTGTTGCCACGGTATCCCTGCGCCGTGAAGGCGCGGGTGGGGCCGGGCAGAGCTTTTGGCGGATGATCCGCGACCTGGGTGTCATTGTCCTGCCCAACACCGCCGGATGCCACACGGTGAAAGAGGCTGTGACAACCGCCCAGATGGCGCGCGAGGTTTTTCAGACAAATTGGATCAAGCTGGAACTGATCGGTCATACCGACAGCCTGCAACCGGATGTGTTTCAACTGGTCAAAGCCGCCCGCATCCTGACGGAAGATGGATTTCAGGTCTTTCCCTACACAACGGACGATCTGATCGTCGGCGAACGCCTGTTGCAGGCGGGTTGCGAGGTTCTGATGCCGTGGGGCGCGCCCATCGGGTCCGGGCGCGGTCTGAACAACGAATATGCGCTGCGGGCGCTGCGGGCTGCGTTTCCCGATGTGCCGCTTGTCATTGATGCCGGCATCGGCAGACCAAGCCACGCCGCGCATGCGATGGAGCTGGGCTATGATGCTGTTCTTCTGAACACGGCGGTGGCCCGTGCCGGTGATCCGGTGGGGATGGCGCGTGCAATGGCATTGGCGATTCAGGCCGGCCAATTGGCCCATAAGGCCGACCCGATCCAGGCACGCGACATGGCCGAACCCTCAACCCCCGTGATCGGAAAGGCATTTCTGTCATGACGTTGGACCGGTTCTATCCGATCTTCGATCATTCAGACTGGCTGCACAGGATGCTGCCTCTGGGCGTCAAATTGGTGCAGTTGCGGATCAAGGACCAATCGGGTGATGCGGTGCGCGCCCAGATTATGATCTCGCTCGAACTGTGCCGCAGCCACGGCGCCCGACTGGTCGTGAACGACCATTGGCAGCAGGCAATAGAGGCAGGCTGCGACTGGGTCCACCTGGGGCAGGAGGATCTGGATGATGCCGATCTGCATGCCATCCGCCGGGCAGGCCTGAAACTTGGTGTTTCAACCCATGACGATGATGAGCTTGAGCGGGTTCTGTCGATGGACCCCGACTATGTGGCGCTCGGACCTATCTATCCGACCATCCTGAAAAAGATGAAGTGGCGGCAGCAAGGTCTGCCCCGCGTGACCGAATGGAAAGCGCGGGTGGGGCGTATCCCATTGGTCGGCATTGGTGGAATGACCGTCGAGCGCGCGCCGGGCGTGTTCGAGGCTGGGGCCGATATTGTCGCGGCAGTAACCGACATCACGCTGAACCCTGACCCCGAAGCGCGGGTACGCGAATGGATCGACACCACGCGATGAACCGTTACGGACGCCAGATGATCCTGCCCGAAGTGGGGCCCGAAGGGCAGGCGGGCCTGTCCGCTGCACGAGTACTTGTCGTCGGAGCCGGAGGGCTGGCTGCGCCGGTTCTGCCGCTGTTGGCAGGGGCAGGGGTGGGTCACATCATGGTTGTTGATGGCGATGTCGTTGATCTGTCGAACCTGCACCGGCAAACGCTTTTCACGGAACGGGATGTCGGCTTGCCAAAGGCTGAAGTTGCGGCGCGGCGCTGTCGCGACCTCAACTCCAAGCTTGAAGTCACCAGCCAAAGCCAGGCCCTGACATGCGAAAACGCGGCAAATCTGGTGTCGCGGTCGGATGTGGTCCTGGATTGTGCGGATAGTTATGCGGCCAGTTATGTCCTGTCGGACAGCTGTCTGGCACAGGGAAAGCCGCTGATCAGTGCCTCGGTGCTCGGGTTTTTAGGTTATGTGGGCGGCTTTTGCGGCGGCGCGCCGTCTTTACGGGCGCTGTTTCCAGACGCGCCCGACAGTGGTGCCAGCTGCGCCTCAGCAGGTGTTTTGGGTCCGGTTGTCGGTGTGATCGGCGCGATGCAGGTGCAAATGGCGCTGAGCGTGATCCTGGGCCTGCAACCATCGCCGCTGGGCCAGATGGTGAACTTTGATGCCCGCACCCTGCGCAGCAACAGTTTCCGTTTCGATGATGCGCCAGAACCCGCAAGCTGTTTCCGTTTCCTGTCTGCCAGCCAACTCACGGCCGAAGACCGGATCATCGAACTTCGCGGCACGGATGAAGCGCTGGTTCCGATACACCCCGGCGCGGAACGGCTAACGCCCGAAGGATTGCCATACATAGATCCTAAACAAGGGAAAAGACTGGCCCTTTGCTGCGCCACTGGTCTGCGGGCGTGGCGCGCAGCCGAACGGATTCAATCGGATTGGCCGGGCGAGATTGTCCTCGTCGCGGCCTCAACCTCGTGAACAGGAAGGAAACGCGAGTTATGAAGAAACTGATCACAGTCATATCGCTGCTGGCCGCTGCGCCGGCCTGGGCTGACGACAAGATGACCATTTTGCTGGACTGGTTCATCAACCCCGATCACGGCCCCATTATCGTGGCGCAGGAAAACGGCTATTTCGCCGAACAGGGGCTTGAAGTTGAAATCATCCCGCCTGCGGACCCGTCCGCACCGCCGCGTCTGGTTGCTGCGGGGCAGGCCGATCTGGCTGTATCCTACCAGCCGCAACTGCACCTGCAGATCCACGAGGGTCTGCCCCTGAAACGTGTCGGCACGCTAGTCGCGACCCCGCTCAACTGCCTTCTGGTATTGGAAGATGGCCCGGTCAAAACCCCGGCAGACCTGAAGGGCAAAAAAATCGGCTTTTCTGTCGCGGGCGTGGAAGAGGCGGTTCTGGGCACCGTTCTGGGCAAATATGACGTCGCACTGGCCGATGTCGAAATGATCAACGTCAACTTCTCGCTTTCGCCGTCGCTGATGTCGGGGCAGGTAGATGCGGTGATCGGCGCCTACCGCAATTTCGAGCTGAACCAGATGGACATCGAAGACCATCCCGGCACCTGCTTCTATATCGAGGAAGAGGGCGTGCCGTCCTATGATGAACTGATCTATGTCGCGAACCCGGACACAATGGATACCGACAAGGTCGCCCGTTTTCTGGCCGCGACGGAAAAGGCAACACAGTTCATCGTCAACAACCCCGAAAAAGGCTGGGAAATCTTCGCAGCAACCTCGCCCGAGCTGCAGGATGAGCTGAATGCCCGTGCCTGGTTCGACACGCTGCCGCGTTTTGCCCTGCGCCCGGCCGGGCTCAATGCCGGTCGGTACACCCGGTTCGAGGTTTTTCTGAAAGACAGCGGCATGATCGACAGCATCAACCCGGTCAGCGCCATCGCCATCGACGTGACTGCGCAATGAATGAATATGGCAAGGCCTTCGCGCTGATGCGCGATGCGGCGCAGGGGCCGTGGCGGGATTATACCCGCCACGCCTTTGTCGAAGGGTTGAAGGACGGAACGCTTCCGCGCGCGGCATTCCTTCACTATCTGCGGCAGGACTGTGTATTTCTGATCCATTTTGCCCGTGCCTGGGCGCTTGCGGTGGTGAAATCGGAAACCCACGAAGAGATGCTGGCCGCCTCGCGCACGGTGAACGGTCTGATCAGCGAAGAGATGAAACTGCATATCGGTGTCTGCGAGGCTGCGGGCATTTCACAGCAGGACCTGTTTGCGACGCCCGAGCGTGCCGAGAACCTGGCCTATACGCGCTTTGTGCTCGAGGCAGGCTACAGCGGTGACTTGCTGGACTTGCTGGCAGCGCTTGCGCCTTGCGTCATGGGCTATGGCGAGATTGGCGCGCGTCTGGCAACCGAGGCCACGTCCGAAACCTATCGGGACTGGATCAACGCCTATGCCAGCGAAGACTATCACGCTGCATGCAAGGCGGTTGGCGAGTTGCTCGATCAGGCTCTAACATGGCGCATTGGTCAAGATTTTGAAGCCTCCCCTCGCTGGGACCGCCTGAGCCGGACGTTCCGCACCGCGACCGAACTTGAAGTCAGTTTCTGGCAGATGGGCCTGACGCCATGATGTCTGCCCCTGCCCTGACCATCAGCGGACAGGCCACAATCGGAGGCGCGACCCTGTTCGCGCCGCTTTCGCTTACAATGGCGGCAGGGGAATGGACCTGTCTTCTGGGCGGTTCCGGCGTCGGTAAAACCACCATCCTGCGCCTGATCGCGGGATTGCAGACCGGGGCGGAGTTCTCGGGGCAAATCACGGCCGACGATGGCTTGCCGGTGCCAGAACGTGTCGCGTACATGGCGCAGGACGATCTGTTGCTGCCTTGGGCAAGTGTGGCTCGGAATATCACGCTGGGCGCACAGTTGAGGGGGGAAAAGGCCGATCTGAACCGGCGCGACCGTCTGATCAAACGGATGCGCCTTTGGGATCACCTGACCATGAAACCGTCGGAACTGTCAGGTGGTCAGCGCCAGCGCGTGGCTCTTGCCCGAACGCTAATGGAGGGCCGCCCTTTCGTATTGCTGGACGAGCCGTTTTCGGCCCTTGATGCCCGAACCCGCGCCGATATGCAGGATCTCGCGGCCGAGGTGTTGCTGGGCCGCACCGTTTTGCTGGTCACCCACGATCCGGCCGAAGCCGCCCGGCTGGGGCAAACCATTGTTGTCATGACCCGGCCCGGGCTGACCAAATGCCAGCCGCCCCGGGCTCCGGCCCCCCGCAAAGTGGACGACCCGGACTCGTTGGCCACGCAAGGCGCATTGTTGCGCCTGCTGAGACAGGAGGCAGCATGAAATACCTGTCTCCGCTTGCGGCCGCGCTTTTTGCCCTTGTCGTCTGGCAGGGCATCGTCACCTTCACGGGCTGGCCGAAATTCATCCTGCCCGGCCCGGCCATTGTCGCCGAAACATGGTGGGACAACCGGTGGATCATCGCAAAGGACACCTGGGTGACGGCCATCGAGGTTCTGACCGGCTTCGTTTTTGGTGTAACCTTGGGCGTTGTCACAGCCGTCTCGCTGGCCAGTTCGCGCATGACCCGGATCCTGGTGCGACCCTTGCTGGTGTTCACGCAAGCCCTGCCGGTTTTTGCCCTGGCACCGCTTTTGACGCTTTGGCTGGGGTTTGATCTTTGGTCGAAAGTGGCAATGGCCATGCTGATCATCTATTTTCCGGTGACGTCATCCTTTTTTGATGGATTGATGCGCACTCCGGCCGGATATCTGGACCTTGCACGCACCATGCAGGCCAGCCCGCGCGCAGTTTTGTGGCATATCCGAATACCGGCCGCCCTGCCCTCGTTGGCTTCGGGGATGCGGCTGGCGGCTGTCTACGCACCCATCGGGGCCGTGATCGGAGAATGGGTCGGTGGCTCGTCCGGGGGGTTGGGGAACCTGATGCTGCTGGCCAACGGGCGGGCCAAGACGGACCTGATGTTCGCGGCCATGCTGACGCTGGGTGTATTTTCGATCCTGCTGCACATGGTGGTGCACCGCGCCACGGCGCGCATGGCGGGTGAGGTGCGTTAACGTTTCGGAAAGCAATTCTGCGCCAGTCTGCGCGTATGACCAACGACGCCTTTGCCGAAGCCCCGATGCTTTTTGAAAACGACGAAGCCCCGGTGCAGCCGCTGCCGGCAGGCCGGTTGCCGTCTTATATCAAGGACCATCGCAAAAGGCTGCGCGAACGGTTCATGTCTGGCGGTTCTGCAGCGATGCCGGATTATGAGCTGCTGGAGCTGGTCCTGTTCCGCTCGATCCCCCGACAGGACGTAAAGCCCCTGGCCCGGGCCCTGATGGACGAACTGGGCGACTTCAACCGGGTGCTGACCGCGCCCGAAGAACGGTTGCGACAGATCAAGGGTGTCGGCGACAGCGTGATCACGGATCTGAAGATTCTGGAAGCCTGCGCCCATCGCATGGCCCGCGCACGGGTGATGCAACGGCATGTGATCTCGGGCTGGAACGCATTGCTGGATTATTGCCACACCACCATGGCCCATCGCGAGACCGAGCAGTTTCGCGTGTTCTACCTTGATCGCAAGAACGTCCTCATCGCGGATGAGGAACAGGCCAAGGGCACGGTGGACCATGTTCCCGTCTACCCGCGCGAGGTGGCGAAAAGGGCGCTGGAACTGAATGCCTCGGCTTTGATCCTGGTGCACAACCACCCGTCAGGTGATCCCACGCCATCACAGCCCGACATCGACATGACCAATCGCATTCATGATGCCTGTACAGCGCTTGGCCTGGTGCTGCACGATCACCTTATCATCGGAAAATCGACAGAGCTGAGTTTCCGGTCGCACGGCTATCTGTAGCTGTCGGTGGGATTCGAAGTCACTCGATCCAGACTTCGACCCGGCGGTTGATCTTGCGGCCCCATTCGGTGTCGTCGCAGGCCATGGGCATGGCTTCGCCGAACCCTTCGACCGAGATTTCGACACTGTCTGGGATCGCGGTCTCAACAGCGGCCAGAACTGCGTTGCGCACTGTTTTGGCCCGCAATAGCGCAATGCGGGCGTTCCCCGCCGCTGGCCCGTCACCATCGCTGAATCCCACGAAGGTCAGCTTTCGGGCCTCGTAGTCACCGGCCTCAAGCGCCTGCGCCAAGTGCAGAATGTTCGCGCGGGACTGGGCATCCGGGCGCGAAGACCCGGCCTCGAACCGGAAAGACAGCGACAGGCGTGACATCGGGCGCAGCGTTTCGATCATCTGTTTCAAGCTGTCCAGGCCAACTTCGTCCCCGCCGTTTGCGATTGCGTTGGCAAGGCGGTCCCCCTGCAATCCGATACGCATGGTCTCGGGTGCCTGATCCACGAAACCGGCCTGCCGTATCGCCATCTGAGCTTCCGGGCTTTGGGTATAGGCCAGAAACTGTCGTGCGATCCGGGGCAGGCGGTATGACGGCAGGTACAGGAACATAGGTGAGGTTAGCGGATAATCCTCGGTCTTGATCGATTGCCGGGTCGCCGTTAGCGCGTGGCCGCAGCCCCCGGCAAGCGGCAGCGCGCGAACCTTGTCAGCTTCGGCCCGGCTGGCGATTCCGATGGCAAACGGATCCTCGGCCACTGCGTGAACCAAGTCGTTGCTGCGCCCATGCCGCAGGACCGTGTCGGACAGCGCCACGCCAGCGGGCGCAAGCAACTGATCCTCGAAGGCCTGGGACAAGCCCGATCCTATGTCCGGCAGATGTAGCGCAATCGGCGCATCGGCCCCGCCCAGTTCGGCCCAGTTCAGGATTTCGCCGGAATACACGCGTGCCAGATCCGTGGGCGAGATCTGTCGTATTGCGTTGACGGCGGACACCACAGGCACCATCGCATCCAGCGCCACAACCCGGGATCGCCGCGCTTTTGTCAGATCGCCCATCCCGGCGTCTTCCGCAGCCAGTCGCTCACCCGGACGGATTTCGCGCAAGGCCATGACGATATCGGTTTCATTCGCGCTCAGATCGGAAAACCCCCGGCCTGTATTGCCCACGCGAAAGAAGAACCGCCCCAAAGGTCTGGGTCGCCCGGGTTGAAACAGCTCGTAGGCAAAGGTTGCCGAGTCAATCCGTGATGGGGTCGCCGACAACTCTTCTTGTTGGGCAAAACCAAGAATCAGGGCAGGCATGACTTTCTCGGCCATGACGGACGACCCGGAGAACCGGACCTCTGCCACAAAATCGGTCAGATTGGGGCAGGCGGGGCCATCGCAGGTCACGCCGGACCCGTCCACCGTCAGTTCACCGAATTGGGTGTCGATGCGATAGAACTCGCCATCATATCCCAGCAGGTTTCCAGTTACCTCGACCTTGCCGTCATGCGAGGTCAGCGTGATGTCCTGCGCCTGGGCACCGGGCGCCAGCGTTGCCAGAAAAAGTGCAGCCACTGCTGCACGTAAGGATGTCATAGGAGTTTCGAGCCTGCCTGCGGTTTACTTTGCCGCGATTGTCAGGTCTTGGAACAGATTATTCAACACCAGAAACTCTCCGACCTGCGAACAGTCGGGCAGGTTCAGCACCAGATCGCGTGAGCGTAGGCGGCGGTCGGCGCGCAGTTCCAGCGACTGTACGCTCAGATCCGAGCCGCAATTGGCCTTGGTCACGTCAGCCTCGACCGTCAGGCCGATGGCACCCGATTGCGCAGACTGGCCGGAAGGGAAGGAATAAATCTCGATATTCTGCGCGGTGCCAAGACCCGGCTGGCCCATATGGACAACCTCGCCGACACCCGTTGCCGAGCTGTCCGCCCAGACATGCCCGTCACCGCCATAGCTGGCACCAAACTCCAGCGCGTGAATCTGTAGATCGGTCGTGCCCTTCCATTGCAGCGCGACGCGGTCGTACTGGCTTATGTCCGGCACGTGCGTTGTTGCCACCGTACCTTTTTGATCGTCGAAGGAAATCAGAAAAATCGCGTATTCCGACAGCACCGGCATCGTCAGATCCAAGGCGCCGTTTTCATCCGTCTGTTGAGAAACGGCCAGCCCGCTGTGATGAACCTCGATCCGTTGGTTGGCGTGGCAGGGGGCCTTGACGATCAACCTTGCCGCGGCACCGGGCACTGCGGTGGCGCGCGCGCTCAGGTTGCAGTCGGTCATTACTTCGGGGCCGGTTTGGCCGGGTTGCAGGCTGCGTTGCGAGGGTGCCGGAGCAGAAAGTGACGCGGTGCTTGCAGAAGACGAGGTAAGCGCGAACTGCTCGAGCCCGGCCAGCCCAACAGGCTGTCCTGCGGCAGAAGCCACAGAGATACCGGCCTGACTTCCATCAGGTTGCGCGGCAGATCCATTCTGCATCAGGTAACCGATGGCGAGCGCGCAGACGACAGTGCCACCCATGGTCACGTAGTTTCTTACAACGAACAAGACACCCTCCCCAGTTGAAGGAGCGAGTCACACTTTCCCGGTCAATCGCGGCCAATTTGTGACCGCGACGCGAAGTCATTGTGTTCGAATTTAGGTGACGTTAGGTCAGCCTGCCGTGACAGTGTTTGAACTTCTTTCCGGATCCACAGGGGCAGCGGTCGTTGCGCGACGGGTTACCCCAGGTCGCCGGATCGCTTTCGTCAAATCCGGGCAGGGCATCACCCGAGGCGTCGGCTTCAGCGACTGCTTCGGCCTGACCGGCGGCCTGTTCGACCGCCTGTTGCGCCTGGGCCTGCTGCGCCGCCATCTGGGCCAGCATCTCACGCTGCTCTTCCTCGGTCAGCGGGCGAACGCGCGACAATTGCTGTGTCACGGTTTCGCGCAGGCTGTCCAGCATCCCTTCGAACAGCTGAAAGCTTTCGTTCTTGTACTCGTTCAGCGGATCGCGCTGGGCATAGCTGCGGTAGCCTACGACCGAGCGCAGATGTTCCAGCGTCACCAGATGCTCGCGCCACTTGCCGTCGATGGTCTGCAGCAGCACCTGCTTTTCGATGTTGCGCATGTTCTCGGGACCAAACGCGGCGGCCTTCTGGGCCATCATCTCGTCTGCGGCTTTGATCAGGCGCTCTCGCACCTGCTCGTCATCTACGCCTTCCTCGGCGGCCCAATCCTGAACCGGGGCGTCGATGGTCAGCTTGTCCTTGATCGCCTCGTGCAGACCGTCGGTGTCCCACTGGTCGGCATAGGTTTTCGGCGGCATGTATTCGTCGATCAGATCGTCGATCACCTGTTCGCGCATGTCCGACACGATTTCCGACAGGTCACTGGTCGACATGATCTCGCGCCGCTGGTTGAAGATCACCCTGCGCTGGTCGTTCATTACGTCGTCGAACTTCAGAACGTTCTTGCGCATGTCAAAGTTGCGGCCTTCGACCTTGGACTGGGCGCGTTCCAGCGACTTGTTCACCCATGGGTGGATGATTGCCTCGCCTTCTTTCATACCCAGCGTTGTCAGCACCTTGTCCAGCCGTTCCGAGCCGAAGATGCGCATCAGATCGTCTTCGAGGCTGAGGTAGAACACGGTGCGGCCCGGGTCGCCCTGGCGGCCCGAACGACCACGCAGCTGGTTGTCGATGCGGCGGCTTTCATGCCGTTCCGAGGCCATGACATACAGGCCACCGGCCTCAAGCACTTTCTGTTTTTCCTCGGCGTGACGCGCCTCTTCCGCCGCGCGCAGCTCGGCGGGGTCCGCTTCGGGGTTCTCGGCAAGTGCCTGCAGAACCTTCATTTCCACGTTGCCGCCCAATTGGATGTCGGTACCGCGTCCGGCCATGTTGGTGGCGATGGTCACCGCGCCCAGACGACCCGCTTCGGCGACGATTTGCGCTTCCTGCTCGTGCTGGCGGGCATTCAGCACGTTGTGCTGAATGCCTTCCTTGGTCAGCATCTGGCTCAGCACCTCTGATTTTTCAATCGAGGTGGTGCCCAGCAAAACCGGCTGGCCCTTCTCGACCGCCTTTTTGGTTTCCTTGATCATCGCGCCGTATTTCTCGGGGGCGGTGCGATAGACCTGATCGTCTTCGTCCAGACGGGCGATCGGCTTGTTGGTCGGAACTTCGACCACACCCAGCCCATAGATCTCGGCAAATTCCTCGGCTTCGGTCAGCGCGGTACCGGTCATGCCGCCCAACTTGTCATAAAGTCGGAAGTAGTTCTGGAACGTCACGCTGGCCAGCGTCACGTTCTCGGGCTGAATCTGCACGCCTTCCTTGGCTTCGATGGCCTGATGCAGGCCTTCGGACAACCGGCGGCCCGGCATCATCCGGCCCGTAAATTCGTCGATCAGTACCACATTGCCGTCGCGGACGATGTAGTCCTTGTCGCGCTGAAACAGCTTGTGCGCGCGCAGGCCCTGGTTGACGTGATGCACCACGGTCGTGCTTTCGGGGTCGTACAGCGAATGACCTTCGGGGATCAGGTCGTTTGCCAGCAACTGCTGCTCAAGATACTCGTTGCCTTCATCGGTAAAGGTGACCGTGCGCGACTTTTCGTCCAGCGAATAGTGATCGTCCTGCAGCAACGGGATCAGCGTATCGATGGCGGTATACAAGTCCGACCGGTCCTGCGATGGACCCGAGATGATCAGCGGTGTCCGCGCCTCGTCGATCAGGATCGAGTCGACCTCGTCCACGATCGCGAAATTATGGTGCTTCTGATAGACGTCGTTCAGGTCCGCCCTCATGTTGTCGCGCAGGTAGTCGAAGCCCAGCTCATTGTTGGTGGCATAGGTGATGTCGCAGGCATAGGCCGCCTTTTTCTCTTCGTCCGGCTGACCGGACCAGATCACACCGGTCGTCATGCCTACGGCCGAGAAAACCTTGCCCATCCATTCCGCGTCGCGCTTGGCCAGGTATTCGTTCACCGTGACCACGTGCACACCCTTGCCGGTCAGCGCGTTCAGATAAGCCGGGAGGGTGGCGACCAGCGTCTTTCCCTCACCCGTTTTCATTTCCGAGATGTTGCCCTGATGCAGGAACGCGCCGCCCATCAGCTGCACGTCGAATGCCCGCAGACCCAGCGCCCGCTTAGCACCCTCGCGCACGTTGGCAAAAGCTTCGGGCAGCAAGGCATCCAGGCTCTCGCCATCCAGCGCGCGTTGGCGCAGCTCTTTGGTCTTCTCGATCAGACCCTCATCCGACAGTTTCTCAAACTCCGGCTCCAGCGCGTTGATCTTTTCGACCAGCGGGCGGGTCGCCTTGATCTTGCGGTCGTTCGGTGTTCCGAACACCTTTTTGGCAAGCGTTCCGAGTCCCAGCATGTTCACTCCAGCGGATCTGTTCTTGTCTTGGTTGCGACAGGCTTGCCCACCTTGCGCGCAACCCATAGATACGGGGGGTGAAAGGCGGCCCTGTCCAAGGCTTCAAAGCGATGTAAGCGGCAGGTTCCAGAGTGTCAACGCTGCGCCCTGTCGCGGCATGGAAATAGGATAATTCAATGCCCAAAGGCCTCACTTTTCTGCCATCGCTGGCCCTGACCGCCGTGATGGCCCTCCCACTGGCCGCCCAGACCCAGCCGGATGCGACCACTGTGGTTGCGCGCGTCAACGGGGACGAGATCACTTTGGGTCACGTGATCGCCACCGCCGCAAGCCTGCCGCAGCAATACCAGCAGATGGAAGACCAGGTTCTCTTTGACTTCATCGTCGAGCAGCTGGTCCAGCAGCAATTGCTCAGCCAGGAACAGGAAGGCCTTTCCACCTACAACGCCCTGACACTCAAGAACGAGGAACGTTCGCTGAGGGCCGTGCAGACGGTTGCCGAAATCACCGGCGGTCTGGTGACGGACGAGTCGATTCAGGCCGCCTATGACGCGCAGATCGCCGAGTTTGAAGGCGAGGACGAGTACGAGGCCAGCCACATTCTGGTAGAAACCGAGGATGAGGCCAAGGAAATCAAGACCCAGCTGGACGATGGCGCGGATTTCGCGGAGCTCGCCAGGGAAAAGTCCACCGGCCCGTCAGGCCCCAATGGCGGCGTGCTGGGTTGGTTCGGCAAGGGCCGCATGGTGCCCGAGTTTGAGGCCGCCGTGCTGGAGCTGGAAGTAGGCCAGATCTCGGATCCTGTGCAGACCCAATTCGGCTGGCACGTGATCATCCTGAACGATCAGCGCAAGTCCGAGGCCCCTGAACTTGCCGAGGTTCGCAATGAACTGGCCCAGACCATCCAGCAGGAAGCCATTCAGGCCCGTATCGACGAACTGACCCAGAAAGCCCAGATCGAGCGTCCGGCGCTGGAAGGTGCCGGTCCGGAAATCATGCGGCAGCTGGATCTGATTCAGGAGTAAGCCCCTTGGCCAATATCACTAAAGTGTCGCCGCTGGCACCTGCGGCCTTCCCCGACCTTCCGGCCATCGACGGCGTGCGTTTCGCGACCGTCGAGGCCGGTGTGCGCTATCAGGGTCGTACCGATGTCATGCTGGCAGTGCTGGATCCGGGCACATCCGTGGCCGGGGTATTCACCCGCTCGGCGACTCGCGCGGCCCCGGTGCTGGATTGTCAGGACAAGATTGGCGGATCCAGCGAAGGACCGGCAGCGATCGTTGTGAATTCGGGCAATGCCAACGCCTTCACCGGCCATTATGGCCAGACCTCGGTGGCAGAAGTGACCCAGGCCGTTTCCAAGGCCACCGGCGTTCAGGTCGAACGGGTCTTTACCTCATCAACCGGCGTGATTGGTGAACCGCTGCCGCATGAACGCATCGTGGCTCAGCTTGAGACGCTGAAGGCGGGGCTCAGCCGTCATGCGATCGAGGATGCCGCCCGCGCCATCATGACCACCGATACCTTCCCGAAAGGAGCCTCAGCGCAGGTTCAGATCGATGGTAAAACAGTCTCTATTGCAGGGATTGCCAAGGGCTCCGGCATGATCGCGCCGGACATGGCGACGATGCTGGTCTACATCTTCACGGATGCCCGGGTCGAGCAATCGGCACTGCAGGCGATGCTGCGCGCGCAGACGGACCGGACGTTCAACTGCATCACCGTCGACAGCGACACCTCGACTTCGGACAGCCTGCTGTTGTGCGCGACGGGGGCCTCGGGGGTGGATGCCACCGGCAATGCGGCGTTTGCCGAGGCGCTGGAAGGCGTCATGCTGGATCTGGCACAGCAGGTGGTGCGCGACGGTGAAGGCGCCACGAAATTCGTGGAAATTCGCGTGACTGGTGCGGCCTCGGATGCGGATGCCAAGGTGCATGGGCTGGCTATCGCCAACTCTCCGCTGATCAAGACGGCCATCGCGGGCGAAGACCCCAACTGGGGCCGCGTGGTCATGGCTATCGGTAAGTCCGGTGCCGCAGCGGATCGGGACCTGCTGAGCATTTCCTTCGGGGATATTCTGGTGGCCGAGAAAGGCTGGGTCAGCCCCAACTATCGCGAGGAAGACGCCGCCGTCTATATGAAAGGTCAGGATTTGGTCATTGCCGTTGATCTGGGGCTGGGCGAGGGCAAATCCACCGTCTGGACCTGCGATCTGACCCACGGCTATATTGAGATCAACGCGGACTATCGCTCGTGAAACCGGAGCAATTCCAGCAAAAGTGGAGCCCGGTTTTGCGTCCGGGATTGCGACCATGAAAACCGTGTTGGTGTCTGCTGTCGCCCTGATCGATATTGAGGGCCGGGTGTTGTTGGCGCAGCGTCCGGAGGGTAAATCCATGGCTGGCCTGTGGGAGTTCCCCGGTGGCAAGATCGAACCCGGCGAAACCCCTGAGGCCGCCCTGATCCGCGAATTGCACGAAGAACTGGGTATCGACACCTGGGCGTCCTGCCTGGCCCCGCTGACCTTTGCCAGTCACAGCTATAGTGACTTCCATCTGCTGATGCCGCTGTTTGCCTGCCGCAAATGGCAGGGCATCCCGCAGTCGAAAGAAGGACAGGCGTTGAAATGGGTCCGCGCGAATGATTTGCGCAGCTACCCGATGCCTGCGGCGGATGTGCCGCTGATCCCGATCCTGCGGGATTGGTTGTAGAGTGGAATGCATAAGACAGTTAGAGTGATCAGCCTGGACGCCGGGTATGCGGACCCAGAGACGGCTTGGAGCGCACCGCCGATGTTCGGAACACGGCCAAAAGCCAATGTCGCATTGATCGGACCCGAGTTTTCCCGCAAAGAGCATGTTTCACGCCACGCGCCTTCTGCACCGGCCCATAACGTGGCAATGTCTTTGTGGTTCGGCAACAGAAGGAGGCCAAAATGGAACAGACATCGGATATCAACCGTCAAATTGTTCTCGCCGAGCGACCAAAAGGTCAACCAGACGACAACACACTGAAATTGCAGACAACCGATGTGCCAGTGCCCGGCGAAGGCGAAATGCTGGTGCGCACGGTTTACCTGTCCTTGGATCCCTACATGCGGGGGCGCATGAATGATGCCAAGTCCTACGCCGAGCCTGTGGCGATCGGAGAAGTCATGACTGCCCAGGTCGTTGGGCAGGTGGTGACTTCCAATCTCGAGGGCTACGAAGAAGGCGACTTCGTGCTTTCCGGCAGTGGCTGGCAAGACTATGCGATCTCCGACGGAGTTCAGGTGATAAACTTGGGTAAGAACCCGCAGAACCCATCCTGGGCTTTGGGTATACTTGGGATGCCTGGCTACACCGCATACGCAGGACTTTTGAAAATTGGAGAGCCAAAACCGGGCGAAACCGTCGTTGTGGCAGCGGCAGCTGGGCCGGTCGGGGCAACAGTCGGGCAAATCGCAAAGCTGAAAGGATGCCGGGTCGTTGGTATTGCCGGAGGGCCCGAGAAATGCGCTCACGTGGTCGAAACCCTCGGGTTTGATGCCTGCATTGATCACCGGTCGGATGATTTGGCCACCGAATTGCGCGAAGCATGTCCGAACGGGATTGACGTGTATTTCGAAAACGTTGGGGGCAAAGTGCTTTACGCGGTTTTGCCGCTGCTTAACCCTTTTGCTCGTATCCCCGTGTGTGGTGTGGTGGCTTGGTATAATTTACCTGGTCTTCCAAAGGGACCTGATATGGGACCGGCCATCATGGGCACCATACTGCGTATGAAGGTTAAGATGCAGGGCTTTATCATCTACGACAGTTTTCCGCTGTCGCTGTACAAAGAGTTTGCTCGGGACATGACCGCTTGGCTTCAAGATGGGTCCGTCAAATACAAAGAGCATGTCGTGGAAGGGCTTGAAAACGCTCCTGCGGCCTTTAATCAGCTGCTGGTTGGCGGGAACTTTGGAAAGATGGTTGTCAAAGTCGGGTCGTAGGCACCCGACTATTTCAATCGGAGCTGCCTTTTGCCGAAAGATGCTTCCACAGAAGTTATTGGGCTCAGTTGGCGGCGGGGGGTTAATGTCTTCATCCGCGACGATCCTAAGCATCAGTTTTCAAACGGCTTTGAACCTTGGCTAGCTGCGGCCATTCACTCGTGACCGCAGCCTAGAAACTGGGGCTGGCAATTCATCCAGATTAAGCTTCCTGTGCAATTTGGGCTACCGAGCAATCACTGTTGGTCATAGTTCGCAATACTTGCGCAGTTTCTGTTTCGGGACCGTTCAAATCACCCGCGCACCCCGCCTCCAGCCCGCCGCAATGTCAGTGACCATTTGAAGAATGGGCGGTCTTTTCTCCGCCTCGCTTTTGCCGGAAGCATTTTTTCTCTTAGTGTGCGCTTTGTACAAATCAGAAGATCACCACTATACCCCTGTTACAATTCGTAAGAATTGAGAAAACATCAGGAAAAAGTTGACGCTGATTGTGCCACTGTCCCAAATCGGGGCATTGGCGTTCGGACCCTGTTCCGGACCCGCCATTTCCGCCCCCTGGGAGAGGGGTCGGATGGGGAGGAGAAAAGATTGGCTCAGACGCAGTCGGGCGCCGAAGGGATGCAGTCTCTTCCGGCGCTGTTACACCGCAATGTGACCCGGTTCGGGGATGCCCCGGCCTATCGGGAAAAAGAATTCGGGATCTGGCAATGCTGGACCTGGGCGGAAGCAGCCCGGGAAATCCGCGCCATCGCGCTGGGTTTTCTGGAGCTTGGCGTCGAGAAGGGCGACCATATCGCGGTGATCGGCCGCAACCGCCCGGCGCATTACTGGTCCATGGTCGCAGCCCAGATGGTGGGCGCGGTTCCGGTGCCTCTCTATCAGGATTCGGTCGCCGAAGAGATGGCCTATGTTCTGGAACATTGCGGCGCGAAATACGTCGTCTGCGGTGATCAGGAGCAAGTCGACAAGGTCATCGAAATCCAGGAAAAAATGGATCAGGTCAAACACATCCTCTATACCGACAAGCGGGGGATGCGGAAATACGACCACAGTCAGATGAACGCTTTGGCCGATATCATGGCCGAGGGCAGCGCCGGCCATGCGCGGTTCGATGAGGAACTGGACAAGCGCATCTCAGAGATCACCTATGACGACACATGCGTGATGCTTTACACCTCGGGCACCACCGGCAAGCCCAAGGGTGTGGTGCTGTCGAACCGCAACGTGATCGAAAGCGCCAAGAACTCGGCCGATTTCGATCATCTGACACGGAACGAAGACATTCTGTCCTATCTGCCGATGGCGTGGGTGGGGGATTTCATCTTTTCGATCGGACAGGCTTATTGGTGCGGCTTCTGCGTGAACTGCCCCGAAAGCGCCGACACGATGATGACGGACCTGCGCGAGATCGGACCGACCTATTTCTTTGCCCCGCCGCGCGTGTTCGAGACCCAGCTGACCAACGTGATGATCCGGATGGAGGATGCGAGCAAACTGAAGCAGCGCATGTTCCACCACTTCATGGCGCATGCCAAGAAGGTCGGAGGCCTGCTGCTAGACGGCAAGCCGGTGGGTTTCGGCGACCGGATGAAATACGCGCTGGGCAATCTGCTGGTGTATGGTCCGCTGAAGGACACGCTTGGCTACGGTCGCTTTCGCGTCGGCTACACGGCGGGTGAGGCAATTGGGCCGGAGATTTTCGATTTCTACCGCTCGTTGGGCATCAACCTGAAACAGCTTTACGGCCAGACCGAAGCGACGGTCTTTATCACCGTTCAGCCGGATGGAGAGGTTCGGGCCGACACTGTTGGCGTCCCTGCGCCGGATGTCGAACTGAAGATCGACGACAAGGGCGAGATTCACTACCGCTCGCCCGGTGTGTTCGTCGAGTATTACAACAACCCGGAATCGACGGCATCGACCAAGGATGCCGAAGGTTGGGTGGCGACCGGGGACGCCGGATTTATCGAAGAAAGCAGCGGCCATCTGCGGATCATCGACCGCGCCAAGGATGTGGGCAAAATGGCCGACGGGTCCATGTTCGCGCCGAAATATGTCGAAAACAAACTGAAGTTCTTTCCTGACATTCTTGAAGTTGTCCTGTTCGGCAACGGCAAGGATCGCTGCGTGGCCTTCATCAATATCGACCTGACTGCTGTCGGCAACTGGGCCGAACGCAACAATGTGGCCTATGCGTCATATCAGGAACTGGCGGCGCATCCCCGTGTGTTAGAGACGATTCGCGGCCATGTGGAAGAGGTGAACAAGTCTGTGGCCGCTGACGAAATGTTGTCGGGCTGCCAGGTGCATCGCTTTGTGGTTCTGCACAAGGAACTGGATGCGGATGACGGTGAAATGACCCGGACCCGCAAGGTGCGGCGCGGCTTCGTTGAAGAGAAGTTCCACGACATCATCCAGGCACTTTATGATGGGTCCGAGAGCATTTCGACGACCACGGAAGTGACCTATGAGGATGGCCGCAAAGGCGCGATCAGCGCGACCTTGAAGATTGTCGATGCACCGGTCGTGCCTGTCGCGCAGCACAAGGTGGCGGCAGAATGAGGGCCGGTCGTACGCCGCTCGACCTGCGGTCATCGCCCCGCCCGCCGTCCCGTTTTTCCAAACGTCAGGGAGCGACTGATGCTGGATAATTCCGAAGGATATGTCACCGAAGACGGCCGCAAGATCGGCGGTGTGGTGATGGAGATGAAGAACATCACCCTGCGCTTTGGCGGCGTCGTGGCGATCAAGGATATCTCGTTTGACATCCGCGAAGGTGAAATTCGCGCGATCATCGGCCCGAACGGGGCCGGTAAATCCTCGATGCTGAACGTGATTTCCGGGTTCTATGTTCCGCAGGAGGGTGAGGTCTGGTTCCACGGATCGAAACGCCCGGCGATGCGCCCCTACGAAGTGGCGCGTCAGGGCATTGCGCGCACGTTCCAGAACATCGCCCTGTTCGAGGGGATGAGCGTTCTGGATAACGTGATGACCGGCCGTCTGAACTACATGAAGACCAACGTCCTGCAGCAGGCGTTCTGGAAGGGTAAGGCCGAGGCGGAAGAGGTCGAGAACCGCGAGGCAGTCGAGAAGATCATCGACTTTCTTGAAATTCAGCACATCCGAAAGACGCCCGTGGCGCGCTTGCCATACGGGTTGAAAAAACGCGTCGAGCTGGCCCGTGCGCTGGCTGCGGAGCCCAAGCTGTTGCTGCTGGATGAACCGATGGCGGGCATGAATGTCGAAGAGAAAGAGGACATGAGCCGCTTTATCCTCGACGTGAATGACGAATTCGGCACCACGATTGCCCTGATCGAACACGACATGGGCGTGGTGATGGACCTGAGCGACCGGGTGGTCGTGATGGATTACGGCAAGAAGATCGGCGATGGCACACCCGACGAGGTGCGCAACAATCAGGAAGTCATCGACGCCTATCTGGGGGTCAGCCATGACTGAAGCCTTGGCAGAATTGGGGAGGGGCTGACATGCCTGAACAACTCGTATTTGCGATGGAGGTCATCCTCAACGGTCTGATGGCCGGGGTGCTTTATGCACTGGTCGCGCTGGGCTTTGTGCTGATCTACAAGGCGTCCGGGATTTTCAATTACGCGCAAGGGGTTATGGCCCTTTTTGCGGCGATGACACTGGTCGGGATCATGAATGGTCAGGTGCCCTTTGCGCATCTGATCAACGCGATCTTCGGCACCCATGTCCACTATTTCGGCTGGAACGTGCCCGCGTTGCTGGCGATCATTCTGACAATGGCGGTGATGGTCTTGCTGGCCTGGGCGGTGCAGCGGTTCGTCATGCGCCATTTGGTCGGGCAGGAGCCGATCATTCTGTTCATGGCGACCATCGGTCTGGCCTATTTCCTTGAAGGTGTGGCCGACCTGATGTGGGGATCCGAGATCAAGACGCTGGATGTTGGCCTGCCGCAGGGTATCAACCTGTGGATTGACGAGACGACGTTCAACATCTTCGATTACGGCTTCTTCATCGACAATCTGGATATCGTGGCGACGGTCATTGCGGCGCTGCTGGTGGCGGCGCTGGTGGCCTTCAGCCAGTACACCAAACAGGGCCGGGCGATGCGCGCCGTGGCGGATGATCACCAGGCTGCGCTGTCGGTCGGCATTTCGCTGAACTTCATCTGGGTCATGGTCTGGTCGGTGGCCGGATTCGTGGCACTGGTCGCAGGGATCATGTGGGGCACCAAGTCCGGCGTGCAGTTCTCATTGTCGCTGATCGCACTCAAGGCGCTGCCGGTGTTGATGCTGGGCGGGTTCACCTCGATCCCCGGCGCGATCGTGGGCGGGCTGATCATCGGTGTGGGAGAGAAGCTGTTCGAATTCGCGATCGGCCCGATGGTGGGCGGCGCGACCGAAAACTGGTTCGCCTATGTTCTGGCGCTGATCTTCCTCGTGTTCCGGCCTCAGGGTCTGTTCGGTGAGAAGATCATCGAAAGGGTTTAGGTCGTGCAGAAGCTGATCGCCATCATTAACGTCATCGCCTGGGCCGGGTTCTGGGCCTTCGGCTACATCGCGATCACGGCCGAGGGGCTAACGGACGGCCAGTTGATGATCGCCGCGATCCTGGCGTTTGCCGGTCTGGTGACGGGCGTGCTGGCCTATATGAAACTGGTGCGCAACACCGAACAGAGCGGTTACGCCAAGTCTTCAAAACAATTGGACGCTGCGACCCGGAACCGGGCGCAGGAAGAATGGGGAAAGTAAGACATGTTCTATCGTGAAGCCGGGGACTTCAAAGTCTCGTACGTGGATGACAGCCAGACTTTCCCGATCAAGTTTGATCGGTACCGCTACTACGTGGTGCTGGCGGTGGCGTTCGGGATCATTCCGTTCATCATCAACGATTATTGGGCCAACGCGCTGCTGTTGCCGTTCCTGATCTACGCAATTGCGGCCATCGGGCTGAACATTCTGGTGGGCTATTGCGGGCAGGTATCGCTGGGGACCGGCGGGTTCATGGCTGTGGGCGCATATGCCTGCTACAAGCTGATGACGGCCTTTCCCGATGTCAGCATGTTCATCCATGTCCTGCTTGCCGGAGGTATTACGGCCATCGTGGGTGTGCTGTTCGGTCTGCCTTCGCTGCGGATCAAAGGGTTCTATCTGGCGGTGGCCACGCTGGCGGCGCAGTTCTTTCTGGTCTGGCTGTTCAACCGGGTGCCGTGGTTCTACAACTATTCCGCTTCGGGTCAGATCAATGCGCCCGAACGTGACGTGTTCGGCATCATCATCACGGGGCCGAATGCTCCGGCCTGGGCAACCTATCTGTTCTGCCTGATCTTCCTGACGGTCAGCGCGCTGATTGCCCGCAACCTGACGCGCGGCACCACCGGGCGCACATGGATGGCGATCCGTGACATGGACATCGCAGCCGAAATCATCGGAGTGAACCCGCTGAAGGCCAAGATCAGCGCCTTCGCCGTCAGTTCGTTCTTTGTCGGCATCGCTGGTGCGCTGTTCTTTGCGGTCTATCTGGGCGCGGTCGAAGTGGGCGAGGTGTTCGGCATCCAGAAGTCGTTCCTGGTGCTGTTCATGGTGATTATCGGCGGATTAGGCTCTATTTTCGGATCCTTTGCCGGGGCTGCGTTTCTTGTGCTGTTGCCGGTGGTTCTGAAGGTTGTCGGGGTCGACGTTTTGGGCTGGCCCACCGATATCGTGGCGCATCTTCAGCTTGTGATCGTCGGTGCGCTGATCATCATGTTCCTGATCCTGGAACCACACGGGCTGGCGCAGCTGTGGCGCGTGGCCAAGGAAAAGCTCAGACTCTGGCCGTTCCCGCACTAAACGGAACCGGCCCAATCATAAGACGGGTGCAAAGCCCGAAACCGCATCGGAATAACCAAGGGAGGAAACACCCGATGAACAAGAAACTGGCAACTATGGCGCTGGGCGCTCTGATGGCCGCAGGGCCCGCTTTGGCGGATCTTGTGATCCCGGACCTCAGCTATCGCACAGGGCCTTATGCTGCGGGCGGTATTCCGTTCTCGGACGGCTACAACGACTATTTCACTCTGTTGAATGAGAGGGATGGCGGTATCGGCGGTGTTCCCGTTCGTGTTGTCGAATGCGAGACCGGCTACAACACCGAAAAAGGTGTGGAATGCTATGAATCGACCAAGGGCGAGGGCGCGCTGATCTATCAACCGCTGTCGACCGGCATCACCTATCAGCTCATCCCGAAAGTGACGGCCGATGACATTCCGCTTCACACCATGGGATATGGCCGGACTTCGGCCCGCAACGGCAAGGTGTTCAGCCATGTCTTCAACTATCCCGCCAATTACTGGGACGGGGCCTCGGGCGCGGTGAACTATCTGCTGGAAGAAAATGGCGGTGATCTGAACGGCAAGAAAATCGCGCTGGTCTATCACAACTCGGCCTACGGCAAAGAGCCGATCCGCACGCTGGAAGAGCTGTCCAAGAAGCACGGTTTTGAACTGTCCACGCTGCCGGTCGATCACCCCGGTCAGGAGCAAAAGTCGCAATGGCTGCAAATCCGCCGCGAAAAGCCGGACTACGTTCTGATGTGGGGCTGGGGCGTGATGAACCAGGTCGCAATCCAGGAAGCCGCGAACATCCGTTTCCCGATGGAAAACTTCATCGGCGTCTGGTGGTCGGGTGCGCAGCATGACGTGCTGCCCGCAGGTGACAAGGCGAACGGGTACAAAGCCGTCACCTTCCACGCGGTCGGTAATGATTTCCCCGTATTCGATGACATCAAAACGCATGTTGTCGATGCCGGTAAGGCCGCAGGCGCGGGCGATCAGGTCGGTACCGTTCTGTACAACCGCGGTCTCTATTCCGCGATGCTGGCTGCCGAGGCGATCAAGGACGCGCAAGAGGCCAACGGAACCGGCGACGTCACACCGGGCATGGTGCGTGACGCGATGGAGAACCTCAACATCACCGAAGAGCGTATGGCCGCACTGGGCATGCCGAACTTTGGCCCGACCTTCCAGGTGTCGTGTGACAACCATGGTGGCCCCGGCCTGATCGGTGTGTCCCAATGGGATGCCGGCACCAAGACCTGGAGCCTGATTTCCGACTTCAAGCCAACCGATGGCGAAGTGATCGGCGCGCTGGTTGCGGAAGATTCAAACGCGTACGCGGCTGAAAATAACGTCGCACCCCGCTGCGAATAAGAGAAGACTCCGCGCCCCGGAGCGATCCGGGGCCGCCAAACAATCGGAGCGGCGGCGCGCCTGCCGCTCCTGATGAACCGCCCCGGATGGGGCAGGCATGAGGAAACACGCTGATGCTGGATGCGGCACAAACCACTGACGTGCAGGCGGAAACCCTGCTGGAAGTCAACAATATCGAGGTGATCTACAACCATGTGATCCTCGTGCTGAAAGGCGTCAGCCTGACTGTGCCCAAGGGCGGCATCACGGCCTTGCTGGGCGGCAATGGTGCAGGCAAGACGACGACGCTAAAGGCGGTGTCGAACCTGCTGCATTCCGAACGGGGCGAGGTGACCAAAGGTTCCATCAAATATCGCGGAACCAGTGTTCACGAAAGCGATCCGGCCGATCTGGTGCAGAAAGGCGTGATCCAGGTGATGGAGGGTCGCCATTGCTTCGAACACCTGACGGTCGAGGAAAACCTGCTGACCGGTGCCTATACCCGCAAGGATGGCAAGGCCGCGATTCAGCAGGACCTTGAGCTGGTCTACACATATTTCCCCCGCCTCAAGGAACGCCGCCGAAGCCAGGCCGGTTATACCTCGGGTGGCGAGCAGCAGATGGTTGCGATGGGACGGGCGCTGATGTCCCGGCCCGAGACAATCCTGCTGGACGAACCGTCGATGGGACTGGCGCCGCAGCTGGTCGAAGAGATTTTCGGCATTGTGAAGGATCTGAACGAGAAAGAAGGCGTGTCCTTCCTGCTGGCCGAACAGAACACCAATGTCGCGCTTAGGTTCGCGCATTACGGATACATTCTGGAATCGGGTCGCGTCGTGATGGACGGCCCCGCCGCAGAATTGCGCGAAAACCCGGATGTAAAGGAATTCTATCTCGGCATGTCGGACGAAGGCCGCAAGAGCTTTCGGGACGTGCGCTCTTATCGCCGCCGCAAGCGGTGGCTGTGAGCGGATGGAGGATTTGGCGATGACTTACTTCGATGCACTCGAAACCCGCTCGGCCGATCAACGTTTGTCTGATCAGACCCAGGCATTGCGCGCGCAATTGCAGCGGGCGAAATCGGCACCGGGATTTGCGGCTCATTTTGCGGATGCGGATGTCGACGCGGTTGCCACGATCGAGGATCTGGCGAAACTGCCGGTTTTGCGGAAGTCCGACCTGACACAGGGGCAGGCCGCACGCGCGCCATTTGGTGGGTTTACGGTAAAACCGGCGCGTCATTTCCACCACGTGTTTCAATCACCGGGTCCGATATACGAACCGGGCAGCACGGATCACGACTGGTGGCGCATGGGCCGGTTTCTGCACGCCGCCGGAGTCGGACCCGGAGACATCGTGCAGAACTGTTTTGGGTATCATCTGACCCCGGCCGGAATGATCTTTGAGAACGGCGCGCGGGCCGTCGGCGCTGCCGTGTTGCCAGCAGGCACCGGCCAGACCGAGCTTCAGGTCACTGCTGCCCGTGATATCGGATGTACCGCATATGCGGGAACGCCGGATTACCTGAAAGTGATTCTGGATAAGGCTGACGAGATGGGCGTTTCGCTGACTTTCTCGAAGGCGGTTGTGGGCGGGGGTGCGCTGTTTCCCTCATTGCGGCAGGACTATGCCGACCGGGGTATTTCCTGCCTGCAATGCTATGCCACGGCGGATCTGGGCAACATTGCCTATGAAAGTGCCGCGATGGAAGGGATGATCATCGACGAACATGTCATCGTCGAGATCGTCACCCCCGGCACCGGAATTCCGGTTGCACCCGGCGAGGTTGGTGAGGTTGTGGTCACGACCTTCAACCCGGATTACCCGCTGATCCGCTTTGCCACCGGTGATCTGTCAGCCATGATGCCGGGCCAGTCCCCTTGCGGGCGGACAAATACCCGCATCAAGGGCTGGATGGGCCGCGCCGATCAGACCACCAAGATCAAGGGCATGTTCGTGCGTCCGGAACAGGTTGCGGCGCTGGTGGACAAGCATGAGGAGATCGTCAAGGCGCGCGTGATTGCAGCCCGGCAGGGCGAGATGGACATGATGACGGTTCAGATCGAAAGCCCCTGCGAAAACGACGCGGCCTATGCCAAATCGGTCGTCGAGGTCCTGAAGCTGAAGGGCGCGGTCGAGGTGGTGGCACCCGGCTCGCTTCCCAAGGATGGGCTGGTGATCGAGGATCAGCGCGTCTACGAATGACGCATCGGAACAGTCTGCGGCAGTAAGTGCCGCAGAATTGTTGCCCCGCCTACTGGCTTTTCCGAGCGTTTTGGTCAATGAAAGACCAAACCTGCGCATTTGCCACTCGTTAGCCGGGACAATGGCCGAAATAGAGTATTCAGAACACGGATCCCGCAACCGCGGCGTATTGGGCACCAGGCTTGTTGGCGGGGTCGCTCTTTTTGTGGCTGCGGCCTGTCTGCTGCCGATGGTGGCGGTTGTTCTGGCGGCCGCAACCGGTGGTACGGCCACGATCTCGCATCTGATGTCCACGGTTCTGCCCGGATACGCGCTGACCACGGCGGTTCTGGTGGTCCTGGTTTCGGCGGGGACCTTTTCGATCGGTGTCGGTGCCGCGTGGCTTGTGACCATGACACGCTTTCCCGGTGTGCGACTTCTCGAGATCGCTCTGGTTCTGCCCCTGGCCTTTCCGGCCTATGTTCTGGCTTATGCATACACCTTCATTCTGGATCACCCCGGCATTGTTCAAACCAACCTGCGGCAGATAACGGGCTGGGGGCCGCGCGACTACTGGTTCCCCGAAATCCGCTCGACCGAAGGGGCGGCGGTCATGCTGATCCTGGTACTGTATCCCTACGTCTATCTGCTGGCGCGCGCGGCGTTCATACAGCAAAGCGGTTCAGCCTTTTTGGCGGCCCGGGCGTTGGGCAACAGCCCGTGGATGGCATTCTGGCGCGTGTCCCTGCCGATGGCGCGCCCGGCGATTGCGGGCGGTGTTCTGCTGGCAGTGATGGAGACCATCGCCGATTTTGGAACAGTCGCCTATTTCGGCGTTCAGACTTTTGCCACCGGGATCTATACAAGCTGGTTTTCCATAGGCGACCGCGCCGCTGCCGCTCAGCTGGCCCTGTGCCTGCTTGGGTTCGCGCTGCTGATGGCCGTGGCCGAACGGACCCAGCGCGGCAAAGCCAAATACTATCAGGCCGGTAAAAGCCACGCCGCGCTGCCAACAGCACATTTGAAAGGCTGGCAGTCGGTCGGGGCATTTGTCCTGTGCATCATACCGGTTGTCCTGGGTTTCCTTCTGCCGGTGATCATATTGGTGCAGATGGGGATGACCTCCGAACAGAACCTTCTGTCGCGGCGCTATATCGGGTTCATCCAGAACTCGCTGACTTTGGCCGGTATAGCCGCAGTGGTGACCGTGTTCGCCGCCATTTGCGTGGGCTTTTATCAGCGCCTGAGACCGGGGCGCGTCTCGTCAGCGGCGGCTTATCTGGCGCGGCTGGGATACGCGGTTCCGGGCGGTGTCATTGCGGTCGGTCTGATCGTGCCTTTTGCCGGGTTCGACAACACGCTGGACGCGTGGATGCGCAAGACCTTCGATATTTCGACCGGGTTGCTAATCACCGGTTCGATCTGGTTGCTGGTCGCAGCGTATATGGTGCGGTTTCTGGCCGCCGCGCTCAGCGCCTATGAAGGCGGACAAAGCACGGTTCACGCAAATATGGATGCCGCGTCGCGGTCTTTGGGCCAGACGCCGCTGGCGACGCTGCGGCGGGTGCACCTGCCGATTCTGACGCCATCGCTGCTGACTGCGCTGCTGATCGTGTTTGTCGATGTCATGAAGGAACTGCCCGCGACGCTGATCATGCGGCCCTTCAACTTCGACACGCTGGCAGTGCAGGCTTACAGATTGGCGTCTGATGAGCGGCTGGAAGGGGCTGCCGTACCCTCGCTTGTGATACTGGCTGTTGGATTGTTGCCGGTTATCCTGATCTGCCGGCAGGTTGGCCGCAGGTAACAGGTTCAAGGCAAAATGAACCAGCGTGTCTGCCTCGGGGTTGATTAAAATAGAATTTCCGGCAAGGCTGAGAGTATGAAAATGCAGCCACCCAGCGGGTTTTCTGCCAGCCCGGCTCAGATGCCAGTCGCTTTTGACCGGCGCGAGATGACCCAGATCCTGTCTGTTTATGGCCGAATGGTCGCCGCCGGAGAATGGCGCGACTATGGCATTTCAAACCTACGGGATACGGCAGTTTTTTCGATCTTCCGACGCACGGCCGAGCATCCGATTTACCGGGTGGAAAAACACCCCCGCCTTCGTCAGCGGCAAGGAATGTACTCGGTCATTGGCATGGACGGTCGAATTCTGAAACGCGGCCATGACCTGCGCACCGTGTTGCGCGTGCTTGAGCGGAAGCTGATCCGGGCGGTTGACCTGGATTAGAGCCTTTTATGTGACGTAACCGGCCCGTCGCCTTGTTCCCGGATACGGGCAATGGCCCGATCCATCGGTTCATATACGACCGCCATATCGTGGGCGTTGGCGTGCAGCAGCATGTTGTTGCCGCTGACCCAGGCCACATGTCCTTTCCAGAATAACAGATCGCCCCGTTTTGCGGGTGCATCCTGCGGCACCAGGTGTCCCAACGCCCTTTCCTGATCGCCACTGTCACCGGGGCAGGCAATGCCACAGGCCAGCAACCCGGCCTGAACAAGCCCCGAGCAATCCAGGCCAAACCGGCTGTTGCCACCCCAAAGATAGGGCGTGCCCAAAAACAGTTCGGCTACGGCAACCGGGTCATTCACTGTGTCGGAAATTGTGGTGGCGTGGGTGGACGGAATGAACCCCAGCTCGGTTTCAAAAAACCCGTTTTGCTTGGAAAGAGCCTGAACCTTGCTGCCAAAACTCAGCGATGCCCGATCCGCGCTTTTGATGTCCGCCCACACATAGGTATGAGTCGACGGGGCCGTGATCCAGTGGGTCGGTGACGCCTCGGGCCCCAAACGGTCTGTCGCAACCCAGCCCTGATATCCGTCCTTGTCCGAAGTGACGCGGCTCCACCCTTCCCGGTTTTCACGGACCTCAACCGTATCACCAAACAGCAATTGACGGTCGCGCGGTCCGTCCGGTTGGCGCAGAAGGTCGACAACCGGTTCGATGACTCGAAGACGGCTCATAGGTCCAACAACTCTGGCAACGCGGCCAGCAAGGCCCGAGGGCCTTGTCCAAGGCCACCTTTGCTGCGTCCCGGCTCCTTGGCGCGTTGCCATGAATAGATGTCAAAATGCATGTAGCGACTTTGGCCTGCAAAGCGTCGCAGAAACAAGGCCGCAGTGATCGAACCTGCGAACCCGCCCGATGGGGCATTGTCCAGATCTGCTATGCCGGGTTCGATCAAGGCTTCATAAGGTTCGTGGAACGGCATCCTCCAGACGGGATCCGCCGCTAACCGCGCCGCGCCGGTCAGGATTTCCGCCGCGCCATCGTCATCGGTGTAGAATGGAGCCAGATCCGCTCCGACCGCAACGCGCGCCGCGCCGGTGAGCGTGGCCATCGAGATCAGCAGATCCGGCTGCCCCTCATCTGCCAGTGTCAGGGCATCGGCCAGAACCAGCCGCCCCTCTGCATCGGTGTTGTTGATCTCGACGGTAGACCCCTTGCGTGAGGTCAGGATGTCGCCGGGACGGAATGCACTACCCGAAACCGCGTTTTCCACGGTAGGGATTAAGACCCGAAGCTGTAGCGGAAGGTTCAGGGACATGATCATGCGGGCCAGACCCAGCACATTGGCCGCCCCGCCCATATCCTTTTTCATCAGTCCCATCGCCGCCGCCGGTTTCAGATCCAGCCCGCCGGTGTCGAAACAGACGCCTTTACCCACCAGTGTCAGTTTGGGGCCGCTGGTGCCCCAGTTCACTTCGATCAGCCGAGGTTCCTGCGCGGCGGCACGGCCAACGGCGTGGATCATCGGAAAGTTGTTTTCCAGCAGAGCGTTGCCTGCGATCACGTTGCAAGAGGCCCCGAATTCCTGCGCGAGCGTTTCCGCGGCGGCCTGCAACTGATCCGGCCCCATGTCGGACGCGGGCGTATTGACAAGATCTCGGATCAGCGCCTCGGCGGTGGCGATCGCTTCAATCCGCGCGCTGTTCAACCCGTCGGGTGCAACCAGCCTGGCACCAACAGGAGACTGGCTGGCGTAGCGATCAAAAGTGTATCCGGTCAAAAGCCAGCCAAGGCTTTCTGTGTCCAGCGCATCCTCGGGAACACCTGACGCAATGCGGTAGTTGCCTTGGGGCAACGCTTCGGCCGCGGCCGCCAGAGGAAAACGTTTGCGCGCCCGCGTGGCGCCCGTTCCGTATCCCGCAACTGCGCAGCCCGGCACACCATCAGTGTCCGGTATCAACAGGGCCTGTCCCAAAGCACCGGTGAAACCGTTGACGGCAATCCATGATTGCACTTTCGCGCTCTGGTTTTTAAGCCAGTCCTCCAGCCGGGATTGTTCGATCACATGAAGCGGCAAGGACGGTTCAGAGGCAGGTGCAAAGGACAGGGTCATAGGGTTCTCGGCTGGCTCGGTTCGCGCCCAGACTAGCCACCGGACGCGCGCCTGCAACCCCCGTCAAACGGAAAGATCCTGCTGATCCCAAATTGCCGTCAGCGATCGCTCGCCCACACGGATCAGACGGCACAGCGTCGCCCCCGAGGCCACCGCGTCCCCGGCATCGACTGTCCTGGCTACATCACTTGCCACATGGGCCAGCGCCGTCATTCCGATCTGATCGGCAATCGCCACCAGTGATCTGGCGCATTTGCGAAGATCGGCCCAGTTGCGTTGCCGCCAGAATCGTTCGCAGTTCGAAAGCCGCACGGCCAGTTCTTCAACGGTTCGGCACATGACATCCAGCGCGTTCTTGTCACCAAGTTGACGGCACAAGCCGCCAATGCGATCCGGATCCAGCCGCACGGATTCCGTGTGCTCCAGCGTGATTACATTATCCACCACGTTCACCCCTATGTTCATGCCCCCACGGCACGGGCAGAGAATGCGCCCCATAATCTTTGCAAAACCTTGCAATGGGTCGGGAAAGTTCTTCGAATTTATGTTGAATTCCATTTGCGTGGCGCGGCAAAGTCAAGCTGGCGCGGCTCTGGTCCAATCTGGCGCCGTCGGTTTTTGAACATGAGATTATTCTGCTTGGGATCGGAGACAGCCATGCGATGGATAAAACGAATTCTTCTGATTTTACTTGTATTGATACTGGTTCTGGTGGGCGCGTCCTATCTGCTGCCCGGTAAGGCCGAAGTCTCGCGAAGCGTCACCATCAACGCGCCGGCTGCTGCCATCTTTCCTTTTGTGAACTCGATGCAGGCGACCGAGAAATGGTCGCCTTGGCTGGCGCGCGATCCGGAAACCAAACTGGCCTACAGCGGCCCAGAAGCCGGCGTCGGGAATACCCTGAGCTGGAGCTCTGAGCATCCTCAGGTCGGATCGGGATCACAAGAAATCATCGAAAGCGTTGAAAACCAGTTTGTCAGAACCGCGCTGGATTTCGGATCCATGGGGACGGCAAATGCGTCGTTTACTCTGCAGCCCGAAGGCGATCAGACCGAGATTTCGTGGGGCTTTGAAAGTGATCTTGGTATGAACCCCATGTCGCGCTGGATGGGGCTCATGATGGATGAATGGGTCGGCGGGGATTACGAGCGCGGGCTTTCCAACCTCAAAGAACTGGTCGAATCCGGCCAGTAAGGCAAAAACAGCCTCTAAAAAGCTGAAAATATGAGTTCTCAGGGCAGGCTTATGCGGGCCCTGATTCCCATATGGTCGGATCCCATGAACGGGCGCAGTTCCGCCGTGCCCGTCGTGCCATTGGGCACCAGAAGATTGTCGATCGGCATCGGCATCATCCAGTTGCCAAGAATGTGCGTGTTCATAACTGCGCCAAACACGTGATTGCCGGCAGCCATACCGATACGGCGCACGCTGCTGCCCCAATGGGCCATGTTGAAGTCCCCGGCGATCAGAACAGGGCCGTCCAGTTGTTCGATTTGGTGGGCGATCTTTTTGCTCTGTTCGAACTGGCCATAAGGGTAGGGCCAGTTTAGGTGAACGGAGACGACCCAAACCGGCTGACCACCCGGACCGACGACCTGAAGACCCACCAGTCCAAGCCCCTGCAGGCAGAACTCTGAACCCTCAACAACGGCCAGTCTGGTCAGTATCGCAACGTTCTGCTCGGGCCTGAACTCACATATTGCCGATGTCGGGTAATTCCCGAACAGGTTTTCCATATATTGCCGGTTGTGGCTGGAAACTTCCTGAAGTGTCACGATGTCCGCGTCCGAAGAAAGGATGTCGTCGGCAAGGGAATACCGGGGCCATGCCACAGACATCAGGTTCTTTTGATACAAGGTCACACAAGGATCATCGCATTCGTCTGAAACAGGTACGAGCCCGGCCGCAACGGACCCCACCGCAATCACTGCGAAAGCAAGGGAGGCCAACGCGAAACCCCTGGCACGCACGGCCATGAGGATCGCGGCAAAGACGATCAGCAGCACGCCAATCTGGGGTCTCATCAGGGCGACCGAGTCACCGGGTGCAAAATACCGTCCGGTGAATCCAAGGATCACCAAACCCATGAGAAGCGTTGCACAACCCAGAATAGCGGATCGGGCAAACCTGTTGTTGTTCAGGAAACGCACGTTCTGCCTCAATCGAAATGCTCAGGGCAAACACTGTGCATTTTGTGGTGTATACGTCCAGTTGAAACTGGTGTGAGGGTCTCGAACGTCCGGCCGATCACCGGGCCGGGGCCGAGAAAAAAGGGCCACTTCATGTGAAGCGGCCCCTTCGTACATTCGGATGGGAAGAATTCAGCCCTTTTTCAGAACCTCACGGCCCAGCAGCTCGGCAATCTGAACGGCGTTCAGGGCCGCACCCTTGCGCAGGTTGTCCGACACACACCACAGGTTCAGACCGTTTTCGACGGTCGAGTCCTGACGGATGCGGCTGATGAAAGTGGCGAAATCACCGACGCATTCAATGGGCGAGACGTAGCCACCCGCCTCACGCTTGTCGATCACCATGATGCCGGGTGCCTCGCGCAGGATGTCGCGGGCTTCGTCTTCGTCGAGGAATTCCTCGAACTCGATATTCACCGCCTCGGAATGGCCGACAAAGACCGGAACACGAACGCAAGTGGCCGTGACCTTGATCGACGGATCGACGATCTTCTTGGTTTCGACAACCATCTTCCACTCTTCCTTGGTCGAGCCGTCTTCCATGAAGACGTCGATCTGCGGAATGACGTTGAAAGCGATCTGCTTCTGGAACTTCTTCGGCTCAACCTCGTTGATCGGGTTGTACACGGCCTTGGTCTGATCCCACAGCTCGTCCATGCCTTCCTTGCCTGCGCCCGAAACCGACTGATAAGTCGACACGACAACGCGCTTGATCTTGGCGCGGTCATGCAGCGGTTTCAGCGCCACAACCATCTGCGCGGTCGAGCAGTTGGGGTTGGCGATGATGTTCTTGTTCTTGTAGTCGTGGATCGCCTGCGGGTTACATTCCGGCACGATCAGCGGAATGTCCGGGTCATAGCGATACAGCGACGAGTTATCGATCACCACGCAGCCGGCAGCCGCGGCTTTGGGCGCATAGTCCTTGGTCGCCGCCGAACCCACGGCAAACAGCGCGATGTCCCAACCGCTGAAATCGAATGTATCCAGATCCTTGGTCGTCAATGTCTTGTCGCCAAAGCTGACCTCGGTGCCCAGCGAACGGCGGCTTGCCAGCGCGGCAAGTTCGTCCACGGGGAACTGGCGTTCAGCCAGGATGTTCAGCATTTCGCGGCCCACATTGCCAGTGGCGCCAACGACGACGACGCGATAGCCCATATCATGTCTCCTGAAGTCTAAGGACGCGCGTTCATAGCCGCGTTGCGGCGAAGAAAAAAGACTAATCGAAGCGAATTTCGGCGCGGAACACCAAATTGACACCATTGCGGCGGGTCAATGCGCCTCCAGCAAGGATCGATAGACCCGAACGATGGCTTCCGCCTCGCCCTCGATTCGAAAATTCTTCTCGACATGGGCCCGTGCAGCCTGCCCGGCCAGCGCCAGTTTTTCGCGGTCTTCCAACATTTCCTGCAACGCGCCCGCCAGCGCCTTTGCATTGTCTTTCTCGACCAGACGGCCGGTCACACCATCTTTGATCTGCGCGCTGAATGCGCCAACACCGTGACAGGCGATGGCAGGCACGCCAGACGCCATCGCCTCGAGCGGGGTCAGGCCGAAGCCTTCGTGCCGTGCAGGGGCCACGAACAGGTCCAGCGCGCGATAGGTTTCCACGATCTCTTCCCACGGACGCTCGCCCAGAAAATGCACCCGGTCCGCCAACCCGGCGGCCTTGAGCTTTTGTTCCTGTTCCTGCTGAAAGCCTTCGAACTCTTTGGTGGCCCGGCCGGTGAAGATAATCTGCGCATCAGGGTGGGACGGCAGAACCTCGATTGCGGCGTCCACCAGAAGGTCCACGCCCTTTTGCGGGCGGATACGGCCAAAACAGCCGATCAGAACGCCATCGGGCAGACCGAGCTTCTGGCGCAGGGCTTGCTTGGATTGTGCCGGATGAAACAGGTCCGTGTTCACTCCGTGCATGATGACAGTTGCCGGGTGTTTCAGAAACGAAGCCGCCTGCGGAGTGGTCGCGATCAGCGCATCCATCTTCGAGATCAGCCACTTGGTAAACCCCGAATGATCACGCTGCGCGGCCGAAGTGAAGAGCAGGCGGAAATTGCGCCGGAACAGATGTTTCAGCGCCAGTCCTGCCAGCATCTCGGTGTTGCGTCGGGCATGCCAGACCCGTTGCACCCGGTTTGACAGAAACGGAACCTTCCATAGCCGGATGTGCGGCAGATCGTCGGGCAGTCCGGGTCCCGTCGCGCGAATTTCGATCAGGTCGCGTTGGATCGGCAAAAGCCGAATGATCGTTGTGGTCACGCCTGACAGGCTGTGTTTCAGGTTGGGTGCGATGACCTCGATTTCCCGCACTGTGATCTCCTGTTCAGGGTTGATTGGCATCAGTCTATGCTGTCGCGGCTGAATAGGTAAATCAGGCACCCAATCGCAACTGTTATGGCAAAGAACCCGAAAATGGCCGTATAGGGCGCAGCGGGCCCCGCGCCTTCTGTAGCGGCATGAAGCCGCCCGGTGGCAAACTGCGCCACACCAACGCCGCCAATTCCAAACAGGTTCAGTAGGGTGACGCCCCGGCCGACTAGATGCGGGGGGATGAAGGCACGGCCATGCGCCATGATCACGGGAAATGTGGCGCCGGTAAATCCGATCAGGGCCAGCAGGATGACGGACACCCAGACCGCGTCGGCGACCCAGATACACAACAGGATCAGGGACACAGCGCTGAGCGCGTTGCCGCCGAAGATCACCCATTTGCGCGTGCCAAGAATGCGGTCAAGCGGGCCATAGACAAAGGTTCCCGCAATCATCGCTGCGCCCATTACCAGGGTTGCCTGCCCGATTTGCGCGGTGCCCAGGCCAAAGACGTCCTGCAGGTACGGCCCGGCCCACAATCCTCGCAGCGCCCCGGAAGGCGCATAGGCCACCAGCATCAACGGAAGTATCGTCCAGAGCGCTGGTTCCCTGAGCAGATCCAGCAACGATCCTTTCTGTTCTGTTTCGATCTTATGCGGATCGTGGACCGTCAACCAGATTCCAATCGCCACAAAGCCCGAGATCGCCGCCAGTCCGGCCAGCGTTGCGCGCCAGCCCATCAGTTCGACCGCCAGTGCCGTCGGGTACGAGGCCACCAGGTTACCGACGGAACCGACACCCAGCATGACGGCGGCCAGTGTGGCAAAACGGGCGGGAGGAAACTCGCGCGCGAAGATATAGTACGAGGCCATCAGCACCGGAGAACACCCGATGCCGATCAGGGCCATCGCGATACTGATATGCAACGGCGCAGTTGCCATCGCAAAAACAGCAGCCCCTCCTGCACCGCCGATCAGCAGCAACAAGGAAGCGGTCAGGCGGGGTCCGATCCGGTCAAGCGCCCAGCCGACCGGAATCTGCATCAGGGCGAATATGAAGAACCACAGGCCCGAGGCAAAGGCCAGGTCCTCGGGCGTGGCCCCCAGGTCCCGGCCCAGATCCACGCTGAGCACAGCCAGAAAAGCGCGAAAAAACTGGCTGAGCACATAGGCCAGACACAAAACCACCAATCCTGCCTGCATGATCTGCCCTCAACCTGAATACGGGCCATGCTTGGCATGTCGTGCCATCATGCACAAGCGCGTGTGCTATGCTGAATTTGGCGGACAGACATCACAATCGGGCTATTGTTCAAATCAGGAACCGACACAAGGCACCAACGCTGAGGGGACAATGAAAGACGTCCATTCCGATTTCTATGAATCCCTGCCGCTGTTGAGGGACTTTACCGAACTTGCAAAGCCTGCGCGATTTACACCGGTGCCGGATGACTGGGTTGTCGGGGTTGCTGATATCGTCGATTCGACCGGTGAAATCGCGCGGGGCCGGTACAAAACCGTGAACATGGTCGGAGCGGCGGTGATTTCGGGCATGATCAACGCAGTGGGCGGCAAGCTGTTTCCCTATATCTTTGGCGGCGACGGCGCGGGATTCGCCGTCCCGGCCAGCGCAGCGGATACAGCCCGCGCCACCCTGTCCGCTTTGCAGCGCTGGGCGCATGAAGAGTTTTCGGTTTCCCTGCGCGGCGCCGTGGTGCCGGTTGCGGATATCCGGAATGCGGGCCGGGATGTGCGCGTTGCCCGCTATGCGCCATCGTCGGGCGTGGACTACGCGATGTTCTCGGGCGGTGGGCTGGCCTGGGCCGAGACGCAGATGAAGTCGGGGCAATACGCTGTTCCCGATGCGGCACCCGGCGCGCACCCGGATCTGACGGGCTTGTCCTGCCGGTGGTCCAACAGCCCAGCGAAACATGGCCAGATCGTATCGCTGGTTGTGCAACCGACCGCGACCGCGACAGAAATCGATTTTGCGGATCTGGCGCAGTCGGTGCTGTCCGTGTCCGAGGCGCTGGATCGCGCGGGCCACCCGGTGCCGGTCAACGGGCCGCCAATCTCGTGGCCGCCGCCGGGTATTGCGATCAATGCGCGTGTCATGCGCGCCGGCGGCAACATTCTTTGGCACACTATGAAGATGTTGGGTGAAAACCTGTTCATCTTTCTGCTGTTTCTGTCCGGCAGGCGACTGGGCAGTTTCGAGCCCCAAAATTACAAGGAAATGGTCAGCAAAAATGCGGACTTCCGCAAATTCGACGACGGCCTCAAGATGACGCTGGATTGCGATCAGGCCACGCTGGCACGCATCCGGCAGATGCTGGAACAGGCGCGCCAGCAGGGCAAGATCCGCTATGGCATCCATGCTCAGGACGAGGCGATGATGACCTGTTTTGTGCCCTCTGCCGTTCGCGATGATCACGTGCATTTTGTTGACGGTGCATCCGGCGGTTACGCCCAGGCCGCCGCCGGGATGAGGGCTTAGTCTCTAAGGAGTCAGGCCACGGGCAATGTCCGTTATGACGTCATAGGCCATCATCACGTCCTGTTCCGTGGTTTCGAATTGTCCGGCCTGGAACCGGATGACCAGATCGCCATCCACACGTGTTTGTGTCAGATAAATCCGTCCGTCATCATTGATGGCGTTGACCAGCCGCAAATTCAGATCATCCGGGTCGGCGCAGCCTTCGGGCATGTACCGAAAGGACCAGAGTGACCACATCGGCGCCGTCGTGATCTGAAAATCCGGTTCCGACGCAAGTTTGTCATGCAGCGCTTTGGACCAGTTGACGTGATTTCGCATCCGCTGGCGCAGGCCTTCCAGCCCGTAGGTGCGTATCACGAACCACAGTTTCAGCGCGCGGAAGCGACGCCCCAATGGAACGGACCATTCCGAGTAATTGACGATCCCGTCTTTACCATGTGTTTTCAGGTATTCCGGTCTGATAGCCAGCGTTTGGACCAGATCGTCGGGGTTCTTCAGGAAATGCGCGCAGCAGTCGAACTGTACCCCCAGCCACTTGTGGGGGTTGAAGACGATGCTGTCAGCCTGTTCGATCCCGGGCCAGTAGTGCCGGTATTCGGGGCAGATCATGGCCGACCCGGCCCAGGCTGCATCGACATGGGAATAGAGGTCGTATTTGGCGGCGATTTCTAAGCAACGATCCACAGGATCGGTTGCCCCGACGCCGGTTCCGCCGACGCACAAAATGACGCCCGCAGGCTGCAAACCAGAGTCTAAATCTGCCTGAATGGCCGCTTCCAGCGCGTCGGGATCCATTCCGCGCCAGTCGCCCTTGATGGGAACACGCACCAAGTTGTCTTCGCCAATTCCGGCAACCCAGATGGCCCTGTCGATTGAGGTGTGAACCTCGGATGAACAATAGATGCGCAGGGGTTTCTGCGCGAACAGCCCCTGTTTGTTGCCCTGCCAGGCCAGTGCCTTTTCCCGCATCGTCAACACGGCGGCCAGCGTCGCCGACGAGGCCGAGTCCTGAATCACTCCGGCGAAACCGTCCGGCAGATCCAAAGCCTGCCGCAACCAATCCATCATCCGGGTTTCCATCTCGGTTGCAGCGGGCGAGGTTTGCCACAACATGCATTGTGGCGCGATGGCGCTGGCCAGAAACTCACCCAGAACCGACGGGGCCGAGGCGTTCGAGTTGAAATAGGCAAAGAACCGGGGGTGCTGCCAATGGGTGATGCCGGGCATTACGATCTGCTCAAAATCCCGGAAGATGTCTTCCATGGGCTGGGCGGTTTCGGGCGGTTCAGACGGTAACGCATTCAAGACCTCACCCGGTTCGCACCGTGCCCGGACGGGCCTGTCGCCAACGGTTTCGTGGTAGTTCTGCGTCCAGTCAGCGACTTTTCGGCCCCATTCCGCGAATTCGTTCCACTGCATGCTGTTCCCCGTGTTTCCGTCTGATCCGGGATGTCCCGGGTGGTTGAATATCCGGGGCAGTGAGAGTTATCCGGAGCGAAAGGTCAATGCTTCTAAGAAACCCGAAGTCTTGAATGTCAGGTCAAAACGTTGCGCATCCCGGTCGCCAACGTCTTGCCAGTGATGGGAAGACACCTAAGATGCCCGGCGATGTTTCAAACTGGGGGCTGTCATGCAGGACAAGCTGTTTTCTCTTCCCGACCCTGTTGCGATACCGGTTGTCGGCGAGCAGGCCGAATATCCGGTGGGCCGGATTTTTTGCGTCGGGCGGAACTATGCGGCCCATGCGGCTGAAATGGGAAATACAGTGGACCGCGAGGCGCCGTTCTATTTCACCAAGTCCGCACCAAACGCCATCCTGACCGGAGCGACCGTGCCATATCCGCCGGGTACCGAAAACTATCATCACGAAATGGAGCTGGCGATTGCAATCGGTAAGCCGGTGTTCCGCGTCAGTCGCGAGCAGGCTTTGGGCGCGGTGTTTGCCTATGGCTGCGCGCTGGACATGACCCGCCGCGATCTGCAAATCCGTGAACGGAACAAACAGCGCCCGTGGGATCTGGGCAAGGATCTGGAAAACGGTGCCGTTTTTGCGCCGCTGACCCGGTCGGAGAGCTGGTCGCCGGACAAAGACAAGCGCATTCATCTGAGCGTCAACGGTGAAGTCCGGCAGGATGCGACCCTGGATGAGCTGATCTGGAAAATTGATGAGATCGTGAGCCATCTTTCAAATTACTATCACCTTCGTCCGGGCGATCTGATCATGACAGGCACCCCGGCCGGTGTTGGTGCGGTCCAGGCCGGTGATGTGATTGATGGCGGAATTGACGGTCTTGAACCGATCCACCTGACCCTGTCAAAGGCTGAATAGAGCCTATTTAGGGTCTTTCAGCCAGCCGTCGGCAAGCTCAACACGATCAAGGCCGGCAAACCTGCGCACCCGGTCCAGCTCGGCCTCCAGACGCCGGGTGCGCGCCTCTGACCAGCGCAACTTTCGCTCGGGCCAGACGGATTGTACCCGCAATTCGCCGCAATCCCTGTGGGCCTTCATGTCGATCCGGCCGATCAGCCGATCACCTTCGAGCAGGGGAAAGACATAATAGCCGTAGGTTCTTTTGGGCGCGGGCACAAACACTTCGATCCTGTAGTGAAACCCGAACAGGCGTTCGGCACGGTTTCGATCCCGCAGCATCGGGTCAAACGGGCTGAGCACGCGAATCCTGCCCGGTGGCGCGGGCAGTTCACGGGCCTCTTCAACCAAGCCCGGGCGGGAAAGCACTTTCCTTGTACGGCCATCCGCGCAGCTGATTTCGATTTCTTCAATCTCGCCGCTTTTTTGGGCTGCGGCGCACCAGTCTTTCGCCTCGGCCGCGCTGACCGTATCCCAAAACGCAGCCAGTTCGCCCGATGTTGCAAACCCCAACCTGTCGAGGGCGGCGTTGCACAGCCAGTCCACCGTTTTTTCGGCGTCGCATGGTGCATGACCGGGGCACAGATGAGTTTCGATCACCCGTTCGGTTAGGTCGTAGCGTTTCTGAAAGCCGTCCCGGCCAATGACGGTCAGCGCGCCCGAGCGCCACAAGAACTCCAGCGCGGTTTTGGACGGGTGCCAGTCCCACCAGCCGCCCGATCCTTTCTTTTCGTCCTTTCCCACATCGGACGAGGATACCGGACCGTGATCGCGGATGTGCAGCAGAACCGAGGCGAACTGTTGTTCAAATCCATCCCGCCGCCAATTCTTCCAGCGGGCTTTCAACAAATCGGCGTCGCGCTGAAAGCGCAGGTGCCAATGCCGGTAGAACTCCATCGGAATAACGGCGGCGTCATGTGTCCAATGCTCGAACAGCGCCCTGTCCCGTTCATACAGGCGCTTCAGATGTGTGCTGCGATAGGTGGACCTGCGCGAAAACAGGATCATGTCATGGGCGCGGGCCACGGTGTTGATACTGTCCAACTGAACAAAACCAAGCCGTCGGATCAGGTCCAGAAGATCCGCGCCCTTTGCGCTGCCCGACGGGGTTTCGGACAGCAAGTGACGATCCATGAACACCGCACGGGCTGTCCGGTTGTCCAGTTTCGGCAGTGCCAAGACTCTAACGCCGCTTCAGTGTGTCGCCGTAGCTGATTTTTGGCGTCAGGGTTACGCGGGTTTCAATCTCGGCTTCCGGGTCGGCTAGCTGTGCGGCGATGATCCCTGCGGCCTGACGGCCAATTTCCAGCCGGCAGGCATCCATGGTTGCCAGTTTGCGGGGCAGACCTTGCAGCAGTTCGACATTGTTGAACCCCGCCAGCCCGATTTGACCAGGGATGTCTATCCCCTGATCCAGCAGGTACAACAGTCCGCCAGCGCCGATCATATCATTGGAATAATACAGAAAATCCAGTTCCGGCGACCGTTCCAGCATCGCCTGCGTCATCTCGCGCCCCTTGGCCAGTGCTGAGCCGCCGGAATAGAACTCGCGATCCTCGATCTCGATCCCGTGTTTGCCCAGAACTTCGGTAAAGCCTTCGAAACGTTTGCGCGCGCGGTGGTCCAAAGGCATCTTGGTCCCCATGAAGCCGATATGCTGGTATCCGGCCTTCAGAATGGCCTGCGCCATTTCGCGGCCGGCACGGCGGTGCGAAATGCCGACCATCGCATCCACGGGTTTGCCGTCGGTATCCATGATTTCGACCACCGGAATGCCCGCGGAATCCAGCATCGCCCGGGCCGCTTCCGTGTGCTCCAGACCCGCGATGATCACGCCCGAAGGCCGCCACGAGAGCATCTCGTAAAGGACTTTTTCCTCTTTTTCCGGCAAATAATCGGTCACGCCGACCACTGGCTGCAATTCGGTGTCTTCCAGCACCTGATTGATGCCGGTCAGGACCTCGGGGAAGACCATGTTGGACAGTGACGGGATGATGACAGCGACCAGATTGACCCGGCTGGATGCCAGCGCACCCGCAATTTTGTTGGGCACGTAACCCAGCTCTTTTGCGGCGGCCAGAACCCGTGTTCGGGTCGCATCCGATACATCACCCCGATTGCGCAGGACCCTGCTGACCGTCATTTCGGATACCCCCGACGCTTCCGAGACATCGCGAAGGGTAAGCGGGCGTTTTGTTTCTGTGGTCACGAGGCACCTGCACTGTTGTTTTGCCCGATGGTAGCGTGAACACGGCGACAAATACAACAACTCTGCTTCTGCGTCGGACGCTGGACGGGTCGGACCTTTTGTGCATCGGAGCGACCCTACATATTTGCGGCGAGTTCAATTTTACACGCGAGTCAACGCCCGCAGTTTCAGGCCCAAAATCTCAAGTCCGCGAACTGAACCGACGACTATTGACCGCGGAAAGATATCTAGGAAAATACACACACTCGCGGTGGCGCATACCAAACCGCGTAGCAAGCGCGGGCATGCAATTCCTGATTTCGCAAATGGCCCATGCAACGCCGCAATCAATTGTTGACCGTATCTTACATATTCTGGCATGAACGCGCCATGTTCGGTTCCGGGGACATCCTCGGAAGCAATAGGGAATGCAGTGCGGCACATTTCGCCAACTCTGCAACTGCCCCCGCAACTGTAGGCGGCGAGCGCGGCTGATAATGCCACTGGGGTATCCCGGGAAGGTTAGTTTAGCGCTTTGACCCGCAAGTCAGGAGACCTGCCGAACATGCGCCCTTGGAAGGGGCGTTCATCATCGGCGACGGGGTGTGCGCCGGATCTGTTTGCCCGACAAGGCAGATGGCTTCGCGTTCCCCATCGTCAAAGTAAATTTGCGCCGGGGAAGGCGCGACGTGAGAAGGACTCGATTTGTGAAAAAACTGCTGGTGGCTGCCACGGCTGTTTTGGCGATGCCTGCATTGGCGCAGGCCCATTTCCTGCTGGAATATACCGACGACACGATGATCGAACGCCCCGGTGACGTTCCGGTCAAACTGGTTTTCTGGCACCCGTTTGAAGCTGGTCACGTGATGACCTTGGAAAAACCGGAAGAATTCTTTGTAATCCACAACGGTGAAAAAACCGATCTGATGGATACGCTGGAAGAAACCACTTTTGAAGGACCGGACAACATTGCCAAAGCGTTCCTGGGTTCAGTGCCGGTGAAACGCTCGGGTGACTATGTGGTGGTTACAGTTCCTGCGCCTTACTACGAAGAATCCGAGGATATCTATATCCAGCAGATCACCAAGGCTTACCTCAACCGAAACGAACTGCCGACCGACTGGGATCAGCCGCAGGGGCTGGCCACCGAGATTCTGCCGCTGAACAAGCCTTACAACATCATCGCCGGGTCAACCTTTACCGGTCGCGTTTTGAGCGAGGGACAGCCCGTCGCCGGCGCAGAAATCGAAATCGAGTACATCGCCGCAGCACCGGACATGACCGGCACCGGCGCGAAGGGCGCCACCGTGTCCCCATTGCCGGGCGGCGCGTTGGTCGCGATTTCGGATGACAACGGATATTTCAACTTTGGTGTGCCAAAAGCCGGGTACTGGGGCTTCGCCGCTTTGGGCGTGGGTCCGGAAACCGAGCATGAAGGCAAAGAGCTGAGCCAGGATGCGGTCATCTGGATCCGCGCCTGGGATCTGGAGTAAGCCTGAATGCACATCGTCGACGGAGCCCTTTCCAACCCTGTCGTGATCGGCGGTGCGGTCGCCGCGGCTGGCGGGATCGCATTGGGCCTGAAATCGCTGGATCTGGATCGCATTCCCACGGCGGGCGTGTTGTCGGCCAGCTTTTTTGTCGCCTCGCTGATCCATGTGCCGATTGGCCCGTCGTCTGTGCATTTGATTCTGAACGGTCTGGCCGGGCTTCTGCTCGGCTGGGCCGCCTTTCCGGCCCTTTTTGTCGGCTTGCTGCTGCAGGCCGTGTTCTTTGGTTTCGGCGGATTGACCGTGCTGGGGATCAACACGGTGAATATCGCTCTTCCGGCGGTGTTGACCTGGATGATCTTTGGTCGCCTGATCGCACGTGGCTCACCTGTTCATGGGGCGATCTGGGGCGGCATCGGCGGCGCGTTTTCGATCGCGGCCACGACGGCTTTTGTCGCGGTCTCGCTGGCGCTGTCCGGCGATGAGTTCCTGCCCGCTGCCAAGCTTGTCTTTTTCGCCCACATTCCCGTCATGGCTATCGAGGCCGTGCTGACAGGTTTTGCCGTTCTTCTGGCCCGCAAGGTCAAACCGGAACTTTTTGTAAAGGTTGCGTCCACATGAAACAGTTGATCCTTGTTTGTACGCTTGCTCTCGCCCCGCTCCCGGCTCTTGCGCACAAGGTTATTGCAGGCGTATTTCCGGCAGGCGACGCAATCGAAGGCGAGCTGGGGTTTTCCAATGGCGATATGGCCGCAGACCAGGAAGTCATCGTCTATGGCCCCGATGGCTCTGAACTGGGTCGCACAGTAACCGATACGGACGGTTTCTTTCTCTACAGCCCGACCAGAGCTGTGGCTCATACATTCAAGGCAGATCTGGGTGCAGGGCACGTCGCCGAAGTTGCCATGCCGGCCGACGAAGTGGCCGAAATCATGGGGGTCGAAGCCGAGCTTTTTGAAACAGCCACGCCGGTCGCATCTGCGAATGGCGCGGCAGCGGTGACTGTGGCTTCGCTCTCGGATGAGGAACGCGCCGCCATCGCCAAAGCGGTGCGCGACGAAACCCGCCCACTGCGGCGCGAGATCGCCGCCTACCGCGAGCACAATGATCTGCAGAACATCTTGGGTGGTATTGGCTATATCATTGGTCTGTTCGGCATCGGCTTTTACCTGGCCGCGCGTAAAAAGATGGCCACCTGATGGCACATGCGCTGGAACCACAGGCCAAAACACTGGCCGAGGCAGGCAAAGCCGCCCATTTCGGGATGATCGGAGACTACGATCCCCGTATGCGCATCGTGCTGGCCTGCATCTTTGCCATCGTCACGGTTGCCCTCAACAGCATTCCGGCGCTGATCGGCGCTTTGTCCGTCTCGCTTGGGTTACTGGTGATGTCACGCTTGCCAGTCGGTCGGACCCTCAAGCGTATGGCCATGATGGACAGCTTCATCATCTTCATGCTGGTGCTGCTGCCATTCTCAATGCCCGGCGACGCGATGTTCACGGTTTTTGGCTTTCCGGCCAGTTGGCAGGGCCTTTGGAAAGCTGTCGAGATTGCACTGACGGCCAACGCGGTCATCCTTGCGCTGATGGTTCTGGTCGGAACGATGGAGCCCGTGACGCTGGGACACGCTTTGCACAAGCTGCGCTGCCCCGAGGTGCTAGTGCACCTTTTGATGTTCACCATCCGCTACATCGAGGTGTTGCGGGAAGAATACCTGGGCCTGCGCGCTGCGATGAAGATCCGCGGATTTCGCCCCGGCACAAACTGGCACACCTACCGAAGCTTCGGGTATCTGGTCGGCATGATGCTGGTGCGCGCGATCGAACGGTCCGAGCGGATTCTGGCGGCGATGAAATGCCGGGGCTTTTCCGGGCGTCTTTTGTTGCTGCAGGACTTTAACATGACACGACGCGATCACATGTTCGCCGCGATGCTGTGCACCGTTTGCCTTGGCCTGCTGTTCCTGGATTATCTATGACGATCCTCAAGCTTGAAGACATTTGTTTTGCGTACCCTGGCCAGCCACCAGTGCTGGACGGCGCTTCGCTGCAGCTTGAACCGGGGCAGCGCCTCTCGATTGCGGGCCCGAATGGCGCGGGAAAATCTACCCTGTTTCGTATTGCCCTTGGCCTGCAAACACCAAGCGCCGGGCGCGTGACCGTCCTGGGAAAGGAAAGGCGCGTCGAGGCGGATTTTCACGAAGTCCGCCGCCAGGTCGGGCTGGTTTTTCAGGATCCTGATGATCAGCTGTTTTGTCCGACAGTGGCGGAAGACATCGCATTTGGTCCTCTCAACCTCGGGCGCAGCAAGTCCGAGGCGCTGGCCATCGTCGACAGGGTGCTTTCCGATCTGGATCTGTTAAGTCTGCGTGATCGCATTACGCACAAGCTCTCTGGTGGAGAGAAGCGGCTTGTGACCCTTGCAACCGTTTTGGCGATGGAGCCGGAGGCGCTGCTTTTGGATGAGCCTACCAATGCGCTTGACGCCAAAAATGAAGCGCGACTTCTGGAAATTCTGCGAAGTCTGCCGCAGGCTATACTGCTGGTAAGCCACGCACCATCGTTTCGCGCGGCATTGGCACCAGACACGCTGGAACTGCGAAACGGGCGGATTGTCAGCCCAAGTGAATGACCTGTTCGCACGAGCTATGCGAATGTCCGCGACAGAGCGCCGTCGTCAGGAAGCCTGCGCGTGCAAGCGGTATGACCCGGGGGTCCGGCTGGTCCACTTTCGAAAGGCGCGGTGAAAATTCGCCGGAGCCGAAAACCCGGTGTCAAAGGCGATCTGTTCAATACTGAGCGTACTTTGCTGAAGCGCGCGGATGGCAATGTCGCGGCGCAGTGCATCCTTGATGTCCTGAAAAGAAGTCCCTTCTTCTTTCAAACGCCTGTTCAAGGTCCGCGGCGTCATTTTCAGGGCACGCGCTGCATCAGGTAGCTGGCAGGTTTGCCATGTTGCGCCGTAGAGAAACGCGCGGACGCGAAGGCTGTTTGTATGCGCGCGCGAACCGGTAAAGATCCAGTCCAGCGGCGCACGTTCAAGGAACACGGATGCCTCAGCCGAACTGCGGGTTATCGGACGGGTGAACAGACGCGGGTCGAAAAGGATACTGGTCTGCCGAGCGTCAAACTCGACCGCGCATGGGAAGACGACGGCGTAGTCGGCGGCAAATTCCGGGCGGGCAAAGGCAAAGCGAACGGCTTTTACCGGTGTTTCCGTCCCGCCAAGCCAGGACAAAAGCCCATGCGCCAGTTTCAGGATCAGCATGTGGCCGAAACGCTGCGGGCGGGTGTCGTCCGAATATGGGACCAACGCCAGTTCCACCGCGTCGGATTTGCTGTGCAAGTCCAGGTGGAAGTCATCCAGAAGCAGGTTCCAAAATGTCGAGAAACGATAAAGTGCCGAGGCCAGGCTGCTCGCTTCGCGCTGTACAGTCACCAGATGCTGCAGGGCGCGGGGCCGGATCGGACGGCTCCAGAGGCCCATCATTTCGTCCCCGGTTTCGGGCGCGGCAAGCTGATAAAGCCGGGCGATTTCATTCAGTGTGACGCGTTGAGAAGGTGCCATCTGGTTGGCCTGCAGGCCCGAACGCTCTAACAGCGATGTCATCTCAGCCGGGGTGCAACGGGACTTCAGCGCATCCAGCCAATCCTGGATAAATCCCGCCGATACAGTCGTCAGAGATATGGGGTCATGGCTGGTCATCTGAACCTCAGGTTGGCGTAATCGGATACCATTTTGTCAAGAAATGAGCTTATCGGCAAACCATTGGGCGGGTAGATGACGCGAAACCATAGTCGCCGCAGGGGAGCCTGGCATGTCCTATCAGCCGCCCGTACAGGATTTGATGTTTTGCATCGAACACTTGTCCCACTGGGAAAAGGTGTCCCGGGTGGAAGTGTATTCGGAATACGACCTGACGGATATTGGTGCCGCTCTCGAGGGATATGCCCGGTTCTGCAGCGAACAGATCGCGCCATTGTCACATATCGGGGACACGCTGGGCGCGCAGTTCGACAGTGGCCGCGTGACGATGCCCGAAGGTGATGCGCAAGCTTACGCGCAGTTCGTCGAAATGGGGTGGCAGGCGCTGACCCATCCGGTGGAATATGGCGGGATGGGATTGCCGCGTGCCGTCGGCGCGGCTGCCGTTGAAATGCTGAATGCCGCTGATATGAGCTTTGGTCTTTGCCCGCTGCTGACCGACGGTGCGATTGAGGCGTTGCTGCTGACCGGTTCGGACGAACAGAAAGCCACGTATCTGGAGCCGCTGATCGCAGGGCGCTGGTCCGGCACGATGAACCTGACCGAACCGCAGGCAGGCAGTGATCTGGGCCGCGTGGCGACCAGGGCGGCGCAGCGTGGGGATGGCAGCTACGGCGTCTCTGGCACCAAGATCTTCATCACATATGGCGCGCACGATCTGACTGAGAACATCATTCATCTGGTGCTGGCCCGCACACCTGACGCGCCTGCCGGGCCGAAGGGGCTGAGCCTGTTCATCGTTCCGCAAAAACTGGTGGGGCCGGATGGCACGCCAGGCGTCGAGAACACGGTCAATTGCGTAAGCATCGAACACAAACTGGGCGTTCGGGCCAGCCCGACGGCGGTTCTGGAATACAAAGACGCCACCGGTTTCCTGATCGGCGAGGAAAACCGCGGACTGGAATATATGTTCATCATGATGAACGCCGCTCGGTTTTCTGTTGGGGTTCAGGGCATCGCGACCTCTGAACGGGCTTACCAACGCGCTCTGGCTTATGCGCGCGACCGGGTGCAGAGCCGTCCCGTGAATGGTCAGGCCAAAGACGCGGTCGCCATCATCGAACACCCGGACGTACGCCGTATGCTCATGCGGATGCGCGGCCTGACCGAAGGTGGCCGGGCTATGGCGGCCGCAACGGCAGGCCTGCTGGACATCGCGCATCTTCAGGACGATCCGGCAATCGCTGCGCTGGCCGAATTCATGGTCCCGCTGGTCAAAGGCTTCTGCTCGGAACGCGCGGTCGAGGTCGCCTCGCTTGGCGTGCAAATCCACGGCGGCATGGGCTTTATCGAAGAAACAGGAGCCGCGCAGCACTACCGCGACGCCCGCATTCTGCCGATTTACGAAGGCACCACAGCCATTCAGGCCAACGATCTTCTGGGCCGCAAGGTGATGCGCGACGGAGGAGAAACCGCCCGCCGGTTCGCCGCCCGAATAGCCGAGACTGAAGCGCAACTGGCAAAAGGAGATGCCAGCGCGCAGGCAATTGGCGCAAGTCTTGCTCAGGCGCGCGGCGCATTTGAGGCCGCGCTGGATTGGTTGCTGGAAAACAGCCGAAAGGACATCGACGCGGCCTTTGCAGGCTCTGTCCCGTTCCTTATGCTGGCCGGGACACTGGCGGCGGGGTGGAAACTGGCAAAAGGTGCCGTGGCTGCGCAAAGCGCGCTGGACGCCGGGCAGGATACACAATTCATGACCCAGAAAATCGCCACAGCCCTGTTCTTTGCTCAGCACATTCTGCCTGAATGTGCCACCGAACACGCCCGCATCCTGCATGGCTCGCGCAGTCTGCTTGACGCGGTTTTCCCCGAATAACGCTTGGATAGGATCTGACCCATGAATGACGTCGTGAACCCCGACACATATGAGAACCTTGCGATTTCCGAGCGTGAGAACGGTCTGTACGTCGTGACCCTGAACCGTCCCTCTAAGCGCAACGCACTGGATGTGGCCACGATCGAGGAACTGATCCGCTTTTTCAGCGGCGCGCGTATGGCCGGTGTCAGAGCTGTGGTTCTGGCCGGCGAAGGAAACCACTTCTGCGCGGGCCTTGATCTGGTCGAGCATTGGAAGGCCGACCGCAGCCCGGATGACTTCATGCATGTCTGTCTGCGCTGGCATGAAGCGTTCAACAAGATGGAATATGGTGGTGTGCCGATCATCGCCGCGCTGAAGGGCGCGGTAGTGGGCGGAGGACTGGAACTGGCCAGCGCGGCGCATATCCGTGTGATCGACCCCGGCACCTATTTTGCCTTGCCTGAAGGCCAGCGTGGGATTTTTACTGGGGGCGGGGCAACCATCAGGGTTTCGGATATGATCGGCAAATACCGCATGATCGACATGATCCTGACCGGCCGTGTCTATCAGGGGCAAGAGGCCGTCGATCTGGGGTTAGCGCAATACATAACCGAAGAAGGCGGCAGCATGGCCAAGGCGATGGAGCTGGCGGGACAAATTGCGCAGAACCTGCCTTTGACCAATTTTGCAATCTGCTCGGCAATCAGCCACCTGAACAACATGTCCGGCATGGACGCGGCGTATGCAGAAGCTGTGGTGGGCGGAGTGGTCAATACCCAGCCCGCCGCCCGCGAACGGCTGGAAGCCTTCGCCAACAAGACCGCCGCTCGCGTGCGGCCTAACAGCTGATAAAGGCGGTACCGGGATGCGTCACCATTTCGAAGCTCTTCAGAAGACACGGGCCAACCATGTGCCTCTGTCGCCGTTGTCTTTTCTGCACCGCGCCGAAAACCTGCATGGAGCCCGCACGGCGGTAATCTATGGCGACATCCGGCGAAGTTGGGCTGAGACCACCACCCGCGTTCGCGCGGTGGCCGGTGGGTTGGCGGCACTTGGTGTGCAGAAAGGTGATACGGTTTCGGTGCTCAGCCCGAACATCCCAGAGTTGTTCGAGTTGCACTTTGCCGTACCGCTGACAGGCGGAGTGCTCAACACTCTGAATACACGGTTGGAGCCGGAAACCATCGCCTACATCCTGGATCACGCGGACACGAAACTGGCGATCGTGGACCGGGAGCTTGTGCCGCTTCTGTCCCAAGCGTTTGATCTGCTTGGTCGGACCTTGCCGGTGGTCGAGATCGTCGATCCCGCTGCAGCAGGCCAAAGCCTTGGTGGCCAGACCTATGAGGCGCTGACCAACGCCGCCCCTTTGCCGATGGACCTGCCCGAAGATGAGTGGGATGCGATCGCGCTGAACTACACCTCAGGCACGTCCGGGCGCCCCAAGGGCGTCGTCTATCACCACCGCGGAGCTTATCTGATGGCGCTTGGCACCGGGACAGCGTGGCAGATGCCGCCCTATCCGGTCTATCTGTCGGTGGTGCCGATGTTCCACTGCAACGGTTGGGGGCACCCCTGGTTGATGGCCATGCTTGGGGCGACGGTTGTATTCACACGCGTTCCGGCAGCAGACCGTATTCTGGATGCGATCCGCACCCATGGTGTGACCCATTTTGGTGCGGCGCCCATTGTGTTGCAGATGCTGGCCGAAGCCGAAAGCGGTGCGGCCCCCTTTGATCCCGCGATCCGCGTATTGACGGCCGGAGCGCCGCCGCCACCGTCGGTGCTGGAAAAGACGCGATCCATGGGATTTGACGTCATGCAGGTCTATGGCCTGACCGAAACCTACGGACATATTTCACAGTGTCTCTGGCAGGATGAGTGGGACGATCTTAGCCCCGCAGAACAGGCCGATTTACAGGCGCAGCAGGGCATTGCCTTTCCTATGGTCGAAGACGTCTCGGTTATCGACCGCACCAGCGGCACGCCGGTCACGCGCGATGGGTCCACGCAGGGCGAGATTGCTATCCGGGGCAACACGGTCATGGCGGGGTATTACAAGGATGCCGAGGCCACCGCCAAAGCCTTCGAAGACGGATGGTTTTGGTCTGGTGATGGTGCGGTCGTAAACGAAAACGGCTATATACAGATCCGCGACCGCCTGAAGGACGTGATCATCTCGGGCGGAGAAAACATCTCATCCGTCGAGGTCGAAGCGGTGCTTTATCGTCATGACGCCGTGCAGGCTGCGGCCGTGGTAGCAATGCCGCACGAGAAATGGGGCGAAGTCCCCTGCGCGTTTGTCGAACTGCGTGAAGGCGCCAGGGCAACATCTGACGAGATCATTGCGTTCTGCCGAGATCACCTTGCCGGGTTCAAGGCCCCCAAGGCTGTTGTATTCGAAACCCTTCCCAAAACCTCCACCGGAAAGATCCAGAAGTTCCAGCTTCGGGATCGCATCAAATCAATGGACCTTTGATATGCGTCTGCTGTCCCAATCCCGCCGCCTGCGCCAGACGCCCTTTTCCGAAGGGGTCGAAGACAAGGGCGTCACCGCCTACACCGTCTATAACCGGATGCTGTTGCCCACGGTGTTTGAGAGCGTCGAGGCCGACTACCGGCACCTGAAATCTCATGTGCAAGTCTGGGATGTGTCCTGTGAGCGGCAGATCGAGCTGAACGGTCCGGATGCTGGCCGGCTGATGCGTCGGCTGACCCCCCGCAACCTGGAGAAGATGCAGGAAGACCAGTGCTATTACGTGCCGATCGTTGATGAGAACGGCGGCATGTTGAACGACCCGGTGGCGATCAAGCATAGCGATGATCGCTGGTGGATTTCCATTGCGGACAGCGACCTGCTTTTGTGGGTCAAGGGGCTGGCTGTGGGTGCGGGCATGGACGTGCAGGTGTTTGAGCCTGACGTCTCACCCCTGGCCGTTCAGGGGCCAAAGTCGGATGACCTTATGGCGCGGATCTTTGGAGACGAGGTGCGTGACATCCGCTTTTTCCGCTACAAGCGGCTGGCCTTTCAGGACACGTCCTTTGTGGTGGCGCGGTCAGGGTATTCCAAACAAGGCGGTTACGAGATCTATGTTGAAAATGGTGCCTATGGGATGCCTCTGTGGAACGCCTTGTTCGAGGCGGGCGAAGATCTGAATGTGCGCCCCGGCTGTCCGAACCTGATCGAACGGATCGAAGGCGGCCTGCTGAGCTATGGCAACGACATGACAATGGAGAACTCGCCATTGGAATGCGGATTGGGCAAATTCTGCAATCCGTCAGAGGGTAGCGACCATATCGGCAGGGACGCGCTATCGCGCGAGGCCACCGCAGGTCCGGCGCGGCAAATTCGCGCGATTTCCATCCCCGGTGATCCGGTGCCGCCGGCCCGGTCGGCCTGGCCGCTGTACAAAGACGGAAAGCGGGTTGGGCAGGTCACGTCCGCCGCCTGGTCGCCTGATTTCGAAACAAATGTCGCAATTGGCATGGTCGATGCCAGCCACTGGGACGCCGGGACGGTGCTTGAGGTTCGAACTCCAACCGGGGATCGGCGGGCCGAGGTGCAGAAGGCATTCTGGGGATAGTCACATTCCGCCCCGACTTAGGCAAGAACAGGCGGTTTCATCATTATTCTTGGGGGGAGCGCACTTTGATAGTGCGCCAAATTGCTCAAGTCGTTCCGGCGTCAGTTGATGCCGATCCCGATGTCAAAGGCAACCGGTTGTGCGCCCGCGTTCACAACTTCAATGATATGTTCGCCCGACTGCCATAGCTGACCCTGATACGGCGTCTCCGAAGGAATCAAGTCCAACAGAAAAGTGCCGTCGGGATTGAAGATCCTGTAGTCCAGAGCGCCATCATGTGATCCGACATCCACGTTCAAAAATTGCCCGTCGTTTGCCCCCAGGATGTAACGCACGGACGTGCCGGCCTGAAGTGTGGCGCTTAGGGTCGTGCCACTTGTGCCGGCATCAAACTTGACGACCTGATCCCCTGAAACTGTCGGCGCAGTGTCAGAGGCACCATTCAATGCGCCGCCTCCATCATTGGCAGTGTCAGTGTCTTCACCCACGCGTCGCAAGTCGGCGACTTCGGGTCCGGACCAAACGATGCACTCATACTCGACACCGTTGCCATCGCGAAGCCGGACCATGATGGCGGCTTCGCTGAATTCCTGGCCAAGGACCTCACCGCCCACATTGCCAAAGCGGGATATCAACTCATCGATGCAAGCGTTCGCCTCATCAGAGATGTCGGAAAACGCGGGCATTGGGAAAAATGCAAGCGCCCAAAAGAACTTCTTAAACATCACAATTCCCTTCTGTTTGGCGGACAGGTTGTCCCGACGCGTTCACGCGGCGAAGCGTGTCGCACCTGCGAGGCCGCAAAAGCGCTCGCTTCGTCTTTCCGGGGTTGGAAAGCCAAGAGCACGGTCTCATGCGGCTAGACCGAGCCTCGAAGTTGCGACAGTCACGCAAACGTTCAAAGCGCGCCTTCGTCGCTGAGCGATTCAATACCCGCCGTTGCACCATCGCTGTAAGCGATACAATTCCATGGTGCCTGATCCGGACCCACGCCAACTTTTACCAGGGTTCCGGCCTCGCTGAACTCGGACGAAAGCACAACAACTTGCGTGTTGTTGGTTGCGGCGGCCACGTCGCGCAAACAGGCTTGTTGCGCAGGAGTGACTTCGGTGGACCCGCTTGTGCCACTGGTCTCGTCACACGCAGAAAGCGCCAAAGTCGTTGCGCCCAGCAAAGTAAATATGCTGAATCTTGTCATTGAAAATTTCCTTCCGTAGCTCTGCAAAAAACCCAGGATGCGGGCTCAACAAGTGAAAAAAACTTATTCAAAACTGTCAATGCGTTGATCTTGGCTGAGCAAGGCGCGTGCGCAAAATATGCAGCTGCGCCCGCATAACAGACGGTCCGCGTACCAAAATCGTGCTCAGAATCAGCTCAAAGCAGACCCTGATTTCATCACGAGAACCAGGTTTCAGTTTCGCCTGAACTGATCAGGTTTGCGCACGAACAAACAATGACACGTCCCCGACAGCCTGTCTTTCAGCCATCGCTGTTGTCACGTTGATACCAGTCTGCCGAGGAAACTAGAACAGTCCGGACCCGGGATCGAGAGCTTTCGAGAAATCCCGCTCGTAGTCCGAAAATTGCGCCTGCCTTCAAGCTCGAGGCAAATTTAGATCGCCAGATACTCTTCACGAAGATTGGTGTCTTCAAGCACCTCTTTGGCGGTGCCGTCGAATACGATGGTTCCCGTATCCAGGATAATGGCCCGGTCCGCCAATTCCAAAGCACGAACTGCGTTCTGCTCGACAATGATCGTAGTCATTCCCTGCTGCTTGACGTGGATCAGCGTTTTTTCGATTTCGTCGACGATGACCGGGGCCAAACCTTCATAAGGTTCATCCAGAAGCAGGACCTTGATGTCTCTGGCCAAGGCTCTGGCGATTGACAACATTTGCTGTTCACCGCCCGACAAGGTTATTCCCTCTTGTTTCCGGCGCTCGCCCAGTCGTGGGAACAACTCGTAAAGCCGGTCCAGTGACCAGCCGATTGGCGGCGCAATCTGCGCAAGCTGCAGGTTTTCCTCGACAGTCAGGCCTGGGATGATTCTTCTGTCTTCAGGCACCAGACCAAGGCCAGCCGCCGCCGCTTGGTAACTTGTCATTTTGTGGAGCGGTTGATGGTCCAGCCAGATTTCGCCATGCCGCACTTCCGGCTCGCCCACTCTGGCAATGGAACGGAGTGTCGAAGTCTTTCCTGCACCGTTGCGCCCGAGAAGGGCAAGAATTTCGCCTTCGTGCACGTTGAAGCTGACGCCCTGCACGATATAGCTTTCTCCGTAGTAGGAGTGCATGTCCCACACCGAGAGAAATGCAGGCGCAGTGCTGGCCAAATTGGCGTTTTTTGAGAAGTCAGGTTTCTCGTTCATAGCTTTTCCTTACGCAGCTTCGCCGAGATAGGCTTCGCGGACCTTGGGGTTTCCGCGGATATTTTCCGGAGTGTCTTCAACAAGGGGCGTGCCCTGCGCCAGCACTGTGATGCGCTCGGCCAGGCTGAAAACCACGTGCATGTCGTGTTCGATGATGGCGATGGTGATGTCGCGCTCGTCCTTGATTTGCTTCAGCAGATCAATCGTGTTGTTGGTATCGGCCCGCGCCATGCCCGCCGTCGGTTCGTCCAGGAGCAACAGTCGGGGATTCTGGCTGAGGCACATGCCGATCTCCAACCGCCGTTTGTCGCCACGCGACAGTGCGGCAGCGTGCATCTCGCGCTTGTCGGCCATGTTCATCTCTTCCAGCATCGCCTCGGCCTGTTCGACTATGGCCTTTTCGTTGGCAATGGTCTCATAGGCGTGCATCCGGAACGCGCCGTCCCGCATTGCAAAGATCGGGATCAGCATGTTTTCCATCACCGTCAGTTCGCCGAAAATCTCCGGCGTCTGAAACACGCGGCTGATGCCCATCTGGTTGATCTGGAAGGGTTCAAGCCCCAGCACCGAGTTATTGTCGAACAGCACCGAACCAGTGTCCGGCATCAGTTTGCCCACCAGACAGTTCAGCAGGGTCGACTTGCCCGCCCCGTTGGGTCCGATGATTGCGTGAACCGTGTTCTCCTCGACATTGAGGTTCACATCCGTCAGCGCCTTGAGGCCACCGAAGCGTTTGCTGACATCTTTGACTCTTAGTATTGCCATGGTCCGCCCCTTACTCCGCCGGTTCCGTTTTGCCCGACGGCGCATCGTCGGTACCCGATTTCTTGCGCTTCAAGCGGTTCAGCAATCGTTGACCACCTTCAACAAGGCCACCCGGCAGGTAGATCACCACCAGCATGAACAGGATGCCCAACGTAAGGTGCCAGCCTTTGCCGATGAACGGATGGATCAGGAACACCACCGCGTCCTCCAGCCCGTCGGGAAGGAAGGCGAACCAGCTGTGCAGGACGTTGTCGTTGATCTTCGAGAAGATGTTCTCGAAATACTTGATGAATCCAGCGCCCAGAACCGGACCGATCAAGGTGCCGGTGCCGCCAAGAATGGTCATCAGAACAACCTCGCCCGAGGCGGTCCACTGCATCCGCTCGGCCCCTGCCAGCGGATCCATTGCCGCCATCAGACCACCGGCCAGGCCAGCGTACATGCCCGAGATGACAAAGGCCGCCAGGGTGTAAGGTTTGGAGTTCAGGCCGGTATAGTTCATCCGTTGCTGGTTCGATTTCACCGCGCGCAGCATCATTCCGAAAGGCGAGCGGAAAATACGGATCGAAAGATAAAACACAACCATCATGATTACTGCACACAGGTAATAGCCCGCGTTGAAGTCAAAGCTCCACGCGCCGACATCCATCGTGTAGGTCGCGCGCATCGGCAGGCCGAACAAGTGTGGCAGATCCGGCGCGTTGGCCCCCTGCAGAATTTGGGGATCGTCGGCATAGACCTGCAGACCGGTTTCCCCGTTTGTCAGGTTGAACTTGGGGTTCGACAGCACCGAATAGGCCAGCGCAAAACTCATCTGTGCGAAGGCCAGCGTCAGGATCGAGAAATAGATGCCGGACCGGCGCAAGCTGACAAAGCCGATCAGCAGCGAGAATAGCCCTGCCACCACTACGCTGAGCGCTATGGCCGGGATGATGTTGTAACTCAGCAGCTTGAACATCCACACGGCCGAATACGACCCCACGCCCAAAAAGGCCGCGTGACCGAAGGACAGGTATCCGGTCAGACCGAACAGGATGTTGAACCCGATGGCAAAGATGCCAAAGATAACAAAGCGCTGCATCAGGTCCGGATAGCCCGCGTTGAACTGCGCCATGGCGCTGCCTTCCGGGAACGGGTTCAGGATGAAGGGGGCCAGCAGGGTAAGAAGGCCGACGATGATCAGAAGGCTGGTGTCTTTCTTGTTCAGTCCCAACATCGATTATTCCTCCATCACGCCTTTGCGTCCCATCAACCCGCGCGGGCGTGTCAGCAGCACGATAATGGCAATAAGGTAGATGATGATTTGGTTGATTCCGGGGATTGTTGTGGTGGCCCAGGTCGTTGAGGCAAAGCTTTCAAGAACGCCCAGCAGGAAGCCAGCCAGCACCGCTCCGGGCAGCGAACCCATGCCGCCGACAACAACCACAACAAAGCTGAGGACCAGAAAGTCCATCCCCATGTGATAATTTGGCGGGTTGAGCGGCCCGTACATTACACCGGCCAAGCCAGCCACAGCGGCCGCGATGCCGAACATGATGGTAAAGCGGCGGTCGATATTGATACCCAGCAAGCCCACCGTCTCGCGGTCGGCCATTCCGGCGCGGACAACCATGCCAAAGGTCGTGAACTGCAGGAATGAGAAGACGGCACCGATGATGGCGACGGCAAATCCGAAGTAAACCAGGCGCCAGATCGGATAGATGATCGCGTTGGGATCGAAGCCGATCATTGTGCCAAGGTCGACAGAGCCGCTGAGTGCGTCGGGCGGCGGCGTCTGGATCGGGTTGGCGCCGAAGAAATACTTCACGATTTCCTGCAACACGATCGCCAAACCAAAGGTGACAAGGATCTGGTCCGCGTGGGGGCGCTTGTAGAAATGCTTGATCAGCCCGCGCTCCATCACATAGCCGACGAACAGCATGATCGGGATCGCGAACAGGATGGCCAGCGGAACAGACCAGTCGATGATCGTCGCGCCGAACTCGGGACCGAACCAGGCCTCGACATAGGGTGTTTCGACCTTCAGCGGGTTGCCCAGAAAGTCGGTTTGGGTTTCGTCGATGGTCACGAAGCTCAGGTTCATGAGCTTTTGCAAGGTTACGGCACAGAACGCCCCGATCATGAACAATGCCCCGTGGGCAAAGTTCACAACGCCCAGCGTTCCGAAAATAAGGGTCAGTCCCAAGGCAATCAGTGCATAGGCCGAGCCTTTGTCCAGACCGTTCAGGATTTGCAGTAGGATGGCGTCCATTGGCCCACCTCAGGCTTGGTCAGTGTGGAGTGTGGTGCGACAGGATCAGCCCTGCCGCGAATGTCTGGCCGCCGATGGGGCGGCCAGACTCAAACACAGGGGCTTACGCGCCCGGGTTGCATTCTCCGAGTGCGCCACCGGCGAACATCGGATGCTCCGGATCGTACTCGACCTGCGCACGCGGCGTGATCTCGACGATTTCCAGCGTGTCGTAAGCGTTGGTCGGGTTCTCGTTGCCGCGAACGACCAGCACGTCCTTGAAGCACTGGTGGTCTGCACCGCGATACCAGGTTGGACCGTTGCCCAGACCATCGAACTCGAAGTCTTCCAGAGCTTCAACAACACCGCACGGATTGAAAGTACCCGCACGCTCGCAGGCATCCGCATAGAGAAGAACCTGCGCATAGCAGGTCTGTGCCGAGTTGGACGGAGGTTTGCCGTACTTTTCGCCAAAGGACTTCACGAAGGCCTTGGTGCCTTCATCCTGCAGCTGCCAGTTCCAGTTCATCGAACCCAGCACGCCTTTGATGTTCTCGCCCGCACCGGCGGCCATCAGTTCCGAGTACAGCGGCACGACGATCTTGAAGTCCTTGCCGTTGGCCACCTTGTCCAGCAAGCCGAACTGGATCGCATTGGTGAGCGAGTTCACCATGTTGCCGCCGTAGTGGTTCAGGACCAGAACGTCTGCGCCCGAGTTCAGAACCGGCGTGATGTAGGACGAGAAGTCCGTTGACGCGAGTGGTGTCTTGACCGTGTTGACCGTTTCCCATCCCAAGGCTTCGGTCGATGCGACGATCGACTCTTCCTGGGTCCAGCCCCAGTTGTAGTCGGCCGTCAGGTGGTAGGCGCGGCGTTCCTTGCCCATTTCCGCTGCCAGCACGGGTGCAAGTGCTGCGCCCGACATGTATGCGTTGAAGAAATGGCGGAAACCGTTGGCTTTCTTGTCCTTGCCTGTCGTGTCGTTGGCGTGGGTCAGACCCGCCATGAAAATCACGCCTGCCTCCTGGCACAGACCCTGAACGGCAACGGCCACGCCCGAGGACGAACCACCGTTAATCATGATCGCGCCGTCTTTTTCGATCATCGACTTTGCCGATGCGCGTGCGGCGTCTGACTTGGTCTGCGTGTCGCCGGTGACGAACTCGACCTTCTTGCCCAGGATGCCGTTCCCTTTCAGTGCCTTGGACGTAAAGGTGTTCAGGCAGCCGCCATCACCCTCACCGTTCAGATGCTCGACCGCAAGCTGTTGCGCCAGCAGTTCGTCATTGCCTTCCTCGGCATAAGGCCCGGTTTGTGGGACATTGAAGCCCAAAGTGACGGATGACCCCGTCGGTTCGTTGGTAAAAGCAGCAGCCGACGAAGCCGTGAAGATCGTAGGCAGGGCCAGACCGGTACCTGCAACGGCACCAGACTTCAGCACGCCGCGGCGTGTGACAGATTTGTTGGTCATTAATTCCTCCCATTTCCCTTTCTTTCGCCGTCTGGCTCCTCTTCCAGCAGACGAAAGCGCACTTATGTGCATTTCAATAATGGAAAGCGAGTGGAAAATTTCACAATAAATAACTGGATTTGAAACAAAATTTTGTAAACAAATTTACGAATAATTGGCGATCTTGAAAAATTTCAGAAGCGCACTGTCACAGTAACTATGAACTTCAGATGTTTAGATGTGAATTCCCTCAGTGACAGCCGTCTGACGCGGACTCTTACAAATTCAGAGAGCCATTACTGAGGGAAAATGCCAATTGAACTGATGTCATCATGGCTGAATTCTGAGAGAGGTGCTGGCACACCCCCGCCGGATAATGACAAAAACTTAGGGTCAATCGAAGAAGATAGGTATCACACAGCATTCAAATTCGAGGCGGATTATATGGCTCGGATGCCGTTCAAATCGAAAGGAAAGCTGGGCACTACGAGTTCGGAGTTTGGGAAACAGGGCTTGATCAAGACCAAAGGCGTGAACTTTCGGAAGCTGGCTTTCACGACGCGGAGCGACCGGGTTTCAACTTCACCTCAGCCATCTGCGTGCAGGCCTGATTTTGAAAAAGTGGTGAGCCGTGCAGGATTCGAACCTGCGACCCACTGATTAAAAGTCAGTTGCTCTACCAACTGAGCTAACGGCCCACTCTTTTTTGGATCTCGTCGATCCGTGGCGCTCTTTAAGGCAAGTTCCCGGTTGGGTTCAAGACCTTTTTTGCACCTCGTTCCGCTTGAAAAATCAGTGTTTCAGGCGACCCGATAGGCGGCCTAATTAGGCAGGTGGCGCAGGGGGGTCAACCCCTTTTTTTACGAATCTCCCTGTCAGACTGGATTCATGTCCTGCGCAGGGTTATATGCGCGCCATGCAGCTGAGACTCGATACCGGATTGCCCTTCATGAAGATGCACGGGCTGGGAAATGACTTCGTCATTCTCGACGCACGTGCGGCGTCGGTGGAGATGACGCCCGCCCTGGCGCGGGGAATCGGGCATCGTCAGATGGGTGTGGGTTTCGACCAGCTTGCCGTCATTCAGCAAGGTGAAGAAGACGCGCATCTGGTGTTTTACAATGCAGATGGGTCGACGTCTGCGGCTTGCGGGAATGCCACCCGCTGCATTGCCCGGTTTCTGATGGAGGAGACCGGAAAATCCAACCTGACCCTGACAACAGAACGCGGCACGCTTGTTGCGCGGGATGTGGGCGACGGGCTGACTGCAGTGAACATGGGGCCTCCGCAGTTGGACTGGCATGAGATTCCGCTCGCAGAAGAGGTCGATACGCTGGAACTGCCGATCGAGGGCAGCCCGAGCGCCACCGGTATGGGCAACCCGCATTGTACCTTCTTTGTCGAGGATGCCGAGGCGATTCCCCTGACGGAGTTCGGCGCGCGATACGAACATCATCCCCTTTACCCCGAACGCACCAATGTACAGGTGGTGCAGGTCATCGGTCCGGATCACTTGCGTATGCGCGTGTGGGAGCGTGGCGTGGGTATCACTTTGGCTTCGGGCTCGTCCTCCTGCGCGACGGCGGTTTCGGCAGCGCGCCGGGGCCTGACCGGGCGCAAGGTTCAGATCGAACTGGACGGCGGAACAATCTGGATCAACTGGCGCGAGGATGGCGTCTGGATGACCGGGCCGACCTGCCATGTCTTCTCGGGTACGTTGACGCCCGAATTCCTAGGGTCGCTGGGATGAACCCGCCCAAATTCACCACACTGGGCTGCCGCCTGAACGCCTATGAAACCGAGGCGATGAAAGAACTGTCGCAGGAGGCAGGGCTGACAGATGCTGTTGTCGTGAACACATGTGCGGTCACGGCCGAGGCGGTGCGCAAGGCACGGCAGGAAATCCGCAAGCTTCGGCGCGAAAACCCCAATGCGCGTCTGATTGTCACCGGTTGTGCGGCCCAGACCGAGCCCGAGACATTTGCCAGTATGGACGAGGTCGACGCGGTGATCGGGAATACCGAAAAAATGCAGCCCGCGACATGGAAAAGCATGGCTGCCGACTTCATCGGCGAGACCGAATCCGTGCAGGTCGACGACATCATGTCCGTGACCGAAACCGCCGGGCACCTGATCGACGGGTTCGGCACGCGCTCGCGCGCTTATGTGCAGGTCCAGAATGGCTGTGACCATCGGTGCACTTTCTGCATCATCCCTTATGGCCGTGGCAATTCGCGTAGCGTCCCGGCGGGCGTTGTGGTCGACCAGATCAAACGGCTGGTGGAGCGGGGGTACAACGAAGTTGTCTTGACGGGTGTAGACCTGACCTCGTGGGGGGCAGACCTGCCGGCGCAGCCCAAGCTGGGTGATCTGGTGATGCGCATTCTGAAGCTGGTACCGGACCTGCCGCGCCTGCGGATAAGTTCGATTGATTCCATCGAGGTGGATGAAAACCTGATGCAAGCGATCGCGACCGAGCCGCGCCTGATGCCGCATCTGCACCTGTCGTTGCAGCATGGCGACGATCTGATCCTGAAGCGCATGAAGCGCCGCCACCTGCGCGATGATGCAATTCGCTTCACGGAAGAGGCCCGCAAACTGCGCCCCGATATGACCTTTGGCGCCGATATCATCGCGGGTTTCCCAACCGAATCCGAAGCGCATTTCGAGAACTCGCTGAAGCTGGTCAAAGATTGCGACCTGACCTGGCTGCACGTCTTCCCGTATTCCAAACGCGATGGCACTCCGGCGGCCCGAATACCGCAGCAGATCAACGGCAATGTCATCAAAGACCGCGCCGCCCGTTTACGCGCGGCAGGAGCGGTTCAGGTCTCCAAACACCTGACCGCCCAGATCGGCAGAACCCATCACATCCTGATGGAGAACCCGAACATGGGCCGGACCGAGCAGTTCACCGAAGTGACGTTTTCCACACCGCAAACCGAAGGCAAGATCGTGACCGCCACCATTAGGGGCAACACGGACACTCAACTGACAGCCTGATCCGCTTTTCATCTGGCCAGAAATATCCCGGGGTTGAATTGGCCGCAGGCCAAGAAGGGGCTGGCCCCTTCACTCCGATCACAACAAAAAACCCCCACTGCCAATGGCGCGGGGGTTTCTTCGTTCTTTGCGGGTCAGTGCTTAGTGCAGCTTCTTGCCTTTGTGGGGTGCCCAAAGGCGCTTGTTGACCAGATACAGCAGAACCGACAGCACCGACAGGAACAGAACGCCAACGAAACCGGCATTCTTGCGATCCATCATCTTCGGTTCGGCGGTCCACATCAGGAAGGCGGCGATGTCCTCGGACATGGCTTCGACGGTGGCAGGGTGGCCATCGGCGAATTCCACCTGATCTTCGGCCAGCGGCGGTGCCATCGAAATCCAGCCACCCGGGAAGGCGGTGTTTTCGTACAGAACCGCACCTGCCTCTTCCTTTTCCTTACCGGTATAGCCATCCAGCAGCGAGGCGATGTATTCCGCACCACCCATGCCTTTGAACAGCTGGTTGATGCCCAACCCGTAAGGGCCGTGGAAGCCGGCACGGGCCTTGGCCATCAGGCTCAGGTCCGGTGCGCCAACGCCGTCATTGGCCGGGAAGTGGTCCGTCGGGATTGCCGGACGGAAATCATCCAGCTCGGGATCGAACACTTCAAAGTTGCCAGCCGCATAGGCGATGACTGCTTCTTCCGAATATCCCAGCGCCTCAAGGTCGCGCAGGGGTACGTATCTCAGGCCGTGGCAGGCCGCACAGACTTCAGTGTAGACCTGAAGACCACGCTGCAGCTGGTTTTGATCCCAGGTGCCAAAGGGGCCTTCGAACGAGAAGTCGAAGTCTTCGATGTGCTGCTCGCCGCCGCCTGCCGCGAAGGACGCAGCAGGGGTAAGGGCGATGGCAAACGCGGCACCGATTGCAAGTTTCTTGAACATGTTTCCGGTCCCTCTTCTTACTCGGCCGGCGTGGCGTCGGCGTCTGCCTTGCCATAATGCGCGTTGAAGTCTTCTTCGATGGTTTCCGGCTGCGCCTCGGGTTTTTCGATAACACCCAGGATCGGCAGGATCACGAAGAAATAGGCGAACCAGTAGGCGGACGCGATCAGCGAGAAGGTTGCGTAAGGCTCTTCCGCGGGCATCGCACCCAGCCACATCAGGGCGAAGAAGTCGATGATCAGCAGGTAGAACCACCATTTGAACATCGGGCGGTACTTGCCCGAACGCACGGTCGACGTGTCCAGCCAGGGTGCCAGAGCCATTGCCAGGATCGCACCGAACATCGCAATCACACCAAAGAACTTGGCGTCGACGATACCGCCTGTGATGAAGCTGGCGAACTGAACAACCCAGACCTCACCGGTGAACGCCCGCAGGATCGCGTAGAACGGCAGGAAGTACCATTCGGGAACGATGTGCGCAGGCGTAACCAGCGGGTTGGCTTCGATGTAGTTGTCCGGGTGGCCCAGGTAGTTCGGCATGAAACCGACAATCGCCCAGAAGATTACCAGGATCACGGCCAGCGCAAACAGGTCCTTGATCACGAAGTAGGGCCAGAACGGCAGCGTGTCTTTCTCTGCCTCGGCCTTCGAGCCACGACGCACCTCAACACCCGTGGGGTTGTTGTTTCCGGTGGTGTGGAAGGCCCAGATGTGCACGATGACCAGCGCCGCGATGATGAATGGCAGCAGGTAGTGCAGCGAGAAGAAGCGGTTCAGCGTGGCGTTGTCTACGGCGGGTCCGCCCAGCAGCCAGGTCTGGATCGCATCGCCAATGAACGGGATCGCGCCAAACAGGCCGGTGATCACGGTCGCACCCCAGAAGGACATCTGACCCCAGGGCAGAACGTAGCCCATGAAGGCAGTGCCCATCATCATCAGGTAGATCAGCATACCGATGATCCACGTGATCTCACGCGGGGCTTTGTACGAGCCATAAAACAGGCCGCGGAACATGTGAATATAGACCGCGACAAAGAAAAGCGACGCGCCGTTCATGTGCAGATAGCGGATAAAGTAGCCGCCATTCACGTTGCGCATGATGTGTTCGACGCTGGCAAAGGCCAGATCGACATGCGGAGTATAGTGCATCACCAGGATGATGCCGGTGACGATTTGCAGCGCCAGGCAGAACGCCAGAACGATGCCCCAGATCCACCACCAGTTCAGGTTCTTGGGGGTCGGGATCATGAGGGTGTCATACAGCAGGCCGACGATGGGAAGGCGGCTGTTCAGCCACTTTTCGCCGTTTGTCTTCGGCTCGTAATGATCGTGGGGAATTCCGGACATCTGGGTCTCCCTTAGCCGAGTCTGATGGTGGAGTTATCCGTCCACTCCGCAGGCGGAACGGGCAGGTTTTCAGGCGCAGGGCCTTTGCGGATACGACCGGCAAGGTCATAGTGCGAACCGTGGCAGGGGCAGAACCAGCCGCCAAAATCGCCGGCATCACCCAAAGGTACGCAACCCAGATGGGTGCAGACGCCCATCTGAACGATCCATGCGCCCGGTGCTTCGCCTTCGGGCGAAGGCATGACGCGGTTGGCGTCGGTTGCCGGCGCATCAGCGTTCAGGTTGAAGTTGCGGGCCAGCGGATCCGGCAGAGCGTCAACGCCTTCGGCGTCCTGCTCCTGCGCTTCCTGGATCTCGGCACCGGTGCGGTGACGGATGAACACGGGCTTGCCCAGCCACTTGACTGTCAGCTGCGTACCCGGCTCAACCCCGCTGACATCCACGCGGATCGAGGACAGCGCCTGAACGTCTGCCGATGGGTTCATTTGGTTGACCAGGGGCCAGACGGCCGCCCCCGTTGCAACGACACCTGCGCCGCCAGCGACGTAGTAGAGGAAATCTCTGCGGGTGCCTTCGTGGTCTTCTGCGTGGGACACGAGGTTTTCTCCGATTCCGACGCCCGGGTGGACCGGGCAAACATGCATCAGCACCGCATCAAATACGGCGTCTCATCGCGGCTATCTATCCGGGAGAAAACGGTTCGTCCAGCGGTCATAGGCGCGCACTACGCCGCATCTGGGCATTCATGTCACAACGAAGGGGCATTTTTTCAAGATAGCGGTGGGGTTAAGCGGGGAAATTTGCCGATCACCGCAGATCGGGCGCAACGTGATTCGGGGTCACATATCGAAACGGGGAACCTGTCCTGATGCTGACACCGGACGTGCCACAAGGTCCCCGGTCTGCATACTCCTGACCAGATTTCGCCGCACAAATTTCCACTTTAAGGGCCTCCACCGTCACGTAAATTTTGAGTTGAAAATACATATTTTTCAACCGCATAGATGTGGCTGTTTTCGATTGCACTTTTAACGGGAATCCCGGAAGGGCAGGGGAAACCTCACCCGCAACAGGACGTTCTCTATGTCAAAGCTCTTTGCAACCGTCGTGACCCTGGCGCTGGCCGCTGCATCTCAGGCCACTGCCGCCGGCGATCCGGAAAAAGGCGAAAAACTCTACAACCGCTGTTCTTCTTGCCACGCAATCATCAAAGATGGCGAGGTTTTGGTCAAAGGCGGCATAACCGGTCCGAATCTCTTTGGTGTCGTAGGTCGCGTTGCCGGAGCCGAAAATGATTATCGCTATGGCAGCGAGCGTCTGCCGATCGGCATGTTTACTGACGACATGATACGGGCGGGCGAAGAAGGGCTGGCCTGGACCGAAGAGAACATTTCTGCCTACTCCCAAGATCCGATTGGCTTTATCAGGGAGTACCTTAATGACGAAACCGCGCGTCCGAACATGAGCGTCAGGCTGAAAAAGGGCGCCGACGATATCGCGGCCTATCTGGCGACCTTCAGCGAATGACCGATCCGGCTGGTCATGTTCCCCGCATCAATGTGGCCAGCAATCCGGTCTCGCTGCCAAAACCATCCGCTTCAACGTAATCGGCCGCAGAATGCCGCATCTTGTCGGTTTTGTTCTGATTCAGCTTCCAGGTGCCCTGAATGTCGTCCACCTGCAGTCTGCACGGGACAATCATCCGCATCATGCGCTCCAACGCGTCCGAGTTCATCTTTCCGGCGGTCCAGGGCGGCTTGGGCCGCAGGCGCTCTTCGTAGAAAGCGGATTGGCGATCCAGCAAATCCCGCAATTCAGAATGTGGCAGTACCCTGATCCGGCCTGTCAGGTGCACGGCGACATAGTTCCATGTCGGCACCTGGTCCTCGGCCCCGTACCAATCGGGTGAGATGTACCCGTCCGGCCCGGACACGGCGATCCGGGCAACACGCGGCTGTTTCAGTGCGTGCACAATCGGGTTCGATCGCACCAGATGCAGGTCGGCAACGGCCCCATCTTCGCTAATTAAGAAAGGCACATGGCTGAGCAACGGCGCCTGATCCGTGGAAAGGGTCAGAACCCCGAACGCCCGTTCTCGGGCAAAGGCGATATGGCGCGCAGTGTCTTCAGCGCGGAAGGCAGGGTTCGGGTGCATGTCTATCCTCCTGCGAAATCTCTTGCAGAACCGCCCGCACCTTGGCAAGGTCCGCGCGTTCTCAGGGCGGGGCGGAATTCCCCACCGGCGGTATGCGGGTCACGACCCGCAAGCCCGCGAGCGGCCCCGGCGACCGGGGTGTCAGCAGATCTGGTGAGAGGCCAGAGCCGACGGTTACAGTCCGGATGAAAGAGAACGTGCTGGCGCGCCGCCAAACGGCGCGGCGGCTCGTGATCGCCTTGGGTGACGTGTCATGCCGGGCTGGCAGCGAAAAGTGGGAACCGGTTCTCGCGACAGCCAGTTGGCAACCAAACCGAAAGGAGATCTTGATGACACACACCCGCTATGCATTCGTCAAAGCCAACTGGCATTCGGACATCGTTGACCGGGCGCTCGACGGGTTTCTGGAACTGATCCCTGCCGATCAGGTCGATGTTTTCGACGTGCCGGGCGCGTTCGAGATGCCTCTGCTGGCCCGCGATCTGGCCCAAACCGGGCGCTACGCCGCTGTTGCCTGCGCCGCCTTTGTCGTGGATGGCGGCATCTACCGGCATGACTTCGTGGCACAGGCCGTGGTCGACGGGCTGATGCGCGCCGGAATGGACACGGGCGTTCCCGTCCTCTCGGTCTCGCTCACGCCGCACCAGTATCAGGAAACCGACCACCACAACGCCATCTATCGTGCGCATTTCGTTAAAAAAGGGCGCGAAGCCGCACAGGCCGCTCTCAAGATCACCGAATCCCGTGCAGAGATTGCGCAAGTCGCCTGAACTTCATCTTTTCAAAAATACTCAAAACGCGCTGCCCATCGGGCAGCGCCCCCCGGACCAATCAGCAAATCCGCTTGAGGCCGGGCCCCGCGACCGCTAATCACATCGCGCAAAGGAGCACGCCTCATGTCGATGAACAGCTTTGGCCATCTTTTCCGCGTCACCACCTGGGGTGAAAGCCACGGACCCGCTTTGGGTGCGACCGTCGATGGCTGCCCGCCGGGCGTCGCGATCGACGAGGGAATGATCCAGCACTGGCTGGACAAGCGCAAACCGGGGCAGAACAAGTTCACCACTCAGCGGCGTGAACCGGATCAGGTGAAAATCCTCTCGGGTGTGTTCGAAGGCCAGACCACCGGGACCCCCGTGCAGCTGATGATCGAAAACACCGATCAGCGCTCGAAAGATTACGGCGACATCATGGACAAGTTCCGCCCGGGCCACGCCGATATCACCTACTGGCAGAAATACGGCATCCGCGATTATCGCGGTGGTGGGCGCAGTTCGGCCCGCGAAACGGCCTCTCGTGTTGCGGCCGGAGGTCTGGCGCGTGAGGCGATCAAACAGATTGCCCCCAATGTTCAGATCACCGGTTACATGACGCAGATCGGACCCCACAAGATTAATCGCGACAATTTCGACTGGTCCCAGATCGAACAAAATCCGTTCTGGACCCCGGATGCGCACGCGGCCGAGGGTTGGGCGGCTTTTCTGGACGATCTGCGCAAATCCGGAAACTCGGTTGGTGCCGTGGTCGAAGTGGTCGCGCGCGGCGTTCCTGCCGGTCTTGGTGCGCCGGTTTATGCCAAATTAGACACTGATCTGGCCGCCGCGATGATGTCGATCAATGCGGTCAAGGGCGTCGAGATCGGCGAGGGTATGGCCGCGGCGGAACTGACCGGAGAGGCCAATGCAGATGAGATCTTCATGGGCCAGAACGGCCCGCAATACAGTTCGAACCACGCGGGCGGTATTCTCGGCGGTATCTCGACCGGACAGGACATTGTGGTCCGTTTCGCGGTCAAGCCGACCTCGTCCATCCTGACAACTCGCAAAACGATCACCAAATCCGGGGAAGAGACCGAAATCATCACCAAAGGCCGCCATGACCCCTGCGTCGGCATTCGCGCTGTCCCGGTAGGCGAGGCGATGATGGCTTGCGTGATCCTAGACCACCTGCTGCTGCACCGCGGCCAGATCGGAGAGAACCGTGGACGGATCGGCTGATCTGCGGACACGCCTGCGCGGCATCGTTGCGCAGCGGATGGAGACCGACCCTGCCCATGATCTGGCCCACCTAGACCGGGTCTGGGTGAATGCGCAGGCCATCGCGGATCGCGAAACGGATATGGCCGTGCTTCTGGCCGCAAGCTATCTGCATGATCTGGTGAACCTGCCAAAAGATGACCCTTGCCGGCATCTGGCCTCGCGCCGGTCCGCGACGGAATCAGAGACTGTTCTGAGGGAATTGGGCTATCGCCCGGATCAGATCCGCGCCATTCAGCACGCAATTGAATCCCACAGCTTTTCGGCCAACATCACGCCTGAAACGGATGAGGCCCGTATTCTGCGGGATGCCGACCGGCTGGATGCGTTGGGCGCGATCGGCGTAGCCCGCAACTTTTCTGTTTCCGGCGCATTGGGGCGGTCGCTTTATGATCCGGCCGACCCGTTTGCAGAACACCGGCCTCTGGATGACCTGCACTTCTCGGTCGACCATTGGAAAGTCAAGCTTCTCAGCCTGCCGAATGACATGCTGACCGAGACCGGAAAACAGATCGCGCAGCAGCGGATCGGCCGGATGATCCGTTTTCTTGAAGAATTCGCGGAAGAGATCGGCAGTACCTTGCCGCCAAGCTGGACAGACCGCTGATTCCAGCCGTTGATCTTTGCGCCGCAAAGGCGCAGGGTCGCGCCGATGGCAAAACCCTTAACATCGCATCGACCCGTACTGGCCGTGGCGCTGAAACTCAGCGCCCTTTTTCTGTTCACCTTGATGTCGGCGCTGGTCAAGGCATTGTCAGAAGATTTTCCACCGGGTGAACTGGTTTTTTTCCGGTCGCTCTTTGCCATTCCGGTCATCATCATCTGGCTGATATCGCGTGGGGAACTGGCGCAGGGCTTCGTGGTCAAAAAGCCGATGGGTCATTTCTGGCGCGGTGTTCTGGGCACGACCGCAATGGGTTTGACTTTCACCGGGCTCAGCCTGCTGCCGCTGCCCGAAGTGACTGCCATTGGCTATGCGACCCCGATTTTTACCCTGGTTCTCGCAGCGGTCATGTTGGGCGAACGTATCCGTTTGATCCGTATTGGTGCCGTCATTCTGGGCCTTTTGGGTGTTCTGATCATGTTGTGGCCGCGGCTTGGCAGCACCGAACTGGAACTGGCGGCCACAATTGGTGCGCTTTGCGTGCTGGGCGCGACAATCGCGCGGGCCTTTGTGCAGATTCACATCCGGCAATTGGTTCAGGTGGACCATCCGGCAGCGATTGTTTTCTACTTTTCGGTTACGGCGACCGCCCTGTCCGGGCTGACGGTATTCTGGGGCTGGGCCGTGCCGACATGGGAGCAGCTGGCGATACTGATTGCGATGGGACTGACCGGGGGGGTCGCGCAAATCCTGGTGACGTCCTCGTACCGGTTTGGACAGGCCTCGATGCTGGCCCCATATGACTATACCACCATGTTGTTTGCCATCGGTATCGGCTATGTCTGGTTCGATGAGCTGCCAACGCTGGCCATTTTGCTTGGGGCTGTTCTGGTCATCGCCGGCAATGCGGTGGTGATCTGGCGCGAGCATCAGCTGGGGCTGGAGCGCGGCAAGGCCAGATCTGTCACGGACCCCAAAGCGTGACTTTACCTTTCGCCATCTTTCCCTAGTTTGGGCGCGACAAACAACGAGGTTTCCCGATGAGTGACGCACAGGATCACAAGGAAAAGATGCAAAAGGTGCAGGCTGAGCACCGTAAGAAGGTTTCCGAGGCGGTCGATCCCGAACGCGGCCTGGTTCTGATCAACACAGGCAAGGGCAAAGGCAAATCCTCGGCCGCATTTGGTGTCGTGATCAGGGCGCTGGGCTGGGGTCAGCAGGTTGCCGTTGTACAGTTCATCAAGGGCAAATGGAAAACCGGTGAACGGCGCTTTTTCGAAGAGCGCGATCTGGTGACGTGGCACACCATGGGCGAAGGTTTTACATGGGATACACAGGATAAGGAACGCGATATCGCCGCCGCAAACGCCGCTTTCGACAAAGCGTGCAAGCTGATGAGCAGCGGAGATTATGATCTTGTCGTGCTGGACGAGATCAACATCGCATTGCGCTACGAGTACCTTTCGGTCGAACAGGTGATCGACGGGCTGAAGAACCGGTCAGAGCGTACCAGCGTCTTTCTGACAGGTCGCGACGCGCCTCAAGCGCTGCGGGACTATGCCGATCTGGTCACCGAAATGAACGTGGAAAAACACCCGTTTCAGGCCGGTATCAAAGCCCAGCGCGGCGTCGATTTCTGATACGGGGTCGGTTTGGTCAATCATTCACCGGGCCGCTTCGTGCGGCTCGGGCTTCAAACACACGGCGCACTGACTCGCGTAGACGGGCTGACTCTTCTTCGGAAACTCGGGTGTCTGTATCTTTACTGATTGGCCCGTTCTGATCGAGATAGGCGGCATAATCTTCATTGCAGCCACACCCGCAGGAGGTCGCGGCCTCGTGTTTGGACATGAGTTCATCAAACGGGCGACACATCCCAAACCTCTCATAGTCGTTTTCGGGGCGGTGGCGTGCCGTCACCTTGTGCTGCGCTAAGCTCGCAGACCGCCCCGAAACCTGATGCCGAAACAGATGCATCCGGCGCTTCTTAAGAATCTGACTGTTTTAGTCGGAATACTCAAGTCTGAATTTGCACTCAGGCGGTGACGCCTTGCTCGGGCGCGCTGAGTGAAATGACAACAACCACGGCCGCACCGTTCAGCCAGTAAAAGACCGCGTCCAGCCCGGTGAAACCAAAAAGGCTGGGTGCCAGCAGAAAGGTGATCCCGACAATCAGGTCCACCGTGAGATGGAGCTTGTAGGGCAGGACCCGCCAGATCCCAAGGTGATGATCGGTCAGAACGGTCAGAACAAATGCGGCGACGCCCGTTGTGACGGACAGCCACAAGGCGATCGGGTTTGATTGACCCAATCCCAGAACAAAAGGCAGGATCATAAGGGCCAGGGCGACCGGGTAATCAAGATAGGCGTGCACGGTGCGCGTTACGAAACGAAGAGACATGATGTTTCCTTTCCTTGCTTGGAGTAGCCCCAAGATAAGGGTGCAGTTCAGGACGTATTAGCTCTTGGCGTTCGCAGCTCTTTGCAGATCGTTCAGCAGATCGAGGTATTAGTTCATCGCCCGATAGGCCGCGGGAGATAGGCCGATCTGTTTTTTGAAAACGCGGGAAAACGCAGCCTCCGAGGCATAACCCACTTCGGCGGCGGCATCAGCGACGTTCCAGCGGCTTTCGGTCAGGCCATGGCAGGCAATCTGCATGCGCCAGTTGGTCAGATACTGCATGGGTGTCGTTCCCATCTTCTCGGCAAACAACTGTGCGAATGCCGTGCGCGACATTCCTGCCTCGCGGGCCAGTGTCTCCACGCTCCACTCCTGTGCGGGGGCGCGGTGAAACGCGGTAAGCGCGCGCGAAACCCGCTGGTCGGCAAATCCCGCCAGAGCGGCGTTACTGGGGCTTTGGTGTTCCAGATAGGCACGGATTGCCTGTGCAAACAGGACCTCGGACAGTTTCAGCGCGATCAGGTCGCCCCCGATCCGGGCCCCGCTCACTTCTGACCCGATCATGCGCAGGGTAGCCTCGATCCAGGCGCCCGCCTCTTCGCCGTAATTTTCGATCAGAATATAGGGCGGCAGCCGATCAATCAGCATATGTCCTGTTCCGCGTCGCCCCGGTGGCGCGGTGAAAGAGAAATGCCCGCAGATCAGCTGCGTGTCGCGATCCTTGTCCTCGCCCCCATAGACCAGAACACCGTCACCCTGATAGCCGGACTGCTGCAGCACCTGCTCCAGTGGCAGCGCATCGAATGGTCTGACCTCGTTGCACAACAACGCATGGGCCGCCCCATGCGGAACAAGGATCAGATCCCCTTGTTTGAGGCGCAATGTGTCTCCGGTTGAAGACACATGAACCTTCAATTCCCCGCGTTGCACGAAATGGAACCGAGCCACGTTTTCAAAGGCCGGAACCTGAATTCCAAAGGGGGGCGTAAAGGATGTGCGGAAATAGAACGTCCCGCGCAGGGACAGGCGTGTGAGGATATCGCTGAGCAGGTCCAACATGACAGCACTGTACACATCCTTGCGCAATCGTCCATCCGGCTGAACGTTCAGCAAGGAAATCCGGACAACCTGCATAGAAAAACTCCCGCCAAAAGCGAGGGTTTCAATGGTTCTCGGGCTCGGGATTAGGCGCGGACGAGGGCTTCGTAGTCTGCCGCGATTTCACGGGTAAGATCGCCAACTTCGAACGTATAGTTGCCGATCTGCCCAACCGGGGTGACCTCAGCAGCGGTGCCGGTCAGCCAGCATTGCTCGAAATCGGCCATCTCTTCCGGTTTGATCCGGCGCTCGTGCACGGTAATGCCTTTGTCCTTCAGCATCTGAATGACCGTTTGGCGGGTGATGCCGTTCAGGAAGCAGTCGGCCAACGGAGTGTGGACCTCGCCATCCTTGACGAAGAACACGTTGGCGCCGGTTGCCTCGGCCACAAACCCACGCCAATCCATGAACAGGGCGTCCGAGCAGCCTTTGGCTTCGGCTTTGTGTTTCGAGATCGTGCAGATCATGTAGAGGCCCGCCGCCTTGGCGTGAACCGGTATGGTTTCCGGGCTGGGCCGCTTCCATTCGGCGATGTCCAGCTTGGCGCCCTGCATCTTGGCGTCACCATAATATGCGCCCCAGGGCCAGACCGCGACAGCCATCCGCACCGGGTTTCTGGCCGAAGCCACACCCATATCGTCACCCGAACCGCGCCAGACCAGTGCGCGTACATAGGCATCCTGAAGACCGCTGGCTTTCAGCGCCTCTTCCTTGGCGGCTTCGATTTGATCGACGTCATAAGGCATGGGCATATCCAGCGCCTCGGCCGAGGCGATCAGACGTTTCGAATGCTCGCGACTTTTGAAAATTTTGCCGTTATACGCCCGTTCGCCTTCGAATACGGACGAGGCATAATGCATTGCGTGGGTCAGAATATGCACATTGGCCTCGCGCCAGGGTACAAGTTTGCCATCCAACCAGATGACACCGTCACGATCGTCATATCCCGCCATGCGAACCTCCTGAGCCGGTAATTGTTTCCGATTGTTGCGCAAGTTTTGCCTGAAATGGACATGAAATTGCGCAAAAACTGGGAATCGATTCCTGTGTGCACTTGGAATGTCAATATCACTGACATAAAGTCAACCCGAGTAACGAATGAGGCGCAATATGTCCGACACCCGCCCGACTCAGGTCTTTGGTGGAGAAAGCCTGCTGTTTCTGACTGACGAGCAGTTGCGGCAGGGGATCGAGGCGATGTTCTTTGCGTATCGCGGCTTTACCGCCGATCCGGATCGCATTCTGGCGCAGATGGCCTATGGCCGTGCGCATCACAGGGCCATCCATTTCATCAACCGCGCGCCGGGGACAACGGTCAATAATCTGCTGGCCATTCTGGGGGTGACAAAACAGTCTCTGAACAGGGTCTTACGCACTTTGATCGAAGACGGTTTGGTGGAAAGCCGGGTCGGAACAGTGGACAAACGGGAACGACACCTATTTCTGACAGAGAATGGCAGGGCACTGGAGGCGACGCTGTCCGAGGCGCAGCGCGTTCGGATGCGCGCGGCTTACAAGGAAGCCGGACCCGAGGCGGTCTCGGGCTTTCGCAAAGTGCTTGAAGCGATGATGGATGCTGATATGCGTCATGCATATACGAAATTGCGGGATACGACTTCATGAGCGAAATGGACGCCCATCTGCTGATCGTCGATGATGACGAGCGCATTCGTGATCTCCTCAAGAAATTCCTGATGCGTAACGGATTTCTGGTCACGGCGGCCCGGGATGCGGCGCACGCCCGGCGGGTGCTGTCCGGACTGGACTTTGACCTGATCGTTCTGGATGTGATGATGCCCGGCGAGGACGGCGTCAGCCTGACGCGGTCCCTGCGCGAAACTCATGCGACACCAATCCTGCTGTTGACGGCAAAGGGTGAGACCGAGCATCGGATTTCCGGGCTGGAAGCGGGCGCGGACGACTACCTGTCCAAACCCTTTGAGCCCAAGGAACTGCTGCTGCGGATCAATGCGATCCTGAGACGGATGCCAGACACGCCTGCACAGGACAGCGCAGCCAAGATTTTGCAACTTGGACCCATTCGGTACGATATTGAGCGCGGAGAGATGTGGCAGGGCGAGAACCCGGTACGGCTGACGGCGACGGAAAGCCAGTTGATGAAGATTTTTTCGGCCCAGCCGGGTGAACCGATCAGCCGCGCCAAACTTGTCGAGGATTTGGGCCGGGACAAAGGCCAGGCACAGGAGCGGGCGGTGGATGTGCAGATCACCCGCCTGCGCCGCAAGATCGAACAGGACCCGAAGCAACCGCGCTATCTTCAGACAGTGCGCGGGGCCGGGTACATGCTGGCGCCGGACTGAGAGGTGCCGCTGCGCGGCGACTTGAAGCCTTCGGCGAGGATATTTTTAGCCAGATGAAGAAGGGATCCCCATGAAAACAGCCCTTTTGACCCACGCGGATTGCCTTGGGCATGTAACACCCGACGGGCACCCCGAACGTGTCGCACGGCTGGAGCATATTCTGCATGCGCTTGAACCCCTGGACCTGAATCGGGTGACCGCCCCCTTGGCGGCGGATGACGATCTTTTGCGCATACACCCGCAAAGCTACATCAGCGACCTGCGCAAAATGCGCCCCGTCGACGGGTTTGCCCAGATTGACGGGGACACGTTTCTGTCTCCGGGTTCGATCGACGCTGCCTATCGCGCCGCCGGTGCGGTTGTTCGGGCCGTGGACATGGTTTTGGAGGGAGACGCCGGCAATGCCTTCTGCGCCATCCGACCTCCCGGGCATCATGCCGAAACTGACACGGCCATGGGGTTCTGCCTGTTCGGCAACGCTGCGCTGGCGGCCAAACATGCGCTGGACCATCATGGTCTTGGCCGGGTGGCGGTGGTGGATTTTGATGTACATCACGGCAACGGTACGCAGGATTTGCTTTGGGACGAGCGGCGCGCGTTGCTGATCACCAGCCAACAGATGCCATTGTGGCCCGGATCGGGTCGTCCGGATGAGACCGGCGCCTTCGAGACAATCCTGAATATTCCGCTGGCGCCCGGTACGGGTGGCCCTGAAATGCGCAGGGCCTACGAAACGCAGGCCTTTCCGCGTTTGCGTGCATTCAAGCCGGAACTGATCATTATCTCGGCCGGGTTCGACGCGCATCAGAACGATCCCCTGGCCAATCTCAATTGGTCGACCGGCGACTTCGCCTGGATCACGGCCGAACTGTGCAGGATCGCCGATGAGGTTTGCGGCGGCCGCATCGTCTCGACTCTGGAAGGCGGATATGATCTGAACGCACTGGCCGAGGCGACACGCGCCCATGTGGAAGAACTGATGAAGGCAGCACGATGACCGATACCCCAGTTGAGCAGATGACTTTCGAACAGGCGATGAAAGAGCTTGAGGCCGTGGTCGGCCAGCTGGAGCGCGGCGACGTGGCGCTGGACCAATCCATCGCGCTGTATGAGCGTGGCGCGCAGCTGAAGAAGCGCTGCGAGGACGAGCTGAAGCGGGCCGAGGAAAAGGTGGCTGCGATCACTCTGGACGCCGACGGGCAGCCGACCGGGACGACCTCTGTCGAAGGTTTGTAGATGTTTCAGGACATTCTGGCGCAGGATGCCGCGCGGATTCAGCACCAGTTCGATCTGGTGCTGGGGGCGCTGGACGATCTGGATGTGACCCGGGCGATGGCCTATGCCACCGAGGGCGGAAAGCGCCTGCGCGGGTTCCTGGTACTGGAAAGCGCACGGTTACATGGAATTGACGCCGCGCAGGCGATCTGGCCCGCAACCGGGATCGAGGCGTTGCATGCTTATTCACTCGTCCATGACGATCTGCCCTGCATGGACGACGATGATATGCGCCGAGGTCGCCCGACAGTGCACGTGAAATGGGACGAAGGCACTGCCCTTTTGACCGGCGATTCCCTGCAGACACTGGCCTTTGAATTGTGCACCCGGCCCGAGGTTGGAACCGCCGAGGTGCGCGCGGAACTTGCCGTGACATTGGCCAAGGCGAGTGGCGCGCAGGGGATGGTTCTGGGTCAGGCAATGGATATTGCGGCGGAAACGGCGGAAACCCCGCTGACACTGGATGAAATCACGCGCCTGCAGGCGGGCAAAACCGGCGCACTGATCGAATGGTCCGCCTGTGCGGGTGCGCGCCTGGCGCAGATCGACCCAGAGCCGATGCGCCAATATGCCCGTGCCCTTGGACTTGCCTTCCAGATTGCTGATGACATCTTGGATGTAGAAGGTGACGCCGAAAAAGCCGGCAAGCGTTTGCAAAAGGATGCGGCGGCCGGAAAGGCGACCTTTGTCTCGCTGCTGGGTCTGGACGCGGCCAAGGCTCGTGCCGTGGACCTGGCAAATCAGGCCTGTGCCGCGCTGGATGGGTATGGTCCGCAGGCAGAAACCTTGAAGGACGCCGCCCGCTTCGTTATTGCCCGGGACAGCTAAGCCAGGAACGCGCCAAATGTCTGACCGCCCGAATACGCCCCTGCTGGACCTTGTGAACCGCCCTGCGGACCTCAGGCGGTTCTCGGACGCGCAGTTGCATCAGGTGGCGCAGGAGCTGCGGGCCGAGACGATTTCGGCGGTTTCCGTCACCGGCGGGCATCTGGGTGCGGGATTGGGCGTGGTCGAACTGACCACGGCGTTGCATGCGGTTTTCGAAACACCGCGCGACAAGATCATCTGGGACGTCGGCCATCAGTGCTATCCGCACAAGATTTTGACCGAACGCCGCGACCGAATCCGGACCCTGCGCCAGAAAGATGGCCTGAGCGGGTTCACCAAGCGCAGCGAAAGCCCATATGACCCCTTTGGCGCGGCGCATTCCAGTACATCGATCAGTGCGGCGCTGGGCTTTGCCGTGGCGCGCGATCTGGGCGGAGTAACACCCGAAGGTCTGGGTGACGCGATTGCCGTGATCGGCGACGGTTCGATGTCTGCGGGCATGGCCTTTGAGGCGATGAACAACGCCGGCCATCTGAAGAAACGCCTGATCGTCATTCTGAACGACAATGAGATGAGCATTGCGCCACCGGTTGGTGCGCTCTCCAACTATCTGTCGCGAATTTACGCCGAAGAACCGTTCCACGATCTGAAAGCTGCCGCCAAAGGCGCGGTCTCGCTGCTGCCGGAACCGTTCCGTGAAGGCGCAAAGCGCGCCAAGGAGATGCTGAAGGGGATGGCCGTAGGGGGCACGCTGTTCGAAGAACTGGGCTTTTCCTATGTGGGACCGATCGACGGGCATGACATGGACCAGTTGCTGCCGGTGCTGCGCACCGTCAAGGCGCGGGCAACCGGGCCGATCCTGATCCATGTGTTGACCAAGAAGGGCAAAGGTTTCGCCCCGGCCGAACAGGCCCGCGACAGGGGGCACGCGACGGCGAAATTCGACGTGGTGACGGGCGAACAAAAAAAGGCACCATCCAACGCGCCGTCCTACACTTCGGTTTTCGGCAAAACGCTTGTTGAAGAGGCTGCGCGTGACGACAAGATCGTCGCGGTCACAGCCGCAATGCCGGATGGTACGGGCCTGAACCTGTTTGCCGAACGCTACCCATCGCGCTGTTTTGACGTGGCGATTGCCGAACAGCACGGGGTAACATTTGCCGCCGCACTGGCTGCAGGCGGGATGAAACCGTTCTGCGCGATGTACTCGACCTTTTTGCAGCGTGGGTATGATCAGGTTGTTCATGATGTTGCCATCCAGCGGTTGCCGGTGCGATTTGCAATCGATCGCGCCGGGCTGGTGGGCGCGGATGGCGCGACGCATGCCGGTTCGTTTGACATCGCTTATCTGGCCAATCTGCCGGGCATGGTGGTGATGGCCGCCGCTGACGAGGCGGAACTGATGCATATGGTTGCGACTGCCGCAGCCCATGACGACGGCCCCATCGCGTTCCGCTATCCGCGTGGCGAAGGTGTTGGCGTAGAACTGCCGGAACGCGGTGAAATTCTGGAAATCGGCAAGGGTCGCATGATCCGGAAGGGCGCGCGCGTGGCGTTGCTGTCATTTGGCACGCGCCTGGCCGAGGTGGAGAAGGCTGCGGAATCTTTGACAGCCAAGGGCATTTCACCCACTATTGCCGATGCCCGCTTTGCCAAACCGCTGGATCGGGACCTGATTCTGTCGCTGGCTGGGGATCACGAGGCCCTGATAACCATCGAAGAAGGTGCAGTGGGCGGGTTCGGCAGCCACGTTGCGCAACTGCTTTCGGACGAAGGGGTGTTCGACCACGGCCTCAGGTATCGCTCAATGGTTTTGCCTGACACGTTCATCGATCAGGCCAGCCCGGTGGATATGTATGCCGAGGCCGGAATGAATGCCGAGCATATCGAAGCAAAAGTACTGGATGTGCTGGGTATCGCGACAATCGGCGAAAAACGCGCCTGATTTCAGTGGGCGGTTTTTAGGCCAGATCCCGGGTTTCTTACGCTTTCTGCAAAATGGCCGCAGTCATCTGTTTGACGGCGGCCATTCTCTTTTGTCTTGCAATCAGATCTCTGATCAGATCAGGAATGCATCTTCTTCCAGAGGGTCAAAGACTTCCAGCTCATCTTCCGAATGGTGATCAAAGCTATCACCGAGCTCTGGCTGAATTTCCGAAATGTTTCGTGCGGCCAGTTCGCCATCTGTCTCGAAGAAGGGCTCCGTTTCCTCGGCGTCTTCCAGTTCCGCGACAAAGATCAGATTGTCCGTATCTTCCTCATCGACCGCCAGAAGCAGATTGGCGACAAATTGGTTTGCAACAGGTTCCAGAGCATCGGGGTGGGCCAGTTTCGGTTGTGCAAATCCGACCGTTCCGCTGCCATCGATATCCCACTGATAAAAGAGTTCGACGGCGACAACATCAGGAACCAGGGCACCGCCCGCATATTGACCTGAACCATCCAGATACCATTCTGCATAGCTGCCATCGGTGTTTTTCCATAAAAGTCTGTAACCGCCACCAGAAGCTTCGACCTGAACGGCATCCCACCCAGCCAGACTACCAGGCGCAACAATGGTGCCGTCCTGCAGCGATACAGCGATGCTGCCATTGATAAGGTAAGAGCCCTGGGTCCAGAGGGAGAGTGTTGTCGACCCGTTACTCTCAATAGGTATCGCCACATGTCCTGTGGTGCCATCACCGTTGATATCAGCCCCATAGACTATCTCAAGACTGTAGATGTTGCTGACTATCGACCCATTGAGAAATTGCCCCTGCCCGTTGGTGATCCATTCGGCGTAACTACCATCGGTGTTTTTCCATAAAAGTCTGTAACCGCCACCAGAAGCTTCGACCTGAACGGCATCCCAGCCAGCCAGACTACCAGGTGCAATTGTCGTGCCGTTCAGGGATACCGGGATACTTCCATTGATAAGGTAGGAGCCCTGGGTCCAGAGGGACAGTGTTGTCGACCCGTTACTCTCAATAGGTATCGCCACGTGTCCTGTGGTGCCATCACCGTTGATATCGGCCCCATATACGATCTCAAGACTGTAGATGTTGCTGACTATCGACCCATTGAGAAAATGCCCCTGTCCGTTGGTGATCCATTCGGCGTAACTGCCGTCTGTGTTCTGCCAAAGTACGCGATAGCCACCACCGCTGGCCTCGGCGTGAATGGCCTGCCAGCCGCCCAGCGTGTTCTGGCCGACCGCTTGTCCGTTGTAAGTCAGCGCGACATTCGACGATCCACCGTCCAGTACGTATATCCCTTGATTTGCATGCTGAAGCACCGTGCCGACCGTTTCAACGTTCACGACACCCATGGCCGCTACAACCCCGGCGCTGTCAAACGATTGCGCGCCATCCGAGAATTGAAACTGTTCCACGTCCGACGAAACAGAGAATGTTGCTCCGTTCGCGACGCTTTTGAATTGGTAGGTGCTGCCGTTCTGAATTAGCAGATAACCGCTTGTTGCGCTGACAAATCGAACGGTATCGGTACCCGCCCCTCCTGAGAACGTGCCGTTGTTGCTGGTGACGATGGCCACATCATTTCCGTCGCCGCCCTGAACGGTGTCTGTTCCGGTTCCGGAGGCGACAAAAATAGCATCGTTACCGCCGCCGCCGATAATCGTGTTGTTGCCGCCTGTACCAATCAGAACATTGTTCGCACTGTTCCCGATGAGCGTATCGTTGCCCCATCCGCCCGTGGCGTTTTCGATCACGGTGCCCTGAGCGATTGTGAAACCGCCCATAACGCCACCGACGTTGGAGACAATCCCGCCACCGGTCGCTGAGTAGTCTATCGTAGCTGCACGCAGGTCGATCAGCGCGCCTGTGCTACCGAGGTGCTGGATCGTATCGTTGCCACCTGTGTCCCAGATCGACTGATAGCCTGTCCCGCTGACGTTGGCTGATGGCAGAGTATAAACGGTGTTACCCGAATTGTGCGTTGTATTCGCACCATAAAGGGCTTGCAGGGCCGCAATATCCAACGCGCCCAACCCGGTCGATCCGCCAAACTGCGCGTATGGGGATAGATTGCCGTTCACTTGCGTCCAGCCGTCATTGTAGGACATGACGGTGTAAACGCCCTGATTCAGATTGTTTGCGCCGTAGTCATTGAAGGGCGACGTCACCCCGCTCATGACAGTTGTGGACAACCCCGTGTCATGCGGATGCCCAAGACCAAGCGCATGACCGATTTCATGTAGGATCGTCGTGAAAAAATACGCCCCGGGTGTGCCGTTACCCCCCGGCCCGGCCGCCCACCAGTTGGTGTTGAAGGCACCTTCTGACGGGCCGTAGTTGGGGTAGTAATGATATCCCAGTGTATAGGGGGAAAACCCCTGGCCAGTAAAGAAACTGCTCGGGGCGATATACTCGACAAGATCGGCGGCAAAGGCGTTGGAGGTTTCAAAGAATCGGATATTTGCGACCGATTCTATGACCGCAAGGGCCTGCTTGAACTCGTTCTTATATGCGTCTGTCCAAAACGAAGTGCCGAATTTATCGTAGAAATCCCCAAAATGATACGTAATCGTCGTGACGGTCGCCGGGTTGCCATCACCGTAAGCTCTGTCACCTTGAATTGCGCTGAGGGGAGAGGATGACGGGGGTTGCGGCGGGAACGTAAGCATCTGAGGACCTCAAAGAAAATTCGTTTCAAAGCTGAATTCAGTTTCAAATTGTCATTTTCATGGCAATTGAAGATTGCGGATTCAAAAATATCTGAACAAATCGTTAAGTCCAGAACCTCCAAACGATGTGGGATTGAATCGCACGTTCTGAACCCGGTATCCGAGAGCCCTGGAACTACCTAGTTTTCAGGAATTACCTTGTCTTTCATCGACTTGGTCAACCGCGTTGTGTCCGAAGACTGGCCTGCTTATATTATTTGTCATCCGGCGCTTTTTTTGCGCACCTGTTCAATTCTGCGACTTCAGCTTTCTGCGCGCTGTTGAACTGAAACGCGCGTCCTGTTGGCAAAAGCAACCAGTGACAGCATCACCGGAACTTCGACCAGAACCCCGACCACAGTCGCCAGAGCGGCACCGGAATTGAGGCCGAACAGGCTGATGGCGACGGCAACCGCCAGTTCGAAAAAATTCGAGGTTCCGATCATGGCGCAGGGTGCGGCGATGCGATGCGGAACTTTCAGCGCATAGGCCGCGCCATAGGCAAGCGCGAAGATACCATAGCTCTGAATCAGGATCGGAACAGCGATCAGCAAGATGACAAGCGGTTTCGAGAGGATCGTCTCTCCTTGCAGGCCGAAAAGGATGACGACCGTTGCGATCAGCCCCATGACCGACCACGGCTTGACCCGCGCTGAAAAGGCGTCAATCGCCGCTTGCGTGCCCAGTTTGCGACGGGTGATCAGCCCGGCAATCAGGGGCAGAACCACGTACAGCACGGTTGCCAGAACCAGGGTTTGCCACGGCACCGAGATGTCCGTTACGCCCAGCAGAAAGGCAACAATTGGCGCGAAAGCCACGACCATGATGAGGTCATTTACCGACACCTGAACCAGCGTATAGGTCGCATCGCCCCGGGTCAGTTGAGACCAGACGAACACCATCGCCGTGCAGGGCGCCGCGCCAAGCAGGATAAGCCCCGCTGTGTATTGGGCAGCATCCTCGGGTTCGATCCACGGGGCAAAAACGTAATCGAAGAACAGGACCGCCAGCAGCGCCATGGTAAAGGGTTTAATCAGCCAGTTGACCGTCAGGGTAACGATCAGTCCGCGGGGCTGGCGTGCCACGCCCGCCACCGCGCCGAAATCGACGCCGACCATCATCGGATAAACCATCGCCCAGATCAGTACAGCCACCACAAGGTTGACACTGGCCACCTCGGCCGAGGCAATCAGCCCGACCAGTCCAGGCGCGGCAAGGCCAATCAAAACACCTGCGACCATGGCAAGGGCGACCCAGACGGACAGGTAGCGTTCAAAAACAGTCATGAGAGGGCCTCGGACGTCTGGTCGATGAGTTTGCCGGATGTCAGAGCAGCAGCGGCGACCATCACCGCCGCCGTTCCCAGAACCAGCGGCAGGCCCCCGACCTGATAGGTGAGGCCGGACAGGACGGTGCCGATCAGGCGGCCCGTCGCGTTGGCCATGTAATAAAACCCCACATCCATCGTGACCCGCTCCGATTGGGTGAAGGCCAGGATGAGGTAGGAGTGCAATGCGGAATTGACGGCGAAGATCGCGCCGAACGCCAGCAAGCCCAGAACCAGCGTCGCGGTCAGCCATGTCTCGGGACCCGAAGACAGCAGAACCGCCAGCGTTAGAGCCGCAGGAACGCAGAACAGGGCCGCAGCCCAATTGCGTGCGGCCTGGATCAGGTCGCTCTCGCTGCGCTCTGCCGCGTGCAGGATTTTCGGCGCACTGGCCTGTACCGCCCCGTACAGGATCACCCACACAGCCATGAAGGTTCCGATCATGAAGAACGCGGCGCGGTTGCCTTCGTCAGTTCCGTCCGACAAAACGGCATAGAAATAGATCGGGATACCGACCACAAACCAGACGTCCCGCGCGCCGAAAAGAAAGACGCGTGCCAAGGACAGCCAGTTCACATTGGCGGACTTCGAGAAGACCTCGGAGAATTTTGCGCCTTTGCGTCCTTTGGGCAGGCCGGGCGGCATCAGAACGAAGACTGCGATCAGAATGATTGCAAGCACAATGGCCATGGCCAGCGTGGCCCACATAAAGCCTAGCGTCGCCAGCAACCCGGCCCCCAGCAGAAAACCCAACCCCTTCACCGCATTCTTCGATCCGGTGAGGATGGCGACCCAACGAAACAGCCCGTCGCCTTCGGCCGGGGCCAGCAGCTTCACTGCGGATTTTGAAGACATTTTGGCCAGATCCTTGGCGATCCCGCTCGCCCCCTGAACGATCATCACAAAGGCTACTTTGGCCGGAATGTCCCAGTTAGGATCTAATTGCGTCAGGGCAAGCAGCGCCGCGACCTGCAAGCAAAGCCCCGCGTAAAGCGTTGATGCCAACCCGAACCGCGCCGCGATCCAGCCGGCCGCCAGGTTCGTGCCCATCCCGGCGACTTCATACAGGACAAACAGATATGCCAGCTGCACCGGCGAGAACCCCATGGTATGAAAGTGCAGCAACACCAGCATACGCAAGGCTCCATCGGTCAGCATAAAGGCCCAATAGGCCGCCGTGACCGCGATATAGGCCGACAGTCCTTCGGGCCGCTGGGTCACAGCGCGTTTCCAACCATCATTGCGACGTCCACCAGACGGTGTGCGTAACCCATTTCATTGTCGTACCACGCGTAGACCTTCACCTGCGTCCCGTTCACCACCATGGTCGACGGCGCATCGATGATCGAAGACCGTTCGTCATTGGTGTAGTCGGTCGAAACCAGCGGCCGGGTTTCATAACCCAGAATACCTTTCAGCTCACCTTCGGCTGCAGATTTGAAGAAGGCGTTGACCTCCTCGGCGGTGGTTTCACGTTCCACTTCGAACACGCAATCGGTCAGCGAGGCGTTCAGCAGCGGCACCCGCACTGCATGGCCATTCAGCCGCCCTTTCAGTTCCGGATAGATCAGTGTGATCGCCGTGGCCGATCCGGTGGTGGTCGGTATCAGCGAGTTCAGCGCGGACCGGGCGCGGCGCAGGTCTTTGGCGGGGCGGTCTACAATGGTCTGTGTGTTGGTCACGTCATGGATTGTCGTCATAGACCCGTGGCGGATGCCGAGGTTTTCGTGAATGACCTTCACAACCGGCGCCAGACAGTTGGTGGTGCAGGAGGCCGCCGTCACGATGTGATGCGTGGCGGGGTCATAGGTGTCTTCGTTCACGCCCATGACGATATTGGCGGTGGGGCCGTCCTTGACCGGGGCCGAAACAACGACCTTCTTCACGCCCGCCTCAAAATACGGAGCCAGCTTGGCTTCGGTTTTGAATACGCCGGTGCAGTCGATCACCACATCGACACCGTCGAGTGGCAAGGCGTTCAGGTCTTTGGTTCCGATGAAGGGCAGGCGCGTCCCGTTGACCGTGACGCTGTCCGCATCATGCGCAAATGTTGCGTCCCAGCGCCCGTGCACAGTGTCGAACTCCAGCAGATGCGCATGCATCGCCGGGTCGCCAACTGCGTCATTGATCCAGGCGATCCTGGCGCCCTTGTCCAGCAAAGGCTTCAGCGCCAGTTTTCCCATCCGGCCCAGTCCGTTCACAGCATATGTCGTCATTTCATTCTCCGGCGACATTCCTGCCGATGTCATCGACAGCAGATTGCAATGCGATCCGGTCGAGGCTTTCGACCGGCAACGATATAAAGGTTTCGATGCGCCGCTTGAGCGCGCCGTAAGCGTTCTGAAAGGCCAGCGCTTTCTCCGCGTCGGTGCCCTGCGCCTTGACAGGGTCGACCATGCCCCAATGGCCGCTGATCGGCTGGCCCTCCCAGGCCGGGCATTCCTCGTTGGCTGCCTGATTGCAGACGGTAAAGACAAAATCCATTTCCGGAGCGCCGGCCTCGAAGAACTCGGACATATGTTTGGAACGCAGAACCGAAACGTCATGTCCCTTGTCCTTCAGAACCTGAACGGCGAACGGATTCAGTTCAGAGGTGGGCTGGGTTCCTGCGGAATAAACATTGAAACGATCCGGTCCAAGGGACCGCAGCAACGACTCCGCAAATATCGAGCGGGCGGAATTGCCGACACACAGAAACAATACGTTGTACTTGCGTTCGGTCTTGGCACCATCTCCTTTTGTGAAGGGCATGCAGATATCCGGCCGGCCACGGCAGCAATCGACGATCAGAAAGTCGAGCATGCGCTGTACGTTCGTCATTTCAACCGAATAGAGCAAAGAGGTTCCGGACCGCGTCTGCGACACCAGGCCCGACCGCTGCAGAGCGTTGAGGTAGTTGGACATCGTGCTGGGCTTGATGCCCAGTTCGGTTGCCAGCTCTCCTGCGGGCACAGTATCGGGAAACCGCCGCATCAACATGCGGAAAACGGTTATCCGCTGCGGGTGTCCCAGGATTGACAACTGTTCTGTGATTCTTTCTATCATATTTCATGAAATATAGAAATAATAGTAACGCGTCAATCGGCATGACAAAGGTGGGCATTAAAATCGAAACCCGTTGATTCCGGTTTGACTCATGATCCACGGTTCAAAACGAGCATTGGAGATGTCTGATCTATTCCGTCTGGCGGGTGCCAAGATCGTGGATTTTAAGAATTGCTTCCCCACATCTCATGGAATGCCTCACTTCAGTGAAAGGCGGGTCTGGAGTGGAAAGACCTTCGATGATTCCAAGGGTAAAACAGCGCGATTCACCGGCGAAGTGGAAACCGCAATGATCAACGTACCTTTTACAGAAGCAAGCAACACCCACTCGACCAGTTCATGTCCGCTGGACAAGTCTGCGCGAAGGCATTCCCGAACAGCGCGCCCAACATCGACTGACCACTTGATAAATAAGGCCATTAAATCGGCCGGTTCCAAGAAGGTTTGAAAGGCCAAGGGATACGGAGGTTCATCCTTGGACCAAAGTAAGGCAAGTAAGCCGTGAAACTTGACAAGCATCGATGTACTCGGCGCAACAGTTTCCGGACCATGTTCGGCTGGCTCAATAACACGCGACGCGTCGCGACCCGATCCGGCAGTCAACCGAAAGTCTACATTTCCACCATCGCCCTCGCGGCAACCATCATCTAACGGCGTTGAAAGTCAACGAGTCATAACTCTGCAAATAGGCTCGGACTTGACCTTGCGGAGGACATTGCTGAGTTTTTTCCAGGGCAATCCGCCAAGTGAGATGGTCCGCAAAGCAGTCGAAGCCAACGGTTCGTTCGCGCGTTTTGCCGATCTGTGCTACCAAGAGACAAACAGGGTGGTAACGGAAATGGAAAAGAGCGACGAACTGCGAAAAATCCAAACCCAGGGAGTTCACCATATCACACTTGTCGGAGCGGATCGGCAAACCTCGATCGACTTTTGGGAAGGTGTGTTGGGTATGCCGTTTGTCTTCGATCAACCGAACCTCGACAATCCGAATGAGGGGCATCTTTACTTCGATCCCGGTGACGGTCGATTGATTACCGTCTTCACAAATGAGGACCGCAAGCCTGACCCAACCATTGTTCCCGAAGACACCGGGTCACTGCACCACCTTGCCCTGAACGTCAGCCAAGCGACATTCTGGCAGGTCCCAGCACGGCTTGATGCGCGCGGTGTCGCGCATACCGGTCCTGTCGATCGCGGATTCATGGATTCGATTTACTTTCGTGATCCGCTCGGGCTGCGGATCGAATTGGCCTCGTACCGATTTGAGCCACCCGAAGGCTGCCGGCACGCCGACGTTATGATAGAAGCGCACCGCATCCGGGTGGCTCGCGGAGATCACCATATCGACAAGGAACATCTTGCTGACGCCATTGAGCTTCTGGTGCGAAGGGATCAGCAGAGCCTGTCCGCAGACCGCTCGGCCAGAAACCCCTACACCTGATCGATGCAGGGGATCTTTGCGAGAACGCCTGAATCATATTGACCGTGTTCCAACAGATTGAAGTGGGCAGGCTGAAACAATGGAAGTCTTGATACGAATGGCATCGAGTGAGGCCGAATTCGAACAAGTCCGCGACTTGTGCCGACAGTGGTTGGACTGGCATTGGAAAAACTACCCAGCCGACTGGCCAACCGAAGGAAACCCGATGGACCCGGTCCGGTTTCGGGCGATACTGGACGATCTCCCCTCTCTACATGCCAGACCACATGGCGGCATTCTTCTCGCGTTGCTCGATGATCAGCCGGTTGGATGCGTGATGTACAACGAGGCGCGTCCCGGACTTGCCGAGTTTAACCGCATGTTCGTGAACGACAATGGTCGTGGCTTTGGAATTGGTCGCCAGCTATTGAGCCACATGTTCGAGCAATTGATCAAAGACGGATATCAACGTGTGCGCTTTTCTTCAGCGAAGTTTCTCACGCACGCCCGATCAATGTATGAAGCTGCCGGCTTCGTGGACGCACCACATTCCGAGGGATTTCCTAGCGAATGGCAGCCGTATGTCTATTTCATGGAGCGTCCTCTTACCGAAGGCTAGCAGCTTTCCGGCTCAAGAAGGTCGGCTCGGGCTCAGGGGGACATCGACCGCATCGGCGGTGTGATGCGAGGTTCGAATTACGGCGGCTGGTTGCGTCCGTCTCAGCCGTATTTTCAGTCACCAACAGCAACAGTTGAGTTTCTGATGGTTAAGGAATGTCTCGTCTGGAAGCGATCCGGCCAAACAGTATTGTGGAGCAAACCTGTTATCGCTGGAAGAAGAAATGCGGCGGAATGGGCGTTGATGACTTGAAGGAACCTCAGCGCTTCCGGAACGAAAACGAACCGCCAAAAAGGGCAGTTCTTTTGACGATAGACAAGCTGATTCCGACCGAAGCAGAAACATTATTCCTTCGCTGAACTATCCAATACTGACTGAGCGGTTATGTCATCAACCACCAAGGTATTGACGTGTTCGCCATTCAATGCGGCCAGGATCGGCTCAACCTTTTCTTTTCCACTTGCCACGCCAATACGGATGGGAACCAACTTGGCATCTGAAAGCGGCAGGCTTACCAGTCTGGAATTAAGTTCACTGCTGCATAGCTCACCTGCGGAATTGACCAGATGTCCCAGCAGTTCGGCCCTGACGCCGCTGTCATACAGCTGAATCCGTTCCTCTTCTGACAGGGGGTGAGCTTGGTAGTAGGTTGCATCCTCTCCGGTCACGGCGCCCAATCCCAAAAGCGAGACATTTGCGTTTCGCGCGTGATTCAGCACATCCCGTACCGCTCGGACCGACATAAGCATGTCACGCTCTTCTTTGGTATCGGCGTGCAGGGGGATGTGTATGAGGGTAGCCAAACCGCCAAGCCCGTCCGCAATGCGCGTCGCAATATGGTTTACATCCGTATAGTGTTGCCCCTGAACGCCGCCGGTCATTGGAATGACCCTGTTTGATGTGGACCTCTTAGGCCGCAGGTGGTTGGCCACGACGCTCAGCGCCTTGCCGCCCGAGATTGCGATGACGTCGTCTTCTTGCACGATTTCCTGAAAGTATTGGGCCGCAGCCTTGCCGACCAGATCCAGTGTGGTGCCCGCATTCTCGGTGACCGTATCGACGACCAGAAATTCGACACCGGACCATCGCTGCTTCAGTTGGTTTTCCAGATCAAACAACCGTTGGAATGGGCTGTGGATCCGAAACTCGACCATACCCATCTCGCGGCCTTGCTTGATGAGTCGGTTCACCTTGGCGGTCGATAGCCTAAGGTTCTTCGCAATCTCGGCTTGCAGCTGACCTTCCTGAAAATGCAAGGTCAGGACGCGGGCAATCAGGCGCAGGGTATCGGGATCGGGTCCGCTGGCGTTCAACTCTCGTTGTCCTTTCTGCTCACCAAATGGTTCGACGCGGCCGCCAGCAACAACACGGTGCCCACGACCAGAGTTTGGAAATAGGCGGGCACAAGTGTCAACATGCCAACTGTCAGGGACATGATGATCAACGCGCCGATGAAGGATTTCAAAACACGCCCCTCACCGCCGCTGAAGGCTGTACCACCCAACAGAACCACAAGTATAGCGGTTAATTCCATGCCGTCGCCTGACAGCGGATCACCCAGCGACATAAAGCTGGACCGGGCAATCCCGGCCAGTGCGGCGCAGATGCCGACCAGAACGTAAAGGATGATCACCGTGCGGGCCGTGTTGATGCCCGAGAGTTTCGCCGCCGTTGGGTTGCCTCCGGTTGCCGCCGCGTATTTACCCAGCTTCATCCGATCCTGCGCAATGATCATCGCAATCGTCACCAGAACGGCCACCCAGAAGGCCCAGGGCAGGCCAAACAGAACGCCATCCCGCCCGTAGTCGTTGAACCAACTCGGCATTTTCAGCCCACCGCCGGATTTGATGGCCGAGACGCCATCTTCGACCAGCAGCAGCGCAATGCCCTTATAGAGGCTCAGTGTGATCAGCGTTGCAATGACCGGTGTGATCTTCAGCCGGATTACCAGAAACCCGTTAATCGCGCCCAACAGAACCCCTAACAGAACCGTCGCAAGAAAGGCGGGCAGGAAGGGTATCCCGTTGATGGCCAGAAGGGCGTAGACGACCGCGCTCAGGCTCATGGCGCTGCCCACGGACAGGTCGATATAACCCGAGATCATCAGCAGTGTGAAAGCTCCTGCCAGTGTCAGGATCGGGGCCGAGATGCGCAGGATGTTGATGATATTTCGCTCGCTCAGAAAGTTGCCGCGCTCGAACAGCGGGAACTTGTCCAGGTTGGCGGTGCTCAGCAGCACGACGACGAGGATGAGGACCAGATAGATGTAGTAGTCTTTCAGGAACCGTTTCACACGATCTCCGACCCTCGGGCTTTGGGTAAGGTCGGTCATCACGCGTGCCTCCGCGCCAAAGCCCATGTCTGGGCCATGATCGCGATGAACACCGCGATGGCCTTGAGGGTGAACTGCCAGTCCGGTGACAGCACCAAACCCGTCGCAGCCGAGGTCACGGTGGCCAGAACGATCGCCCCAAAGAACATGCCGATAATCGACCCGAACCCGCCGGCAATCGCAACCCCGCCCAGAAGAGAGATGACAAGCGCGTCGAATTCCATCAGTGTGCCGCGGTTGGAAAAGCCCGATTTGAACTCGGATGCCAGCAGAATCCCCACGGCCCCGGCAACAAAGGCGCTGAACAGGTAGAGCTTCACCACATGCCGCGCGTTGTCGACGCCAGACAAACGTGAGGCCACCGGGTTCGCGCCGATCAGATAGGTCAGCCGTCCGAACACTGTCTTACGCTCAACAAAAACGGCCACGAGGATCAGAATCGCCATCAGCACCACCGGCAGTTTGATCGAGGTGCCGAACATGGTCATGTTCCCCAACGTTCCGAAATCCGAGGGCAGGTTGGTGTTGCGTTGCGAGCCTTGGGTGATCACCTGTGCAATTCCGCGCGCCAGCATCATGGTGCCCAACGTGACGATGATCGACGGCACGCGCAGCACAACCACGAAGATCGCGTTGATAGCTCCGATCAGCATTGCCCCGATCAGCGCGCAAACCATCGCCAGCGATGTCGGCATCCCCCAGCCTGAAGAAAGTGCATTCGCCCCATCCGTAGACTGCGCGAACCACACCGCTAATACGCCCGAAAGCGCCACGATACCGCCCACCGACAGGTCGAAGTTTCCCGAAACCAGCAAGAACGTGACCCCAACGCCCAGCGAAATCACTGCCCAGTTATTGGTCACCAGATTCACGACGTTCTGAAACTGGAAGAAGTTGGGCACCAAAACGGAGGCGAGCGCGAAAAGTGCCATGGCGGCCCCCGCTACCAGAGAGGTGATGAACATCTCGTCACTCAGACTGTTGTCCCGCTCAGCCAGCCTTCGGCCCTGAATTGCCTGATCGGTCATGAGTTTTCACCGCCCCCACCGGTAACGACATTCAGGATACACGGAATGTCGACCTCTGCCCCGTTTTTGATCTCGGCCTCGATGCGGCCATCATACATCAGAAAGACCCGGTCGCAGATGCCCAGCACCTCTTCCAGTTCTGACGAAAAGATGCAGATCGCGCGGCCGTTGTTCGCCAGGCCGCGGATCAGATCGTAGATTTCGGATTTTGCGCCCACGTCGACGCCGCGGGTGGGTTCATCCAGCAACAACAGATCCGCATCAGCGAACAGGCATTTGGACAGAACAACCTTTTGCTGGTTTCCGCCCGATAATTTCTCGGCGTATTTCTCGATGGAATTCGTCGCGATCCCCAACTTGCCGACATACTCGCGAGCGACTTCTTTTTCGCGCTCATCCTGAAAGATGCCGAACCGGGCCAGCTTGCGGATGTTCATGATCGGAATATTGCGACGGATCGTAAGTTCGGTGAACAGGCCCTGCGTGCGCCGTTCCTCGGGAACCAGGGCGATCCCTGCCGCGATGGCTTCCTTGGGCGAGGCCGCGCGTTTGCGGTTCTTGAAATCTATCTGCCCTTCGGCCTTGTCGGCCCCATATATCGCCCGGGCGACCTCGGTCTTGCCTGCACCGACCAGACCGTAAAAGCCAACGATCTCTCCCTCATTTACATGAAAAGACACGTCTTTCAGCAGGTGATTGCTCAGACCTTTGACTGTCAGCACCGGACTATCCGCAATTTCACCGCGCGGCTCATAATCATGAGTGATCGCGCGTCCCACCATCATCTCAATCAGTTCAGGGCGGCCGTTTACTTCGGTCAGTGGTTTGGTGGCGATGTGTTTGCCATCGCGCATGACGGTGACATTGTCACCCAGTTCAAAAATCTCATCCAGCTTGTGCGAGATATAGATGACCGTCACATCCGCGTCCCGCAGCCGCCTGATCACGCCGAACAGGCGCTCCACTTCACGCTCCGACAGCGCTGCGGTCGGTTCGTCCATGATGATGATGCTCGCACCCGAGGACGCGGCACGGGCGATCTCGACGATTTGTTTCTGCGCGACGCTCAGCGAGGACACACGCGCTTTGGGGTCAATTGTCGGCTCAATCGCTGCTAGAGTTTTGATCACGCGGTCTTCAAGGTCTGACTTGACCAGAAAACCAAAGCGACTGGCTTCCATCCCCAGTGTCAGGTTTTCCTCGACGGTCAGTTGATCAACCACATGCAATTCCTGAAACAGCGTCCCTACACCGCTTTCACGGGCATCCTGGGTGCTGTTTGGCTCATAGGCCTGGCCCTGGATGGCCATCGTTCCGCTGGTCGGGGCCAGTGCCCCGGTCAGCATCTTCACGATGGTCGATTTTCCTGCACCGTTCTCTCCGACCAGGCAATGCACCGTGTTGCGATCAATGTCGAATGACACGGTGTCCACGGCCCTCACGCCGGGGTAGTCCTTGGTCAAATCCCTGACGGACAGCGCTTTTTCGGCAAAAGCAATCTGCACGATCATCCCCTTTTAATCCGCAAGCCTCCGACCGGCGCATAGGGCCGCGTCCCTGGATCAAGCTTATCCGAGTTTGGATGCGTTGCCACCAGCGCCGGAACCCCGTGCGGGTTTGCGGTGTTTGAGCAGGCAGCATTGAAAGAACCGGCTGGGCAGATCAGGCCCGTTGTCGACCAACGGACCTGTTTGCCAAAGCCTGGTTCAGTCAACGTCCATCAGCCACCGAACTGGTCCTTCAGCCACTGCTCGGCCTCTTCCTTCGGCATGGACCAGTAGGAAACAGTGTAGGCCTTGTAGAAAAACTCTTCCGCCGTGTCCGAGGTCCGTTCGATCTTGCCGTCCAGCACATCCATGATCAGGTCAATCCGGCCCTGCGCGGTTTCCACAGGCGGCAGACCCATCGAAACTTTTAGGCTGGAAGCAGGATCATAAACCTGTTCGAACTCGACCGAGTCAAAGTCGACACTGGCCACAATCTCGGTCAGCGGCTTGCCATTGTCGAACTTGCCGCGCCCCAGCTGCGCCAGCCCGGCCATCGTTCCCACGGTCAGGTTCGATGCTTCGGAATAGATCAGGTTCACTTCGGGGCGCTGTGTCAGCAGGTCGACGATGATCTGCTTGGCCGCTTCCTGGCCCTTGCTGGAATCCAGCGCGCCCAGATTTTCGGCGTCGGGATCAACCGACAGGACACCTTCGGCAAATGGCGCGGTCCGGCCCGAGTTGACTTCGGTATGGTTTGGCCAACCCAGTTGCACCATGACGATAGGTTTATCGGGATGTGCCTCTTTCCAGGCCTTGGCCATTTGCGTGCCCATCTCGAACGACACTGCGGCTTCATCGCTGCGCGCGGTCGGAATGCCGGTATCCGTGATCGGGCTGAAGAACGAGGTCATGACGATATCATCTGCCAAAGCATCCTCGACACCGGGTGTGGCGGCCTCGGCATCCCAGATGTGCAGTGTGGCAGCATCGAATCCACCTGCTGCAATTTGGTCAACGTTCTGAGTCATGACGGCTGAATCCGCCCGGCCATCAAACACCACCACCTCAGCGCCGTACTTTTCTTTTGCGTAACGCTCGGCCTCGGCGGCCTGAGACTGGTGAAACACGTTCGACAAGTCAGATACAAAGAACGCGATCCGCTTGCTATCATCGGCAAAGGCTTCGGCGCCTCCAACAAACGTCAGTGTAGTTGCCAGCAGGCCGGCCTTGAATACATTCCTCCGCTGCATTTTCTTCTCTTCCCTTTTGTTTTCTCCAGAGTGCGGTCGATCCGGGACAGAGCGCTCCGGAGCCGCGATCTCAGCCAATGCCCCTCCTCAGGAATTGAAGCTGAAATATATTGCAGTGATTGTTATTATTATCATTTTGAGGTGTGCAGTCAACGTTTTTGGCGGTCTTTCGCCTAAGATGTTCCGTGAGATCGGCCAGTACACTTTTCGCTTATATTATTGTTTTTATTGTATATTTTTTATACCCATGCCTTGCATACTCCACATGCGAATTGCCCCTCTGTCACCAGAACTATGACAGAGAAAAAAATTATGCGGAAACTCAGCAAAAAATCAGAAAAACGAATCCCTTGGCCTTAGGTTTTGGCCAGTTTTTGAACCGAAATCTGGGCCTTTCCCTTCACGATTTCCTTGAATCTTGTCATGTGCGGCATGCGCCCGTGATTGGCAATCGCCTCGGCATCTGACCAGATTTCATGGATCAGAAACTCAGCCGGTCGGCTGGCTGGAACAAACACGTCATAGCCTTTGTTTCCCGCCTCTTCGCGGCTGGCAGCGGCCAGATCATCTATGGCAGCGCGCAGCGTTTCCTTCTGGCCGTCTTCCGGCACGATCCGCGCGATGATCACGACTTCCGACACTTCTCAGACTCCCTTGCGGATCATATCCGCCGCCTTTTCCGCGATCATCACAACAGGTGACGCGGTGTTTCCCGAAACGATTTTCGGCATGATCGACGCGTCGACCACCCGCAATCCCTTCAGCCCATGCACCCTGAGATCCGCGCCCACCACGGCTGAGGCGTCCGACCCCATCTTGCAGGTACCGACGGGGTGGAAAATTGTGGTGGCGATATCCCCGACACCTTTTACCAAGTCATCTTCGGACTCCATCACCGGACCGGGCAGGATTTCTTGCGGCTGATAGGGTTTCAGAGCGTTCGCCGTCATGATCATCCGCGCCTGCCGCACGGATTTCACGGCGACCTGTTTGTCATTATCGGTCGACAGGTAGTTCAGGCGAATGTCAGGCTGCGCCTTGGTATCCGCCGCCTGAATATGGCAGGTGCCCGTGCTTTCAGGGCGCAGGTTGCAGACCGATACGGTGATCGCCGGGAACGGGTGCAACGGGTCGCCCAGCTTGTCCGTGGACAGGGGCTGCACGTGGTATTCCAGATCTGGCGTGGCCAGGTCCGGGTTGGATTTGGTGAACATGCCGAACTGGCTGGGAGCCATCGACATCGGCCCGGATTGCGTCAGACCATATTGCAGAGCGATCTTCGCCTTTCCAACCAGGGAATTCGCCATCGTGTTCAGAGTTTTTGCGTTCTGGACTTTGAACACCGTCCGGATTTGCAAATGATCCTGCAGGTTCTCGCCGACACCTTGGCTTTCGTGGTGTAGAGCGATTCCGTGATCAGCCAGAACATCGCCCCGCCCGACACCCGACAGTTCCAGAATCTTGGGCGAGTTGACCGCTCCGGCCGCCAGCAACACCTCGGCCTGGGCAAAAGCTTCGCATCGCTCGCCTTTATGCTGATAGCGCACGCCCGTTACCTGTTTGCCGTCGAACAACAGCATCTCGGTCTCGGCATGGGTCAGAACACGCAAATTAGGGCGTTTCATCGCCGGCCGCAGAAAGCCTTTGGTCGTGTTCCATCGCACACCTTTGCGCTGATTGACCTCGAAAAACCCCGTTCCTTCGTTATTGCCATCGTTGAAATCGGCGCGCGGCAGAATGCCGAACTCCTTGGCGCCTTCCTGCACGGCCCTAAGGATGTCCCATTCCAAACGCTGTTTCGAGACCTTCCATTCACCGCCATGCCCATGCATGTCGGTCCGCCCGGCATGGTGATCCTCGGATTTCAGGAAATAGGGCAGCACGTCATCCCAACCCCAGCCAGTATTTCCCAGCTGCCGCCAGTGATCGTAGTCCGCGGCCTGGCCCCGCATGTAGATCATGCCGTTGACCGACGTGCATCCCCCCAGCACCTTACCGCGCGGATAGGCCAGAGAACGCCCGTTCAGCCCCGGTTCGGGCGCGGTTTTCATCATCCAGTCGGTACGCGGGTTGCCGATGCAATAGAGATAGCCAACCGGAATATGCACCCAGTGGTAGTTGTCTGACCCGCCTGCCTCGAGCAGCAGAACTCGTGTTTTGGGGTCTTCGGTCAATCGGTTCGCCAGAACACATCCGGCCGTGCCTGCGCCGACGATGATATAGTCGTAGTCCCCATCAAGTTGCCGGGCGTCTGTCATGAATTTCTGGTCTTTCTGATTAATACGCGAGGACAAGTTTGCCGATCATGCGGCCGGTTTCAATGATCCCATGAGCTTCTTTCAGCGTGCCCGCCGACAAGCCCCGCAGCGTTTTGGTTTCAGTTGTCCGAATGATCCCGTCATCAACAAGTCTGGCAACCCGCGCCAATATCTGCCCCTGACGCGCCATATCCGCGGTGCCAAACAGAGATCGCGTGAACATCAGCTCCCACATCAACGCGGCGGATTTGCCTTGCAGGGCTGAGATGTCCAGCTTTTCATCCGTCTCGACGATGGTCCCGATCCGTCCCTGTGGCGCGATCAGTTCGCACATTGCGTCCCAATGCTGCCCGGTATCGGCGTATTGGGTGATGTAGTCCACGGTATCATGCCCGGCGGCCCGGAAATCGGCGACAAGATCGCGGTGGTTCACCACCTGATGCGCACCCATTTCCTTGCACCACGCGGTGGTTTCCGGGCGCGAGGCGGTTGCGATCAGGTGCAGGCCAGTCAGCTTGCGCGCCAGTTGCAAAGTGATCGATCCGACCCCTCCGGCCCCGCCTATGACCAGCAGACTGGCGGGAGTCTCATTGGCGGGCACTTGCAGACGGTCAAACAGCATTTCCCACGCGGTCAGCGACACCAGGGGAAGCGACGCTGCTGCTTCGGGGCTGACCGAGGACGGTGCCACGGACGCAATCCGATGATCAACCGCCTGCAACTCTGCATATGATCCCGGACGATTGGCATCACCCGCGTACCAGACCCGGTCGCCTTTGGAAAAACCAGTGACCTCTGCGCCCATGTCGCGGACAATCCCAACCGCGTCATATCCAAGAATGAACGGCTCCGCATGATCCTGCTCGGCGGCTGTCCGGATGCGGCGTTTCGCATCTGCGGGGTTTACCGAGATCGCTTTGATTTCCACCAGAAGATCGTTTGGCAGCACGACCGGTTCCGGCAGATCGACATCCAACAGGCTGTCCTGTGCTTCAATCGGCAGTGACTTCAGAAACCCTACAGCTTTCATTTTTCTACCTTTCAAATGTCGTTTGAGCGTCGTCCCAGAACCCGCGCATCGCTTCGATCAACCCGAGATACTTGGCGTAGCGAGTGTCGTAATGGCGCTGCATCGCCGTATTCGGCTGGAACTCAGAGTCGCGGCGGGTCATCTGACCAATCGCGTCTTCGTATGTTTCATAAGTTCCGGTCGCCACCGCTACTCCGATGGCCGCGCCCAAAGCGCCCGTTTCCTGCGCCTCGGCCACATAGATCGGCACGCCAAGGCAATCCGCGAACATCTTCGGCCAGACCGGGCTGCGTGACCCGCCGCCAGACAGAACCGCCTGGTCGAATCCGACGCCTGCGGTTTTCAGAACCTCGATATGGCGGCGATGCTCGAACAAAACGCCCTCGAACAGGGCCCGCAGCATGTGGCCTTCGCCATGCCAGCCCGCGACACCATAGAACCCACCCCGGAAAGACGCCCCCTGTCCCGAGCCGTAGAGAAAGGGGTGAAAAAACGGATCGTCTGGCGCGGGATCAACCTCGGCCACTTTGGCATTGCAGTGTCCGAACGGGTCGTCATGATGACCCCCGCGTTCGACGAACTCGCGCACATACCATTCCAGATTGGCCGCCGACGTGGCACTGGCCTCGATATTCACGAACCGGTTCGGACCAAAACCCGACACCATGAACAAATCGTGATTGACCGCTGGCGCATCCGAGAAAACCTGATTGATGCTCCAAGTGCCCGCGATGATCGAAGCCTCTCCGGCGCGCACGACCCCCGAACCCATTGCGCTGGAGACCACATCGAAATAACCGCCGATCACCGGCGTGCCTTCGGCCAGACCCGTTGCGACGGCGGCCTCTTGACTGACGGTTCCGGCAATATCCGCCGGATCGATCAGGCGCGGAAGCATCTCACGCGCATCGCTCAGGCCGTAAAGTGCCAACAGGCCGTCGTCATAGGTGCAATCCGGCATGCGAGTCAGGCCGCAACCTGACATGTCCGAAATCTCGCTAACCCGCTCACTGGTCAGCTTGTAGGTTACGAAATCCTTGCACAGCATAACCGTACCGGTCCGCGCATAAAGCTCGGGTCGGTGCCGTTTGATCCAGGCCAGAAGAACCGGGGTCTGAGACGGCCACGGCTTTTGCAGGCACAACGCGTGCAAGGCGTCGCCGGCCACCTCGGAAAGCTCCTGAGCCAGAGATGCGGCACGCGTGTCCAGCGATTGGATGCCGATCAACGGCGCGCCCGCCTTGTCCAGCAGGTAAAGCCCGTTGCCATGCCCGGCACAGCCAACGCCGATGATCTGGTCAGGGGTTATCCCGGCCTTGTCGATACATCCGCCGATCACCTGCCGGGCATTTGCCCACAACTCGTTCAGGTCACGCTCGACATGCCCTGGCTGCGGCGTCGAGGACTGCCCGTCCAGCGCCTGCATCGCCACAGGGCGCCCCTGCAGGTCAAAAAGCACAGCCTTGATGACTGTGTTTCCTGCATCCAGCCCCAGAATATACCCGTTCTCAGCCACTGTTATAGATATCCCACGCTTCTTCACCGCTTGCGTTATTGTGGATCATCGCCATCAGAGCGGCCACAACTGCCTTGGGGTTGTCATGCTGATAGATATTGCGGCCATAGACCATGCCCTGCGCGCCCTGTGCCATCAGCGCCGCCGACTTCATCAGTACGGTCTTAAGGTCTTCCTTGCCACCACCACGCACCAAAACCGGCACGCGGGCGGCCTCGATCACGCGGTGGAAATCCTCGGGGTTCTCGGTTGGGTCCGCCTTGATGATGTCGGCCCCCATTTCCGAGGCCAGACGCACCAGTGTCACGATCTTCTCGGCATTGCCATCCACCTGGTAGCCTCCGCGCACATCGTTGGGCAGCATGACCAGGGGCTCGATCATCAGCGGCATCCCGTATTTGTGGCAGGCTGCGCGCACCTTGCTGATATTCTCGACGCATTGGCGGAACAGTTCAGGCTCATCCGGCAGCATGAACAGGTTCACAACGACGGCGGCGGCGTCCATTTCCAGCGCGCCGATGATCGGTTCGTCTGCGTTTTGCAGCATCGACCACATCACCCGGTGGCGCTGATCGTTGTAAGGGTTGCCCATGTCGATCCGCATCACCAGCGCGGGCTTGTCCTTTTCGGGGCGCGATTGCAGCAGATCGGCCTGCCCGTAGGCACATTGGATCGCGTCCGGCCTGGCCCCGATCAGCGTGTCCATAACACCCGCCATATCCTCCAGCCCGACCATAAAGCTGGGCTCGTTGCAAACGCCGTGGTCGATCGCCACATCCAGACATCCCCCGTTCGTGAACATCCGGTTCATCCGGGCCTTGGTGCTTACACGCATTCTGTTCTCCGTTCCTTGTTTCGTGCGGTCAGAGCCTCGGCGGACACGCCGTGAAACTCGGACAATTCGTGGATCAGGGCTTGGATCTGATTGGTAATCTCTTGTTGGCTGAGACCACGTTCATCGACAAAGATGCCACCCAGCCGGTCCATCAGTACTTCGGAAATCTGGCCTGTGATGGCCAGCGCGGTCCGGCGCAGGACAATGTCGGACAGGGTTTCGACAAATTCGGTGCGCATCAGCCAGATGATCTCGGCCCTGGTGTAAGAGCAGCCTTCCGCCAGAGGCGTGTCGTCAACCAACTGGCAGAACAGCGCAACATCATCCGCTTGACTGCCGTAGTGCCCGATCAGGTGTTGTGCGCGATCAGGTGTAACGTGGAATTCTTCTTCCAGCCGGCTTTCCAAGGTACGCGGATCGTCGGGGAACAGCGCGCCGCCGCCAATGGCAAGCCCCAGGGTCGAAGTTTGCCGGGGCTTGCCCAACTCGGCCAGAACCTCATCCCCGGTCTGTTCTCCAAAAGCGCGGAACGTGGTCCATTTGCCGCCGACCATGCAGAACTGGGGAACATCTCCGTCCAAACGTCGCGTGAAATGGCCGCGCGATATTCGACCGGTGAAATCGTGATCGCTGCGCGGCAACGGACGGATACCGCTAAAGCTGAACACCACCTGGTCGGGCGTGACCTTGATCTTGGGAAAAACCAACCGAAGTGAGCCGAGGATGTAGTCGAGTTCCTCCGGCTCGCAGCGCACCCGCGCGGCTTTCTCGACGCGGATGTCAGTCGATCCGGCCAACACCTTGCCCTGATAGGGGAACACGATGCACACCCGCCCGTCCGTGTTTTCGAAATAGACCATATGATCACCAAGCGCCTGAAACAGAGCCGGGTTTTCGACTATCAGGTGCGAGCCCTTGGTGCCCGAGACCATCTGCTCATCCGAGCTACCACCAAGAACTTGGACGGTATCGTCCAGCCAAGCGCCAGTCGCGTTTACGATTACCCTTGGATCAAGTTGCAGAGTCTCGCCACTGCGCCTGTCGATCACTGAATAGCCATCGCCATCTGTTGCCATCTCCGCGTAGTTGAGGGCAACGCATTCCGGGACCGCGATCTGAACGTCGCGGATCATTTCAACGCATAAACGTTCGGGATGGGTGATCTGCGCGTCGTAGTACACCGCTGAACGTGTGGCTTTCGGTGTGAGCGCGGGCCAGTCCTTGCGTGTGCGACCAACGCTGTTGAAATGATGCCTGGGCAGAATTCGCCGCTTGCGCGTCACCCAGTCATAAAGCGACAGACCCAGCTTGATCGGCACCGCCCCGCGGCTGGAGGGTTTGCCATGCCGGCCGACAAAGCTCGCCGCGGCATTGAACATTCCGGAAAAGACCGAGGTTACGGGGATCACCGTCGGCAAAGGCCGCACCATGTGTGGAGCATTCACCAAAAGCGCATCGCGTTCCTGAAGCGACTCCCGCACCAAATCGAACTCACCGTTTTCCAGATAGCGCAGGCCACCATGGATCATCCGGGATGGCGCGGCACTACAGCCCGAGGCAAAATCGTTGCGTTCGACCAGCAGCACCCGAAGCCCCTGCAGGGCAAGATCGCGGTAGACACCGATTCCGTTCACGCCCCCGCCAATCACCACCACGTCAAACGCGGCGTTCTCGCGCAGTTTTGTCAGGTGTTGTTGTCGTTGTTCTGACATGATGGTCCTGTTTTTCGCGAAGGCTTCGATGGTTCAGCTGTCCAGATCGCTCAGATGCGCGCGGGCTTGGGTGTCGATCTCGGCGATCTCGGCTTCGGTCAGGCGCAGCTGCCCTGCCTTCGCATTCTCGACTGCCTGTGCTGCATCCCGCGCACCGCAAAGTGAGAAGGTGATCCCCGGCTGCTGTACCGTCCATGCGATGACAGTCTGTGCCAGCGTCGCGTCATGCCCTTCGGCAATCGGTGCGATGGTCGCCATCAGGTCCGCTACCTTCTGGCGGTTCGCCATGGAAAAGCGCGGGTTGTCCTTGCGTTGATCATCGCCGGTAAACTCACGATCCGGACCGATCTTGCCGCTGAGCAACCCAAGTGCCAGCGAGGAATAGCTGAGCACGGATACGCCATTCTCACGGCACACCGGCAGCAAAGTGCCTTCGATGTCGCGCTTGACCATCGAGTATTCTTCCTGGATGGCGTCCAACTGCCCCGCGGCCACATAGGCCCGTACCTCGTCGACCGAGGTGTTGCTGGCCCCGACCGAGCGGATCTTGCCTTGCTGTTTCAGGGTCTCCAGCGCCTCCATCGTCTCGGCAATGGGTGTTGTCGGGTCCTGCCAGTGGGTGATGTAGTGGTCGATATAGTCGGTGCCCAGGCGGGTCAGGCTCTGCTCGACCTCATGGATGATCGCGTCCTTGCCCAGATAGCGATGCACCGGCTTGCCGTCATAGTCGAAGAAGTGGTTGCCCTTCTGTGTATGCCAGACCAGCCCGCATTTCGTGGCCAGCACGACCTTGTCGCGCCGCCCCTTTAGCGCCTTGCCAACAATGTCTTCAGCGACGCCCTGACCATATGCGGGGGCCGTGTCGATCAGCGTCACCCCTGCATCGACCGAGGCCCGAATTGCCGCAATGGACTTCGCCTCGTCCGTGCCGCCCCACATCCAGCCACCGATGGCCCATGTGCCCAGCCCGATGACCGATGCTTCGATCCCAGACGTTCCGATTTCCCGTGTCAGCATCTCATGCGACATCCCGTGTTCCTTCCATTTCCTGTATGACTGCGGTCGCTGTATCTTCGTCCAGGATCAGCGAGTTGAGAAACTTTCCGTTCAGCACTGCCTTGATTGGCTGCACTTTCTGCGCCCCTGCACTGACCCCGATCACGCGCGAGCACTGCGCCAGATCGGATGGTGAAACCGACACCAATCGCGAGTTCAGGGCATAGTTCGACACCGACCCGTCGATATGGATGAGATGGGCCAGGAGCTCTCCGATCACGCCCATGCCCACCAACATCTTGCGATCCGCCTCGGGCACAGGGTGCAGGTCGTAATAGCTGGAGCCTTCCGGCTCGATCGATCCGACCCCGACCAGAGCGACATCTGCCCGGCGGGCCAGGTCCAGTACCTCGCGGATCGAGGAGACCTGTTCCAGCATGTCGCGCTGTTCACGGCTTTCGGCGAACAGCGGTGCGTGCAACAGCATGGTTTTGCCGCCCAACCGGTCTGCCATCTGCGTCGCCAGATGGTTAACGTCCGTGTAGTACTTGCCCTGAATACCCCCCGTCAGCGGTACAACGGTCACGTCAAAATCACGCTCGGGTTCCAGCGCCTCGACTGTTGCACTGACGGCCTTGCCGCCGGTGATTGCGATGACATCCCCATCCCGCAGGGTTTCAACCAGATGATTGGCGGCAGCGCGGCCGACCTGCTGCAGGGTCGTCTCGGCGCTGCCGGCGACCGACGGGGTGACGATGGCGTCGCTCAGACCGGTCGACCGGGCCAGATCACGTTCGATATCCATCAACGTCTCGAACGGGCTTTCGATGTCAATCTTTACCATGCCCATATTGCGGCCCTGTGTGATCAGGCGATTGACCTTCGAGTTCGACAGGTTCAGCGTCCGGGCAATATCGGCCTGCTTCTGACCTTCCAGGTAATGCAGAACCAGAACGGTGTGGATCTGCCGGATCAGTTCGAAGTCTTTCTTCTTGCCCACCATCACCCGCGCCTCTTGTTCAGGTAGTGGTCGATGGTGACCGCCGCCAGCAGGATCGACCCACGGATGATGTCCTGCCAGTAGACCGACACGTCCAGCAGCGCCAGCGAACTGGACACCAGCGACAACAGGATGACGCCGAGGATTGCGCCAAGGATCGACCCCGAGCCGCCATTCAGACTGGCCCCGCCGATCACGGCAGCGGCGATGATGGTCAGTTCCAGCCCCAACCCGAACGTCGGCTGCGCCGAGCCGAACCGGGCCATGTAGATGATACCCGCCACGCCACAGAGCGTTGAACACAACGTGGTGGTCAGAAAGATCACCTTCTTCGTGCGGATGCCCGAATAGGCCGCGGCCTTTTCGTTGGAACCGGTATAGAACACCTTCCGGAACATGGTCGTGCGCCGCAGCATGAAATCAAAGGCGATCACGAAGACAAGGAAAATGATGATCACTATCGGGATCGGCCCGACCGATCCCTGTCCGATGAATTTGAATTCGGGCGGCAGAGTATACAGCCCCAGCGGCCGTCCACCCGTGAACAACAGGCAAGCCCCCCGCGCAATTACCATGATCGCCAACGATACGATGAAATGATGCAGCCCAACTCGGGTTACGAAGAACCCCATAAAGGCCCCGATGGCCGTACACAGCGCGATCGCCATGGCCGAGGCTACCCACGGGTTCACCCCGCTCAGGAAAAGCCACCCCGCGATCACCATGGCCAGCGCCGTGACCGAACCGACCGACAAGTCGATCCCCCCCGAGATCAGCAGGATTGTCATGCCGATCACCAGCAGTCCGTCCACCGCAAAGGCCATCGACATCGCCCGCATATTTGCCCAAGTCAGGAAATAGGGGGAGGCGAAGGACATGATCAAAAACAACGCCAGAATGATGACAATCAACCCCGTTTCGCGCATATGAAACAGGCGTTTCAGCGGCGGTATGCTTTCGGCGGTTCCCGCTTGGGTCAGGTTCACCGTGTTGTCCATATTCGTCCCTCCGCTCATGCGACCGAAGCCTGCACTTCCGCAATGGAAGCCAGATGCATGATGTTTTTTTCCGTCATTTTGTCGCCTGTGACCTGCCCGCTGATGCGCCCTTCACGCACAACCAGCACACGGTCGCAGACACCAATCAGTTCGGGCAGTTCCGAAGAAATCACGACGATCCCCACGCCCTCATTCGCGAGGTCACGCAGAATGCGGTGGATTTCAGACTTTGCGCCAACGTCGACACCGCGGGTCGGTTCATCCAGAAAAATCAGACGCGGGTTGACCGAAAGCATCTTGGCAAGCGCCACTTTTTGCTGATTTCCGCCCGAAAGCGAGGACACCGGGTCGCTCAACGATCCGCATTTCAGGTTCAGCGTGCGCCCGAGCGCTTCGGCCTGGGCCGTTTCCGCTGCGGGTTGGATCAGGCCAAGTCCGTTGGCCACCTGTTCAAGCTTCAGGGCCGAGACGTTGGCGGCGATTGGCAATTCAAGGAAAACCCCATCGCCTTTGCGGTCCTCGGACAGGTACACCATCCCCTTGGCGATACTGTCCTGATAGTTGCGCAACCTGAGTTCTTCGCCATTCAGCCAAACCTGTCCGGACGCATCCCCTTCCAGCTTGCAGATTGCCTTTGCGATCTCGCTGCGGCCTGCACCGATAAGTCCTGCAATGCCCAGGATTTCACCCTTGTTCAGGGTGAACGATATATCGCGGAACCGCGTCGCCTCGGTAAGGTTGCGCACGTCCAGGATCACCTCGTCTGACGGGGTGCCTTGTTTCTTGGGGTACAGGTCATCGATCACCCGTCCGACCATTGCATTCACCACGTCACCGGGTTGTATGTCGGCCACATTCCGCGTGACGATGTGCTGGCCATCCCGGAACACCGAAACCCGGTCGCAGTTGTCAAAGATCTCAACCATTCGATGCGAGATATAGATGATGGAAATCCCCTGATCCGCCAGATTGCGCATGATCCCGAACAGTGTCCGAGCCTCGGATTCCGTGAGTGCGGCTGTAGGCTCGTCAAGGATCAGAATGCGGCAATCCAGCGTCAGGGCCTTTGCAATCTCAACCAGTTGCTGGTTGGAGATCGAAAGGTTCTTAACCAGAACCGAAGGATCGATGTCGCTGAGTTGGCGGAACACATCGACCGCATCACGCTCCAGTTTCTTGTAATCCATCAGCCATGACCGGCTGATATTGGTTTTGGCCATGAAGATGTTCTCTGCCACCGACACATCCGGGCACAGAGCGATCTCCTGATGGACAAAGCCGATACCCAGTTGCTGCGCCATCGTGGGTGACGAGATTTTGACCGGCATGCCGTCGAGAACGATCTGGCCGCTGTCCGGTTGCAAAATCCCGTCAATGACGTTCATCAGTGTCGATTTTCCTGCACCGTTTTCCCCTGCAATCGCGTGGATTTCTCCTTTGCGGAGTTCAAAGTCGATCCCGCGCAGCGCTTTGACCGGGCCAAAGGACTTGCTGAGGTTCGATATCCGAAGGATCACATCGTCTTGCATTGCACCACCTGTTCGGGTGTCTCTTTTTTGATTGATGTCCTGAACCGCCCGCGAACTGATTTGGAACTGCGCGGGCGGCTCGTCGGGGAGCTCTCGGATCAGGCCGGATCACGACCTTCCATGTAGACGTTCAGGTCAAAGCTGTCCGCGTTGTCCTTAGTGATGACTGCAAAGCCATTGTCCACGAACGGTATCTGTACCGGGTTGAAACCGCTGGTCCGCCAATCGTTGAACGGATCGAAAATGTCCGACCGGTTTGCCAGATGCACCGCCATAAAGCCCATGAAGCCCTGTACACCCTGGTTTGGGTTCAGCGACATGTGGATGTTGCCCGCTCGGATGTGTTCCAACGTGGTGGGCGTCACATCCGCGTGCATGATCAGAAGGTCCGAGCCAGCTTCCAGCTTCGCCGCAACAGCACCTTCGGCAGAACCTGCTTCGGGAATCCAGATCGCCGCCACATTCGGATTGGCCTGAATGATCGAGGCTGTCGCGCGGTAGGCCGCATTGCTGTCCTGGTTCGTGGCCTGACGTCCGACCAGTTTCATGTTCGGATAATTGTCTTCCATGTATGCAATCAGCGACGTGACGCGCAGATCGTGGTTTGACTGTCCCGGATTCTCGAGAACCGCGTATTCGGCGCTGTCACCTACTTGTTTGACGATCTCTTCAGCCGCGAACTTCGCCTCGGCATGGTTGTCCGAGGTGATATAGCCGGTGCGCTTTGAGCTTGGGCTGTCGGCGGCAAAGGTGACGATCTCGGTGCCATTGTCGACAGCGCGATTGATCGGCTCGATAAATGGATCGGACTGCATCGGGTGCAACAGAACACCTGCAGGCTGCTTCACCAGATCCTGCTCGAACGAGGCGATCTGCTTGGTGATGTCGTAATCCGGCGTGCCTGAGAACACGGTTTTGCAACCAAACGCCTCGGCAGCCTGTTTGAAGCCCTGGTATACCGGCACCCAATAGGGATGACCCGAGACCATCACGTTCATGATGTATGTCTCATCGGGTTCGCACATGATGCTTTCGGCCTGCGCTGGCGCGGCAGAAGCCCCGGCAACCGCCAACGCGGCGGACGCAATAATACTGTTTGCCTTCTTGATGTTCATTGGTTTCCTCCCTGCAGAATGCTCCTGCGACTGCGGCGCATTGTTCGTTCAGCACCAACTGTGCAAGAAATTTCTATGTGTGATGTTTATTGCACACTCCCTGTCTAAGGGTGATGCACCGGTGGCGTCAATAATTTTTGACAAAAATTTTTGTCCTTGAAATTTATTTCGTCACCATACTCTGGATGGCTATCTTTGAAAGGGAACGTAGCGTACCGGACTTCAGTAATTCTCCGCCACTGAAGCGGTCTGCCCGTATTGTTGGAAACGGAGGGTCAAATATGGGTATCAAGCGGCACACACCGGAAGAGATCGTCGGGAAACTACGGCAGGTTGAGGTGCTATGCGGTCAAGGGATGCGACGTGTAGATGCCATTCGCCAAGTGCAAATAACCAAGCAGAAGGACTATCGCTGGCGGAAGTAATATGGCGGTATGGGAACTGACCAACTGAAGGAACTAAAGCGCCTTCAGAAGGAAAATGAGCGTCTGTGCCAGGCAGTGTCCGATCCGACGCTGGATAAATTGAACCTTTCGGAGGCCGAGCGGGCAAACTACTAAGCCCTTAGCGTCGTCGTGCCTGCATTGAACATGTGCGAAGTCAGTTCCACAACTCAGAGCGTGGGCCTGTCGAGGGTTGCGTAAAAACCGTTCGACGCAGCGCACGGTTCCAAGAGGCCGTGCCGTTTAAGACCGGCTGGCTGCCGACATGATCGAACTCACCCGACAATAAGACCGCCACGGTTGTCGCCGGATTGCGGCTTCGCTGAAAGATGCCGGCAGCGGAGTGAACGACAATCGTGTCGAATGTCTATTTGATGACCGACGCCTGATCCACGCGCCTGATTGATACGGGGTGCACGCGCTCAATAATTGACAAACAGTTGCAACAAAACAGATCATCGTCGAGATCTCGTCAACTTCAAAGAAGACCGATGCGACTGTTTTATATCCTACTTGTACCCGTCTTCGTTGTTGTTTTGGTTATTCTTCTTATCAGTAGCCTTGTTCCGCCCGAGAACATTCGGCTTGCCACTGGGCCAAAAGACGGCGGGTATTGGCGGATTGGCCTCGAGTATCAGTCCAAGCTTGCCAGGGACGACATATCGTTAGAGCTGGTGGAAACTGCTGGTTCCGTCGAGAACATTCAAAGGCTCATTGACGGAGATGTGGACGTTGCCTTTGTGCAGGGCGGCATTCCTCTTCCCAGAGGAGAGAATCTAGAGTCACTCGGGGCTCTCTTCCCTGAACCGCTGGTGATTTTCAGACGTTCCGCCGCGCAAGTTGGCCGATATCCCGGAGATTGGCGCGGGATTCGTTTGGCTGCTGGACAAGTCGGATCAGGCACACGTGCCGCAGCACTGGCACTCATAGAAGCCGCGGGCCTTCAGGACTCGGGCATCGAATTGCAGGAAATTGGCGGATTCGAGGCCATAGACGCGTTGCGTGCTGGCGAGGCGGATGCAGCGTTGTTTGTGTCGCCTCTGGATGCGCCATACCTGACAGAGGCCATAGTCGATCCCAAGTTGGATCTGATCCAAATGGCCTTGATCGACGCCCTGTCTTTCAGATTTGTCAGCGGCCATTCCGTTGTTGTTCCAGCCGGGTCAACCTCTTTGGCCCCGCCGCGACCCGCGCATGATGTCAAAATACTGACTTTGACTGCATCGATGATCGCGACAAACGAGCTGCACCCGGCTGTTGTCGACAGGCTTGTTCATAGCGCAAACAAGATCCACGCAGACCGAACCGTTCTGCGAGCGGCCAAGGAGTTTCCAAACACCAATTCCCCTCCGGCCCCAATTAATGACGTCGCCTGGCACATGATCAACTCTGGGCCCAACATTCTTCACGATATCTTTCCATTTTGGGTTGCGGCCCAGTTTGGTCGGGTGTTGCTTTTTCTCTTGCCGATTTTATTCCTTGCGCCGCTGCTGCGTCTCGTCCCGGCCCTTTACGTGTGGTTTCAAAACCGAAGAGTTTGGCGACACTATCAACACATTGCATCGCTTGAAGCAGAAATCGAGGACGCTGCGACGGCCGAGGAGATTGAAGCTGTAGCGAAGAAACTCGATGACGTATCTGCGACACTCGCGAATTTGAACTTGCCACTCGCTTACCGGCAGAAGGCCTACGACGCGCGGCTGCACATCGAGCTTATTGCTCAGGAAATCGAACGCCACCGCGCCAGTAGGCGCCAAGAGCCCTAGTTTTTGTCGCAGTAAACCATCTCGTTTCGCTCCACGAGGTCTGGAGACAGAAATGCTGGTTGGGAGCATCTCGTGGCTGAGTTGTTATGTTGCACCGTCAAACGCGCCTCGAACAAAAGCCGGTTCGCCCGCAATTCGGATGTAGGACCTGTTCAAACCTATGTCCGGTTTCCGTATAGCGGTCAGTGGGACGTCAAGGCAGAGGTTTCCGCAGTGCTGACTGGAATTGAGCGTCCGGTTTCAGCCGCTTCTTGGGCATCAGACAGAAGCGCTCAGACGACCGCGTTGAACTCAATCCAAACCTAATAGACGTGGAGGAATTCTGAGGAACGCATGTATTGAGTATCTGTCTAGGTGACTCATTTGGGGTCTGGTATTAATACTTCTGTGCAGTTTGCACGCGCAAACCGATTTCTCGGTTCCTGACCTTTAGGGAGGAAAAAATGTACGCATTCAATAATCGTTTGATGGTCGTCTTTGCTAGCTTTTTGTTTGTCTTTGCCTTTGCGAATACGGCATCCGCTAAATTCACGGCAGAAGACGCTGCAAAGCTCGACGCTGAAACAGACGCAACTTTAGCCCAGTTCAAAGCCGATGCAAAAGGTGCCGACGAGGTGCTGGCGAGTGCCAAGGGTGTTTTGGTTTGTCCGAGCATCACCAAAGCCGGCCTTGGTTTTGGCGCCGAAGGCGGTCGATGTGTGCTGGTCACCGGAGCCAATGAAAAGCTGTACTACAACACCTTCGGCGTAAAGGGAGGGTTCATCGCCGGAATACAGTCTCATTCCATGATTTTGGCGCTGAATACAGACGACGCGTTGGCAAAGTTCACCAGCAATGACCGCGAGTGGGAATTGGGTGTGGATGCATCAGTGGCCGTCGCCAAAGTCGGCGCTGGAGGCGACTTGGATACCACTAACCTCAAAAGCGATATTGTATCCTTCATTTTTGGCCAAAAGGGTTTGATGGCCGATGTGAGCTGGAAAGGGTCTCGTTTCAAAAAAATCGAAATCGAACAGTAATTCGGAACGTAATAAACGAAGTTTCGCGGAACCCAAAATAGATCTGAGTTCCGCGAAAACTTGTTGGTGCCGAGCATTCAAAAACTGGGAGGTCGGGTTCGATTCTTCGCAAGAACATCAGGGGCTTTCTCAGAGCCACACTTGACGGCTGCGACATTTCTCGTCCACGGCAGTGTCTTCAGACAGCCCGTTCAAGCCATTCCAGCGTCTTCCGGGCTGTCTGGGGCCATGTTTCGTCGAACTGTAGGTAGTGACAAGCCCCCTCTGCGACTAGAAAATCTGCAGTTTCATATAGGGAAGCCATGTTCCTTGCCGTGCTTGTTGCAACTGCCTTGTCTTCGGTTCCCGAAACAAAAAGCAAAGGACAGGTTACCTTTTCAGGATCGATCAGGGTCGTCTGGCGCGCATCGAACATCCAGAAGACAAGTTCAAACAGCACGCGACCGGACTCGGTGCCAAGACGTGCGTGAATGTCGCGCTGTAGATCGTCCGGCAGTGTATTCAGCCCGTATTTTGAAAGAAGATCTAAGTCCTGTCCAAGCGCGTGTTCCCAGAAAGCACCGGACGAAATGAAAAGTTTTCCCAGATCACGTTCTCCGTCAGTCGTTGCCAAAACACCGTTCATCACGCTGCTGTTGAGAAGAACGCCTGCTTTCACCGCGCGTTCAGCCGCCAACAGTTGTGCAACGACGCCGCCAAGGGAGTGACCTACGACAACCGGAGCCTCGCCGATTTCTTTGATGAACTGCCTCGCGTCATCTACGTAATCCGCGATACTCAACCCGACCAGTTTGTTATCGCGCTCTGGACCGGTTGGAAGGTCATGATAGCGGTAGGTCATGCTGTGGCAGGCATATCCCGATGCCTCATAGGACGCACGAACATTCTCCATCGTCCACGCGGCCGCGTTTGTACCTGTCAATAGAAGTACCGGAGGCCTGGCTTTTTTCGGCATTCAAAATCTCCACGGATGACTTTTAGAAGACGGACGCGATGCCGTCGGATGGCCCATTTAGATTTTGCCAGATCTAATTTGGCGGCAAGGTGCCTTGATCCTCTACGTCTACAAGGCGGACCCAGGGCAAGTTTAACCGAACAACCGCTCTGCGGACAAAGCCGTTTTGTCATCAGCTTGGGCGGCTGTTTCGGGAAGCCCGCGATGTTTGAGGGTAGCGCCCTGGGAGGCCTGAAGGCATGGGCTGTGCTATCATTTCAAGAACCGGGTCCTCCCCGAGACTCGAATTCCTTCACCCGGCGTGGCGCTTATGATTGAATGAAGTAATGACCTTGCTCCCATGTCCTCGCCCTGCACGATTTTGATCTCGCCGTCATGAGGCCAGCCGATATCCCGAAGGTACCCCGACAGCGCAGCGGCGGCGGCTCCTGTCGCAGGATCTTCGAACACGCCACCGATTGCGAATGCATTGCGGCTGTGAAAACGGCGCGGCGTTTCCGACCAAATAAGGTTGATCGTGGTCAGATCATACTGCCGCATCAACCGCGCCCCCTCGGCCAAATCATAAGACATCTTTGCAAGCGTGCGCCTGTCTCGAAGCGCAATTAGCAAATGGTTGTTTCCCGCATTGGCGAGCGCGGAAGGAAGGGCGGGGTCAAGGTCAGTCTCTTTGAGATCGAATAGAGAAAGCGCAGCCCTCAATAGGGCCGGATCCGCCGCGGCGCTACGGGTGGCGGGCGATGTCAGAGTGGTGCTTCCGTCAGCATTTGTTTCGACGGTTATGCGGCCCGCGTTCATGTTGAGCGGTATCAAGCCCTGCCCATTGTGCTCGGCCAGCACGCTACCTAGTGCAATCGTGGCATGCCCGCAAAAAGCCACCTCTTCTTCCGGGGAGAAGAACCGCACCCGCCAACCGTCATTCTGGGGCGCGGCAAATACAGTTTCGGAATAACCGATTTCCTTTGCAAGACGTTGCATCTCGGACTCGGAGGGAAGCGATTCTCCGACCACGACACCCGCGGGATTGCCACCTTCGGAGCCATCGGAGAAGGCCGCAACACGGAAAACATGCTGGTTCGTTTTATCTTTCATGATCTTGGTCCTTTTCTGCCGTTGCAGCCTTGGAACAGTCAGCCAGGAGCCGCGAAGCCAATTCTGCTCGTGCGCATTGAAACCCCGGCGTAGTGACACGCCAGGGCCGGTTACGGTCATTCATTGATGCGTGCGAGGAAATCTTGCATCTCGACGGCAATGACATCGCCATATTCCTCGAGAGCGAAGTGCCCTGTATCAAGCAGATGGAACTCCACGTCATCTAGATCAGCCTTGTAGGGGTGGGCACCGTCAGCCGGGAAGATGTGGTCGTTCTTTCCCCACACAATCAGCGCCGGAGGCTGATGCTCTCTGAACAGGGCCTGCCACTTTGGGTATTCCGCGACGTTGGCACCGTAGTCCAAGAACATCTCAAGCTGGATTTCTTGGTTTCCTGGGCGGTCAAGCAGATACTGGACGTGCCAGAAGTTGTCGGGATTTACCGTCGAGACGTCGCCAACACCGTGGGTAAATTGCCATTTGGTAGCGTCAAGGGTCAGGAAGCCGCGCAATGCATCGCCGTTCTCGGCGCTTGGGTCGGCCCAATATGTCTTGATTGGGTCCCAGAACTCCCGCAATCCCTCTTCGTAAGCATTGCCGTTCTGAATGATAAAGCCGGTAACACGTTCGGGGTGTTCGGCAAACATCCGGTAGCCGATGGGCGCGCCGTAATCCATCAGATAGACGGCGTAGCTATCGACCCCTTTTGCGTCGATCAAACGCGTGACTGTGTTTGCTGCATTGGCAAAGCTATAGTCATAGCTTTCGGCGGAAGGCATGTCCGATGCACCGAAGCCAAGATAGTCTGGAGCAACCACGTGGTACTCTTCGGCCAAGATCGGGATCAGTTCGCGGAACATGTGCGATGAAGTGGGAAAGCCGTGAAGAAGCAGGACTGTAGGGTTCGAGGGGTCTCCGGCCTCGCGATATGCAATGGTGTGCCCGTCGATATCCATCGACTTCATGTTGACTGCAAATGGGCTTTCAGCCGCGATAGCATTGTTGGGCAGGGCCGCTGGCAAAAGTGTTGTAGCAGCAAGAAGCGCTGCAAGCGCGGGAGGGTGCAACCGTTTTGTCATTGATCAGTTCCTTTCAGGGTTTGGTTGGAGAGCCGGGCGCTTTGAAGGCACGCATGGCAATGGATTCGGCCCTCAGGGCCTCGTTTTCACGGCGCAACACCGCAATCTCTTCATGTGCCTCATCAACGGTGAGGCGACGCGGTATGTGGCTGGAGCAATTCCAGTCGAAGGCCTCAACGGTGATAAGGACTGCGCGCTCGGGACGCGCCGGATAGGATTGGTCGTGAAACTGACCCAGAACTTCGGGATTGTCGGCGCCTTCAATCAGGCGAGCACGTCCCCAGATTTTCAGTCGGCGGCGGTTGGGGTAGTCCATTAGGATCATCGATAACCGATCGTTGCCCGATAGGTTCCCGGTGCTGATGTACTGTCGGTTTCCGAGGAAGTCGGCGTAGCCGAGCGTTTGTGATGACAGCACCTTCAGAAAGCCGGTCGGGCCGCCGCGGAATTGGACGTATGGCCACCCAGTTTGGGACACCGAAGCCTGATAAAACCCGTCTCGTTCGGCGATGAAGCGGACCTCTTGGGGGCCGAGCTCATCGGGGTATGCCACGTCGTTGGCCAAGAATTTGCTGTATGTCTCCGCCGAACCCATTTGTGACTGCTGAAAGCGGACAGCGGGCGTAAAGGCGATGGTCGCGAAGGCTCGTGCCATAGCGTTTTCCTTTCGGACGTTAGTTAGTTTTTTTAAGTGATCCGCCCGAGTGGGCCGTTTGTAGTGTCAAATTTGTGCGCCCCTGGGCGGTTTGACAAACGACTATATCTATCGCAGGATTAGAAAAACTTAGCCAAAGATATGATCCGGAAAAACTATCCCCTCAACGCGCTTCGCGCCTTTGAAGCCGCCGCACGCCATCTCAGTTTTGTCGCAGCAGCCGAAGAGTTGTCAGTGACGCCGGCCGCGATCAGTCACCAGATTAAGAAATTGGAAGGGTTTCTCGGTGTTTCTCTTTTTCGACGGCGAGCGCGAGGCCTGGTCCTTGTCGAGGCGGGGCAGCTCTTGGCCAAGGAGCTGCAAACAGTGTTTGCCAACCTCGATCAGGCGATGGAGCATGTGGCAGAAGCGGACAAGGGGGGCTCGTTGGCGTTGACCGTGGCGCCTACATTTGCCGCCATGTGGTTGATCCCAAGGCTGCAGAAATTCTATTCTCAGCATCCCGATATCGACGTGCGGATTTCGACGAGCCTTGGTCTTGTCGATTTCCAGCGCGACGATTTTGACGCCGCCATTCGGCTTGGGCATGGAGAATGGCCCGGTCTTGAAGCCATCAAGCTTTTTGATGAATCCGTGATCCCGATGTGCAGCCCGCGCCTGCTGGAAGGGCCAAATGCGATCAGAACGCCGTCTGATCTGAGGAAACATGTTCTGCTGCACAATCATTCAATGGACTTTGATCCCAACGCGCCAACTTGGCAGACTTGGCTGGACACCAGCGGTACGCAAGACGTGGACGCCACGCGTGGGATGCATTTCAGCCTTCCGGATCATGGGCTGCAAGCCGCCATCGATGGCGCTGGCGTTGTTCTGGGTTGGCGGTTTCTTTCTGCAAAAGATGTCCAGGCCGGGCGCGTGGTTGAACTTTTTGATCTGGCAATTCCTCTCGGGTCCACATTTCACCTTGTTTATCCAGAGGCGCATTCTCGACGTCCAAATATTGCCGCGCTTCGCGATTGGATGTTGCGAGAGCTCAAAGACCCCGAAATGGAAAGCGTGAGTTCGAGCAGATCTTAGAGCTTCCTTTTGCTGCGAATGGCTGGGATGCAGGCGACGAGGGCAGTATTGCGAGAACGCGGCAAATGTCAGTCTTCCGCCGTTCCTAACCACTACTGCGCAATTCAGCTTAGTCGCCCTTGGTCAAATGCTAACCAATGGCAAGAACGAGACTTACTTAACACCAGATTAACCAAGGCTAACCGCCTCTAACACTTCGACGTGCACACTGTAGCGCGAAAACACGCAAAGGGTCGCATTGGCAACTCCCAGTGTCTCCTGGAAAACGGTGACGTCGGTATCATGGTGGCTTGTCTGCCGGGGCAGCATCGTTCGACACTACGGTATCAGCCACGTGCAAGGGAAGACGAAGTTCGTCTCGTAGCTGACAAGATCGCACTGTCGCGGCAATACGGCAGCTACGGTTACCGTAGCGTTGCTGTTCTGCTGAGAGATGCGGGCTGGCAGGTCATTGTCGATCGTTTTGAACACATGGACACGGGAGGGATGAGGGTGTCTCGCGTGCCAGTCGCGCTCGAACCTAATCGGCCGGTCGTTAGTAGTTCCTAAATGACCGCTGCGCGGGCAAACCGGCCTCCATTGCAATGGCCAATTAAATCGCAACAAACATGTTCCACGTGATGCGTTTCAAGGATTAGTAGGCGCAATAATATACAGAGCTTTTAAAGCTTCGCTGGGCTCGATCCCTGGCAACGCGGTGCGAAAAATCTCTTCCATAGTGCCCCGGGCATACATTTCGGACAGAATAGTATCAACGATCAGTCGAAAGTCATCATCGCCCCTCGCGATGGCTAACCCTTGCTTTTCTATCGTCAGTATTTCTTGGGATAACTTGAATTTGCCTTTCAGTCCCGCAGCAATATAGTTGACTAGCAATATCGACTGATCTGCAAAATACGCGTCGATATTACCGTCTCGGAGCGCCTTGATTCCGTCTGGATGTGAAGCAAACCGAACCATCCTGGCGTCGATGCCTGCGGCATCAAATGTATTCTGTACGGAGGCTTCAGTTGTTGTGCCGCTTCTCATGCCAACCTTTTTCCCCGCGAGTGCGCTCATGGTGCCCTCAGCCTCGATTGGTAACAATATGGAAGTACCATCAACAAAGGTAGGGATTGAGAAATCAACAATTTCGCGACGAGAAAGCGTGATAGTCGCTGCCCCGCAAAGTATATCTATCTCTCCGGAGGCAACTTTGTCGAAACGGTCCTTGGAGTCGACCGGAATGAACTGAACGTTTAAGTCCTTTAGATCCAGTTTCTTCGCAACAGCCTGCGCTACTTGATCGCAAATTAATGGTGACAGACCAAACGGCCGACCTTGGTCGTTAACGTAAGACAATGGAGCAGCATCTGTTCGAAAACCAAATCGGATTTCGTTATTATTTGTTATTCTTTCGATTGTCTGAGCAACTGCGCCGGTTGTGAATAGAACCGAAACAAAAAGTACTGAAAGCAAGCGCATGGGTTTTCCTTCTTTAGCCGAGGCACGTTTTGAAATTTGCCTGCCTTTAGTTACGCAATACCGCCACCTACAAATCCAAGCAGCACAAATGTGACGTGTTTCGTTCCTAGGCGAGGACTGTGTAACCACCTTGCAGTATTTCTCTGCGAAAAGAACGTGACAGAATTGAACTTGGAAATTGGGAGACAGGTTTCACTTCCCTGGTGTTCATTGTCGGTCATTGAAGCAAAATTCAATTCACTTGAACCCAGTTCACCCAACTTCGGTTACGCACTTGGTCCGAAGATAGACCACCCTGTCGCGCGGACCAACTCTTGAAATGCGATGGTTGCCAAATGAGAATTGCCCTTTGGATCGAGCCCAGGGCTCCATGCGACTACAGATGCGATACCAGGTACAACGCACAAGATGCCGCCGCCTACGCCGCTTTTCGCTGGAAGGCCAACACGGAAGGCGAACTCGCCTGAAGCATCGTATGATCCACACATCATCATCAGTGCAGTAACTCTTCTTGCTCTTTGCGCGGACAATACTGCAGAGCCGTTGGCCGGATTTTGACCCGCTGCGGCAAGAAATCGACCTGCCAAAGCCAGCTGTTCACAAGACATGGCGATGCTACACTGGCGAAAGTACAGAGACAGAACATCCTCTACCGGCGCCTTAAGATTCCCTTCCGCCTGCATAAAATGGGCAAGCGCACGGTTTCTGGATCCAGTTCGCATCTCAGATTCCGCAACTGACGCATCGACCTCAATCGACTCGTCCTCTGAAAGCTCTCGGCACAACTTCAATAGGTCGTTGATGGCCTCGTCAGAAGAGCGGTCTTCGAGCAGAACATCGGCCACTACGATCGCACCGGGGTTGATAAACGGGTTCCTTGGGATTCCGCGCTCGTGTTCTAGCTGAACGATGGAATTGAATGGATCGCCGGATGGTTCCCGGCCAACTCTTTGCCACAAAGTGGCGCCAACCCGTTGCAGCGCCACTGTAAGCGAGAACATTTTTGAGATGCTCTGAATCGAAAAGAGTTTGCCAGCATCTCCAGCGGACACTAACGCACCGTTGACGGGTGCAACGGCAATGCCGAATTGGTTCAGATCGACTGTGGCGAGTTCTGGAATATACTGCGCGACTTTCCCCCTGTCAGACATGCCGGCTATGCGATCTGCAATATCGTCCAAGACTTCCTGAAGCTTTTCGCTGTCAGTGTTTTTGAGTTTCGGCATGAATCTCCTCCGTCCAGACAGTGTGATCTACACCTTTACTAAGCTCGGGAAATTTGCTGGCAACAAAGCGAGGCTCAAGGTTCTGCCGGCGTTGCGAGAAATAGTCTACCGTCAGTTTATAGACGGTGCCGGACAGTAGCAGTATCGCAACCAAATTGATGGTTGCCATTATTCCCATGGCCGCATCCGCGAAATTGAAGACTGTGGCAACAGCTTGCACAGCGCCCCAGACAACCATTGCGAGGCAGCCCAATCGCAGGACGTAAATTGGCAGCTTCCCTTCCAATTTTAGGAACGTCATCGCGTTTTCGGCATATGAGTAATTACCCAGGATGGATGTGAAACCAAAAAAGACGATAGCAACCGCGATAAAGTGGCGGCCGATTTCACCAAGATGGACCGCGGCCGCGTCTTGAGTAAGTCGCATTCCGGTAGGCCCATCAATTTCGATTGCGCCTGATAGAAGAATTAGTAATGCAGTGGCCGTTGCGACCAAAATCGTATCCACGAAACACCCAAATGCCTGAACGAATCCTTGGCTGGAAGGGTGGTGAGGATCAGGTGTGGCGACTGCTGCAATGTTTGGTGCTGAACCCATGCCCGCTTCGTTTGAGAAAAGCCCCCGTTTGATGCCGTTAAGTGCTGCAGCCATGACACCTCCTGTCACGCCTCCGGCAGCTTCCTGAAGGCCAAATGCCCCGGCAACAATCGACCACAACATAGCGGGTACTTCGGAAATGTTCAGGACTACGACAACACAGGCAAGCAAGAGGTAGAGACCCGCCATAAGCGGTACGACAATCTCTGCAAACTTTGCGATGGTTCTTATTCCACCGAATATTACTACCGCTGCGGCTGCAGCAAGCGCTATGCCAACGACCAACTTGTTCAGCCCGAACGCGCCCTCGAAAGCCTCGGCAATCGAGTTGGATTGGACGGCGACAAAAACCAAACCAAAGCTGACAATCAGGCAGATCGAGAAAACGACTCCAGCCCAAGGCGCATTCAAGGCGTTGGCCATGTAGAACGCGGGACCTCCCCTGAACCTTCCGTTGGACGATGTGACTTTATAGAGTTGGGCCAAAGTACTTTCAGAATAAGCCGTGGCCATTCCAACCAATGCCACGATCCACATCCAAAAGATGGCGCCTGGACCTCCCAAGGTCAGGGCCACGGCTACGCCAGCCAGGTTACCAGTACCGACACGTGAAGCCAGGCTCACTGTCAGGGCTTGAAAAGGAGTAATACCTCTTTTGTCCGTGCTCCTTGCAGAAGTGAGCACGCGCACCATTTCCCCAAAATGGAGAAACTGAAGTGCGCCAAGACGAATTGTAAAAAAGATACCGGTCGCAAGAAGTCCGTAAATCAATACGTAGTTCCAAAGAACCGTGTTTATGCCGTTGACCAATATTTCCATTGCGCGCCTCTTGAGAATTCAAACACTTCCCGGAAGGCAAAAATAGTGTGCCTGTTTTCCATCATGCACGAAGATGCGGCAATTGTCAGGAATATGCTGCGCAGTCTCCCGGCGGTTGGCGCGCGGATCATTGAAGTTGAGCCACAAACTTATGACGACGTAGCCAGTGGTTAGTCCGCCTGGCAGTCGCTCACACCAAGTGCAGCGGACGGCCGCTTCGGGTCGGCGTGACAGATGCTGCGCGTCGTACCAATGCCTGCTTACTTGTAGGAGAAGGTGGAGGTCATATTGCTACGACCTCCACTAATAAGTTTAAGCGTTGAAGAACTCAGCCACGGCGTCAGTCGATGCTTTCACTGCCTCAGGCTTGTAATAGAAATCCACGTGGCTGAACTCATCAAAGGCCAGCTCTTTGTGCTCGTTGGTCAGCTTCTCGACGAATGCGGTCGAGCAGATCGCGGTGAAAGCCGACTTGCTGTAAACGGTCAGCGAAGGCTGCACGATCTTGTCGGCATAGTGCTGGCCGATGGAGATCAGCGATTGCATGCCCTGGTCACCGATATGCGCGTTGGTGAATGTCGGAACTGCCACCGGGCCTTTGACGCCGTCACGGCCGTAATAGTCATAGGTTTCTTCAGCCATCGGGTTCACACCGGACCCAACGAATTCTTCGCGGGACTGGCTATCATCCAGGCCAATCGTGTTCACGTAGTCGGGCTCACCGGTTTCATACATTTTCTGCATGGAGGCGTTTGCCGCCGCGATCTGAGCATTGACCATGTCGCGGTCGGTCCACTGGAACGGATCCGCTGCCATCATGCCCGAAACCATGGCGATTTTCTTGATGCGGTGGTCGGTCACGGCGGCAGAGGCGATGATCGAGCCGCCCTGACACACTCCCAGGCCGTGGATTTCTTCCACGAAAGGCAGGGTGCCGAGGTAGGAGACCGCGTCCCAGGTATTTTCGATAAGGCGGAACATGTAACGCGACTGCTTGTGCTCGCCCGGAAGTGCCGGGGAAGAGCCCATGCCGATGTAGTCGAAACCAAGGTAAATAAAGCCGCGCGCCGCCATTTCCGGGCCGTAGGTCGCGGGGATCTGGTCCTTGACTTGCGGGAAGGGGCTGGCACCAACAATCGCCTTGTACTTCTTTGCCGGATCGAAGTCCTCGGGCAGATACAGATCGCCCACCAGATCGAGGCCGAAGGATTTGAAGGTGACGGGGTTTGTGCCGGGTTTGAAGGACATTTCAGAGTCTCCTGCGTTGATGGGAAGTGATGTCTGTTTTGCGGTTGCGCCCCAGCCCACAAGAGACATCAGGGAGGCAATCGGCTCTGTTGCACAAATCGGCTGAACGCCGAGGTTCCCCTTTCCCCGAACGGACTTATCCCACAGCTCCCGTGACGGGTATGCCGAGCGCGGTGTAGCCGTTCAGGACGGCGATGCGGACCTGGAACTCGGCGACCTGATGTTCAATGATGTGCGGGAGAACGGCGAGCCCATCGATGCTGCTTATGCGGAACGCCGGATGCGGTGGGAGCCGCTTTACGAAGTCACTCAAATTAAGGGCGATGGGGAGACCCATCCCATGCTATCGCCCAACGATGAATTTGCCGACTACGGCACATGGGACCGAGGAAATTTCGGTTCAGAACTGAAGACGCCAGAGATGCTTCCAGCAGAATATGCGCGCTCCGCGCTGACACGTGGACTGAAGTACGAAGAAGAGATGGGCGTCAATCCGTTCAAGTTCGGGATGATTGGGTCGACGGACAGCCATACGTCTCTGGCAACCGCACGGGACGATAACTTCTTCGGGAAAGCCAGCGTTGCGGAACCAGGCAGCGGCTCAGAACGCTACGACGAGTTCATCATTCCACCTGACATACAGGGTGAAGCGATCGCGATCCGCGCGTACGAGAGCATTGCTGCGGGTCTGGCTGCCGCTTGGGCGCGTGAAAATACACGCGAAGCGATCTGGGACGCTTTCAAGCGCAAGGAAGTCTACGCCACGACGGGTCCGAGGATGACCGTTCGTGTCTTCGCTGGATGGGATTTTGAGCCAGAAGAGGTGCATCGCCCGGACTTTGCCGCGGAAGGCTACGCGCGCGGTGTTCCGATGGGGGCTGACCTCTTCACCGGGCCAGAGGGTGCAGCGCCCAGCTTTATGGTCCGTGCATTGCGTGATCCCGACGGCGCTAACCTCGACCGCATCCAGATTGTCAAAGGTTGGGTCGATGCAGACGGCTCCCCTCAGACCAAAGTTTTTGATGCCGGGTGGGCGGGTGACCGTGCATCCGATGCGGAAGGCAAACTGCCACCGGTCGGAAACACGGTAAGCGGTGCGGACTACACCAACACGATCGGGTCTGCCGCACTCGCTGCGCACTGGGTAGACCCGGAGTTCGATCCGGCGCAACGCGCTTACTACTATGTCCGCGTTCTAGAAATCCCCACGCCTACATGGCTTGCTTACGACGAGGCTTACTACGGCAACCTCAACCTTCCGGACGATGCTGTCATGGTCCATCAGGAGCGCGCTTACACGTCTCCGATTTGGTACACGCCGGGAAGTTAACCAAACTCGCTTTCCGAACGACTGCTTCGTCCGCAACTCGGTCAGTCGCCCAATTTCGATAAACGTCCGTTGTTCATGAAAGCTGCCGTCGGAGCCTAGCATCGTTATTAGGTATTAAACTTAGGTCGGGTTGCCCGTTAAAGTTGGGACATTTTCACAGCCCTAACTCCAACAAATACCAACATTTACTATCATCAATCTTACTAGAAGAATGCGTATCAACGGAAACGATGGCAAGAAAATTTGGGCTCACATCCATCAACAAAAAAACAGGGGATACACAAGCTACTGCTCTGAAAAACATTAAATTACAGCATTTTATCTTGTGTTTTGGTGCCCAGGAGAGGACTCGAACCTCCACGTCCATACGGACACTAGCACCTGAAGCTAGCGCGTCTACCAATTCCGCCACCTGGGCAGGTGTCGTGGAGGGGCGTTTAAGCCTACTGGCGGAGGGCGTCAACAGGATTCGGGAAGTTTTTTGAAAGTTTTTTGATGCGCGCATCCGAGGCGCGGGACAGGTGCCGCACTGAAATGGATTTATCGCCGGGGCGCGGCGTTATTGTGCCTTGTTTGCAGTGCTCTGGGGCGATAGATCGGATCAGGACCCATTTAGCAGGAGCCGTTTCATGTCCAAACTGGTCACGATTTATGGTGGATCGGGATTCGTAGGTCGCTACGTTGCGCGCCGTATGGCGGCTCAGGGGTGGCGTGTTCGGGTCGCGGTGCGGCGCCCGAACGAGGCGATGTTCGTCAAGCCGTATGGTGCAGTGGGGCAGGTCGAGCCGATCCTGTGCAATATTCGCGATGATGCCTCGGTGGCCCTGGCCATGAAGGGCGCCGATGCCGTCGTCAACTGTGTTGGAGTTCTGAACGAGCTGGGTAAAAACACGTTCGACGAAGTGCAGGCTGAGGGCGCGGAACGGATCGCGCGGCTGGCTGCGGAACAGGGTGTGGCCCGGATGGTTCACATCTCGGCAATTGGTGCGGATGCGGAAGCGGATAGCGTCTATTCGAGAACCAAGGCCAAAGGCGAGGCGGCCGTTCTGGCCCATATGCCGGATGCCGTGATATTGCGCCCATCCGTTATTTTCGGGACCGAAGATCAGTTCTTCAACCGTTTTGCCGGCATGGCGCGCCTTGGGCCATTTCTACCCCTGGCCGGTGCAGAAACACGGTTTCAGCCGGTTTATGTCGATGACGTGGCCAAAGCCGCTGTTTTGGGCATTCTGGGTCGGGCAGACGCGGGTATTTACGAACTTGGCGGTCCCGAGGTCAAATCGTTCCGTGAGCTGATGCAACAGATGCTGGGGGTTATCCACCGGAAGCGCATCATTATCGGGTTGCCATTCTTTGCGGCGCGTATCATGGCCGGAGTTCTGGATATTGTGAAGTTTGTCAGCTTTCAGCTGTTTCCAAATACGATCCTGACACGTGATCAGCTGAAGAACCTGCGCCACGACAATGTTGTTTCGGATGGTGTGAAGTCTTTCCCAGACCTCGGGATTGAGCCTGCAACACTTGAGTCGGTTCTTCCGGATTATTTGTGGAAATTCCGCCCGGCCGGTCAATATGACGACATTCAGAATTCGGCCGGAAACCTGCGGATCTGATCAACTGTAGGCGATTGCCAGCAGTATCACGCCCAAAACGACACGATAGATGACGTAGGGCGTGAAGCTGACGCTGCGCAAAAGGCGCATCATGAGGCTGAGGGCAAGGAGCGCGGAAAAGAACGCGAAGGCCGCCGCAATTGCGCCGTCTTTGACCAGTTGCGCGTCCGCGTTTCGGATCACGTCTACGGACAGCAGTGTCCCCGAGGCAAGGATCGTCGGGATCGACATTAGCATGGCGATCCGCGCGCCATCCTCCCGCGTGTAGCCAAGGTGGCGTGCGCCCGTGATCGTGATCCCGGATCTTGACGTGCCCGGGATCAGGGCCAGCACCTGCCACAGGCCCATGATCGCCGCATCCCGCAGGCTCCAGTCACCGGCGTGTTTGGACTGAGGTCCTTTTTGGTCCATCCAGTACAGCAGTAGGCCAAATCCAAGCATGGTCCAGCCGATCACAGCGATGGACCGAAGGCTTTGGCTGAGACCGGTCAGGTAAAGGACAGCGCCAACCATGACCGTCGGGATCGTCGCAATGATCAACCCGGCGGCCAGCCTGGATTGCGGCGTATCAAGTCGGCCGCTTAGTGCTCGGGGAAGTCCGGCGAAGGCCTGTATAACATCTGTCCAGAAATACAGAACAACAGCGCCCAATGTACCGACATGCACGGCCACATCGATGGCCAGGCCCTGATCATCCAGCCCGGTAAGGCTGGGCAGCAGGATCAGGTGCCCCGAAGAGGAAACCGGCAGAAATTCGGTTATTCCCTGAATAATCGCCGCAAGAATCAATTGAAAAATGCTCATCCGCCCGCCGTGACGCTGCCGTGTTTTCGTTATGAACAATGGGTATAAGCGTGATGAAGAAAAGAAAAGCAGGCAGATAGGTCCGAATCGGTTCTAAAATCTAACAAACCCCCAGAATTTTTTCACCACTGCGTGCGAATTTCGTAAAATGGGTCAGTACAATTGACTTTTCATCCGACCTGCGATCTCTTAAAGAAAACCGACCTAGCCAATTCATGGAGTCCGACCCGTGGCCAAGCAACCGATGCTGAAATTTGTGCAGATCGACCGCGTCATGCCCAAAAAGCGTGCCGCTGATGACCGCAAGGAAGACTTTTCCGAGATTTATGCCGAGTTTGCTGCCGAAAAGGCGGTCGAGCAGGCCAGTCGCTGCAGCCAGTGCGGTGTTCCCTATTGTCAGTCGCATTGTCCGCTGCACAACAATATTCCGGATTGGCTGCGCCTGACCGCAACCGGACGCCTGGAAGAGGCCTATCAGACCAGCCAGGCGACCAACACCTTCCCTGAAATCTGCGGCCGAATCTGCCCGCAGGACCGCCTGTGTGAAGGTAATTGCGTGATTGAACAATCCGGCCACGGAACTGTCACCATCGGGACGATCGAAAAATACATCACTGACACGGCCTGGGAGAAAGGCTGGGTAAAGCCGGTCGCGCCGGGCGCCGAGCGCAGCGAAAGTGTCGGAATCATTGGTGGTGGCCCCGGTGGCTTGGCTGCAGCCGACATGCTGCGCCGTGCAGGTGTTCAAGTGACGGTTTATGATCGTTATGACCGGGCCGGAGGCCTGTTGATGTACGGTATCCCGGGTTTCAAGCTGGAAAAGGACATCGTTCAGCGCCGCAATGATCTGCTGGCCGACGGTGGGGTCGCGTTCGAGCTGAACTGTGACGTTGATGCGGACAAATTCGAAGAAATCCGCGCCAGGCATGACGTCGTGATCATCGCGACCGGCGTTTACAAGTCCCGCGATCTTTCCATGCCGGGCAGTGGTCTGGGCGGGATCGAGAAAGCCATCGACTTCCTGACTGCCTCGAACCGCAAGAGCTTTGGTGACGCGGTTGAGGATTTTGACAACGGTCGTCTGAACGCCGACGGCAAGAAAGTCGTGGTCATTGGCGGTGGGGATACCGCAATGGACTGCGTTCGGACCTCGATCCGTCAGGGCGCGACCTCGGTCAAATGTCTGTACCGCCGCGATCGCGCGAACATGCCCGGCTCGCAGCGTGAAACCCAGAATGCCGAGGAAGAAGGCGTGGTGTTCGAGTGGCTGAGCGCGCCGAAAGGGTTCACTGGTGACGACAAGGTCTCTGGCGTGATGGTGCAGAAGATGCGTCTGGGTCAACCCGATGCTTCGGGCCGTCAGGCCCCCGAAGTGATCGAAGGCGCAGACTATGTCGAAGAGGCCGATCTGGTCATCAAGGCGCTGGGGTTCGAACCTGAAGACCTGCCCACACTGTTTGGTCAGCCCGACCTGCCCGTAACCCGCTGGGGCACCGTCAAGGCCGCGTTCCAGACCGGTGAGACCGAGATGGACGGCGTCTATGCCATCGGAGACATCGTACGCGGTGCCTCGCTTGTGGTCTGGGCGATCCGTGACGGCCGCGACTGTGCCGACGCAATCATCGAGCGATTCAACAGCAAGGCTGCCGTCGCAGCCGAATAACCCGAAAGCCCAGCGACAGGAGGGTCAGAATGCCCGAATTGCAAGGCCAATGTATGTGCGGGGCGGTCACAGTGACCGCTACTCCGGCGAAGGAATCGCTGGGCGCATGCCACTGCGATCAATGCCGCCGTTGGACCAGTTCGATGCTGATGACTTTTCAGGCTGAATCCGGTTACGCGGCATTGGGGCCTGTAAAGACTTATGCATCGTCCGACTGGGCCGAGCGTGCCTTCTGCGCGGATTGCGGTTCGGCACTTTGGTACCGGATCACCCTGCCGGGCGATTTGCACGGACATACACAAATGGCGGCTGGCCTGTTCGAAGATACGGGCCACAAGCTGCAACTGGAACTTTTTATCGACAAAAAGCCCGATGGGTACGCGTTTGCAGGCGAGCGCAAGCAAATGACCACAGCCGAGGTCGAAGCCATGTTTGCCCAGCCGGAAGAAGGAGACAATCAATGACCAAATATGATGCCGATTGGGTGCGGGCCGAAGAGGCCAAACGCAAATGGCTGGCGGAAAACGGTCTCTATTCCGAGGAAGAAGAGCATTCTTCCTGCGGTGTCGGCCTTGTTGTTTCCGTTGACGGCAAGAAAAGCCGCAAGGTTGTGGATGCCGGAATCGATGCGCTCAAGGCGATCTGGCACCGCGGCGCCGTGGATGCCGACGGCAAAACGGGTGACGGCGCGGGTATCCATGTGCAGATCCCGGTTCAATTCTTCTATGACCAAATTCGGCGCACCGGTCACGAGCCCAACCTGAGCGAACTTATCGCCGTTGGTCAGGTCTTTCTGCCGCGTACTGATTTCGGCGCGCAGGAGCGTTGCCGGACCATCGTGGAAACCGAAGTTCTGCACATGGGCTATTACATCTATGGTTGGCGTCACGTGCCGGTTGACGTGACCTGTCTGGGTGACAAAGCCAACGCGACACGGCCCGAGATCGAACAGATCCTGATTTCGAATTCCAAGGGCGTGGACGAAGAGACGTTCGAGCGTGAGCTGTACGTGATCCGTCGCCGCATCGAAAAGGCGGCAATGGCGGCAGGGATATCCGGCCTGTACCTGGCCTCGCTGTCTTGCCGCTCGATCATCTACAAGGGCATGATGCTGGCCGAACAGGTTGCAGTCTTCTATCCCGATCTGATGGACGAGCGTTTTGAATCGGCGTTCGCGATCTACCACCAGCGCTATTCCACCAACACCTTCCCGCAATGGTGGCTGGCCCAACCCTTCCGCATGCTGGCCCATAACGGCGAGATCAACACACTGAAGGGCAACATCAACTGGATGAAAAGCCATGAGATCCGCATGGCCAGCGGCACCTTTGGAGACTACGCCGAAGACATCAAGCCGATCATTGCAGGCGGATCGTCGGATTCTGCTGCATTAGACTCTGTTTTTGAGGTCCTGGTGCGCGCGGGCCGCTCGGCCCCGATGGCGAAAACCATGCTGGTGCCTGAAAGCTGGTCCAAGCAGGCGGTCGAACTGCCGCAGGCGTGGCGCGACATGTATTCCTACTGCAACTCGGTGATGGAGCCTTGGGACGGCCCTGCCGCACTGGCCATGACTGATGGCCGCTGGGTCTGCGCCGGTCTGGATCGGAACGGGTTGCGCCCGATGCGCTATGTGGTGACGGGCGATGGTCTGGTCATCGCCGGGTCCGAGGCCGGCATGGTGCCGATCAACGAGGCGACCGTGGTCGAAAAAGGTGCGTTGGGTCCCGGGCAGATGCTGGCCGTTGACATGAAAAAGGGCAAACTGTTCCGCGACATTCAGATCAAGAACAAACTGGCCCGCGCGCTGCCGTTTGGCGAGTGGGTCGGCAAGATCAACGATCTGGATGCCACCTTGGCTGGTGTGACCGAGCGTCCGCTGTTCAAAGGCGAGGAGTTGCGCAAGCGCCAGATCGCCGCCGGATATTCGGTCGAGGAACTGGAGCAGATTCTGGCACCGATGGCCGAGGACGGAAAAGAGGCGCTGGCCTCGATGGGGGACGACACGCCCTCGGCAGTGCTGTCAAGGCAATACCGCCCGCTCAGCCATTTCTTCCGCCAGAATTTCAGCCAGGTGACCAACCCGCCCATCGACTCGCTTCGCGAATATCGCGTGATGTCGCTGAAAACGCGGTTTGGCAACCTCAAGAACGTGCTGGACGAAGACAGCAGCCAGACCGAGATCATTGTGCTGGAAAGCCCCTTTGTCGGGAACACGCAATGGGAGAAGCTGGCAGAAAATTTCAATGCGACCCTGGCCGAGATCGACTGTTCATTTGAACCAGGCGAAGGTGCGCTGGGCGACGCTTTGGCCCGTGTCAGAGCCGAAGCAGAAGAAGCCGTGCGCTCGGGCGCCGGGCATCTGGTCCTGACGGATCAGTATTCCGGTCCGGGCAAGGTGGCGATGCCGATGATCCTGGCCACCAGCGCCGTGCACTCTCACCTGATCCGTCAAGGCTTGCGGACGTTCTGCTCGCTGAATGTGCGGTCGGCGGAATGCATCGACCCCCACTATTTTGCCGTGCTGATCGGATGTGGCGCCACCGTGGTCAATGCATATCTGGCCGAGGATTCGCTGGCCGACCGGATCGAACGTGGCTTGCTGGATGGCACGCTGACCGAAAATGTTGCGCGATTCCGCGAGGCAATTGACCAGGGCCTGCTCAAGATCATGGCCAAGATGGGCATTTCGGTGGTGTCGTCGTATCGTGGCGGTCTGAATTTCGAGGCGGTGGGACTGTCCCGCGCCATGGTGGCCGAATACTTCCCCGGTATGACCAGCCGCATCTCGGGCATCGGCGTGCATGGTATCCGGGTCAAGGCCGAGGAGATTCACGCCAAAGGCTGGGACAGCGGTCTGGATGTGTTGCCAATCGGCGGTTTCTACAAGGCGCGCAAGTCGGGTGAGACCCATGCTTGGGAAGCGACCTCGATGCATATGATGCAAATGGCCTGTAACAGAGCCTCGTATGAGCTGTGGAAGCAGTATTCGGCCAAGATGCAGTCCAATCCGCCAATCCATCTGCGCGACCTGATGGATTTCAAACCACTCGGCAAGCCGATCCCGATTGAAGAGGTGGAATCGATCACTTCGATCCGCAAACGCTTTGTCACGCCGGGCATGTCGCTGGGCGCACTCAGCCCTGAGGCACACAAGACGCTGAACGTGGCGATGAATCGGATTGGCGCCAAGTCGGACTCGGGTGAAGGCGGCGAAGATCCGGCGCATTTCGTGCCGGAGCCCAATGGCGACAACCCGTCGGCCAAGATCAAACAGGTGGCCTCGGGGCGGTTCGGCGTGACTGCCGAATATCTGAACCAGTGTGAAGAATTGGAGATCAAAGTCGCCCAGGGTGCGAAACCCGGTGAGGGTGGTCAGCTACCCGGCATGAAGGTCACTGACCTGATCGCGCGTCTGCGGCACTCGACCAAGGGCGTGACGCTGATCTCACCTCCGCCGCATCACGACATCTACTCGATCGAGGATCTGGCGCAGCTGATCTATGACCTGAAACAGATCAACCCACGCTGCAAGGTGACGGTCAAGCTGGTTGCGTCCTCGGGCGTTGGCACGATTGCCGCCGGTGTGGCCAAGGCAAAAGCGGATATCATCCTTATTTCGGGTCACAACGGCGGCACGGGTGCCTCACCTGCGACCAGCATCAAATATGCCGGTCTGCCGTGGGAGATGGGTCTGACCGAGGCGCATCAGGTTCTGGCGATGAACAACCTGCGCGACCGCGTCACCCTGCGGACCGATGGCGGCCTTCGGACCGGGCGCGACATTGTCATGGCCGCGATGATGGGGGCCGAGGAATACGGTATCGGCACTGCCGCCCTGATCGCGATGGGCTGTATCATGGTGCGTCAGTGCCAGTCGAATACCTGCCCCGTTGGTGTGTGCACACAGGACGAAAGCCTGCGCGCCAAATTCACGGGCAACGCGGACAAGGTTGTGAATCTGATTACCTTCTACGCACAGGAAGTTCGCGAAATCCTCGCCAGCCTGGGCGCGCGGTCCGTGGATGACATCATTGGCCGGGCTGATCTGCTGGCGCAGGTCAGCCGTGGTTCGGCGCATCTGGACGATCTGGACCTCAACCCGCTATTGATCACGGTCGATGGCGCGCATGACATCGTGTATGACCGCGACAAGGATCGGAACGCAGTGCCGGATACACTGGACGCCGAAATTGTCCGCGACGCGGCGCGGTTCCTGAAAGACGGCGAGAAGATGCAGCTGTCCTACGCCATCCAGAACACGCACAGAACCGTGGGCACCCGTGTCTCCAGTCATATCGTGCAGAATTTCGGGATGCGAAACACTTTCCAGCCGGACCATCTTCACGTGAAATTGCAGGGATCGGCCGGTCAGTCCTTGGGGGCCTTTGCGGCTCCGGGTCTGAAGCTGGAAGTGTCGGGTGATGCCAATGACTATGTAGGCAAAGGTCTGTCGGGCGGCACGATCGTGGTGCGTCCGCCGCAGATCAGCCCGCTGAAAGCGGATGAAAACACCATTATCGGCAACACTGTCCTGTACGGCGCAACCGACGGTCACCTGTTTGCGGCCGGCCGCGCGGGTGAGCGGTTTGCGGTTCGGAACTCGGGTGCCAAGGTGGTCATCGAAGGGTGCGGGTCCAACGGCTGTGAATACATGACCGGCGGCGTTGCCGTGATCCTTGGTTCCATCGGTGCAAATTTTGGTGCCGGTATGACCGGAGGGATGGCTTATCTGTACGATCCTGACGGTAAGGCGCAGCTTCTGATGAACATGGAGACACTTGTCACCTGTCCGGTCACGGTGAGCCACTGGGTCGATCAGTTGCAAACGCTGATCAAACGTCACGCAGCCGAGACCGGAAGCCGCAAAGCCGCGGATATCCTGCAACACTGGGATGTCGAAAAGGCCAACTTCCTGCAGGTGTGCCCGAAGGAAATGCTGAATAAACTCAGCCATCCGCTGAGCGAAGAGATCGCAGCAGTTCCGGCGGAGTAAACAGACCCTAAACAAGGTCAAAACCCTGCGTGTTTCCACAAACGCGCAGGGTTTTCCTTTGCATGCATATGGCACAGGGGCTGAAATTTAGCCCGTTCCAAACGCGCCTCATGCGTCGTATAGCAAGGGTATGGCAAAAAAAGCAGCGCGCGGAACGCGTGGTAAAAAATCAAAGGCAACAAAGTCAAAGAAGCTGTCGATATCGCGGATTCGCCGCTGGCTGACACGTGGGTTGTTGGCCTGTGTCGCATTTGTAGTCGGTCTTGTGCTGCTCTATTCGGTCGTCAACCCGCCGATCACGCATACAATCTGGTCCGAGTGGCGCCGGTTGGGCAAAGTTGAACGCGACTGGGTTCCGATCGAAGAGATTTCCCCGGTGATGGCGCGATCGGTCGTCGCTGCAGAAGACGCGAATTTCTGCCTGCACTGGGGCTTTGACATCCAGGCCATCCGAGATGCGCTGGAAGATGGTGGCGCACGCGGCGCGTCGACCATTTCGCAGCAGGTCGTCAAGAACGTGTTCCTTTGGCAAGGACGCAGTTGGGTACGCAAGGCGCTTGAAACGTCGATCACGCCGGTTGTCGAACTGTTCTGGAGCAAGCAGCGCATTCTTGAGGTTTATCTGAACGTAGCTGAGACCGGGAACGGGGTTTTCGGGGTCGAGGCTGCCGCGCAAATGCATTTCAACGTATCAGCCGCTAATTTGACGCCGGTTCAGGCCGCGCGGATCGCTGCAATTCTGCCCTCGCCCAGGAACAGATCCGTTGCGGATCCGTCGGTTCGCACGCGCCGTCGGGCCGCCGCGATACGGGACGGAGCGGCCACCATCCGCGCAGATGGTCGCGCGGATTGTTTCGAGGATTGAAACCCAAGGCTGCTCAAGGCTAAAGCTTGGTTGTATTCACTGCTTTGATTGGAAGCTCATGGCGCGCCTGTTTCACGTTCCCCTGTCCCCCTTTTGCCGCAAGGTTCGTCTGTCGCTGGCAGAGAAGAAAATCGAAGTGGAACTGGTTGAGGAACGGTACTGGGAGAAAGATCCGGATTTTCTGCGTCGAAACCCCGCAGGAAAGGTTCCCGTATTGCGCCTGGACGGGCAGGTGATGTCGGAAAGTGCGGCGATTTGCGAGTATATCGAGGAAACCCGCCCCGAACCCGCGCTGATGCCCAAAACGCCCGAAGCGCGCTATGAAGTAAGGCGTCTGGTCGGCTGGTTTGATGACAAGTTTCATCACGAGGTGACATCGAAACTGGTGTACGAGCGGGTCAACAAGAAAGTGACCGGGGAAGGCTATCCGGACAGCAAGCGCGTCAAGGAAGGTGCGCGCGCAATCAAGTACCATTTGGACTACATGACATGGTTGCTGGATCAACGCCGCTGGCTGGCCGGGGATCAGATGACGCTGGCGGATTTCGCCGCTGCCGCGCATCTGTCGGCACTGGACTATATCTCGGACGTGGACTGGAATCGCAGCCAGACGGTCAGGGACTGGTATGCCAAGATCAAATCGCGACCGGCGTTCCGGTCCATCCTCGCTGATCAGGTGCCGGGATTCCGGCCTCCGCCCCATTACGCCGATCTGGATTTCTGATAGGGTCGGGGCGCAGGGGGCCTTCCGCCCCCTCTTGGCCCGTCGGGCCAATTCACCCCCGAGGATATTTTTGGCCAGATGAAGAACGGATCGGGTTTGAAAGAAAAGCTGGTCGCCCAGGCATTGAGCGAGGGTTTTGTGTCCTGTCGGATTTGCAGGCCCTGGGATGTGCCGCAGGTTCCGGGCCGGTTGGAAGCGTTTCTGCAGGCCGGATATCATGGGCAGATGGGATGGATGGCAGAGCGCACCCATTGGCGTGGTGATCCGGCGATTTTGTGGCCCGAGGCCCGGTCGGTGATAATGCTGGCCGAAAGCTACGCGCCCGAGCATGATCCGACCGAAATTCTGAACTATCCCGAAAAAGCGGCGATCTCGGTCTATGCTCAGAACAAGGACTATCATGATCTGGTCAAGAAGCGTCTGAAACGACTGGCGCGCTGGCTGATTGCCGAGGCCGGTGGCGAAGTGAAAGTGTTTGTCGATACAGCACCTGTGCCGGAAAAGGCACTTGGTCAGGCTGCGGGATTGGGTTGGCAGGGAAAACACACCAATCTGGTTAGTCGGGATTGGGGCAATTGGGCTTTCATAGGGTCTGTTTTCACGACTTTGGACTTGCCGGCCGATCCAGCGGAGATTGACCGCTGCGGGTCGTGCCGGGCCTGCCTGGATAGTTGCCCGACCGACGCGTTTCCTGTCCCGTACCTTTTGGATTCGCGGCGCTGTATCTCGTATCTGACAATTGAGCACAAAGGTCCGGTCGAGGAAGAGTTGCGCGGCAAATTGGGCAACAGGATCTATGGATGCGATGATTGTCTTGCGGCGTGTCCGTGGAACAAATTCGCGGTGGCGGCCAGTGACATTCGGTATGCGGCCCGGGATGACCTTAAGGCGCCTGCGTTAACTGATCTTGTGGCACTGGATGATGCCGCGTTTCGGGAGAAGTTTTCCGGCTCGCCCATCAAGCGGATTGGTCGCGACCGGTTTGTGCGCAATGTGCTGTATGCCATCGGCAATTCGGGCAATGCAGAACTGTGTAGTGCCGCGCAGGCGCTAACGGACGACCCTGATCCGGCAGTGGCCGACGCGGCGCGCTGGGCGGTAAAACGGCTGTCGTAAATGCCGCAAACAGGCTGGACGTGACGGCGCAAACCGCTAGACCCTTTGTCAGCGAACAGATGGAGGACCCGATGGCGTTGGCTTTGGGGGTGGATACAGGCGGAACCTACACGGATGCGGTGCTGATCCGGGATGAGAAAGAGGTGATTGCCTCGGCCAAGTCCCTGACAACACGGGCGGACCTGGCGATTGGTGTGGGCAGGGCGATTTCGTCCGTGTTGGACGAGGCGCGGGTTTCACCCGACCAGATATCGATGGCGTCGCTGTCGACCACCCTGGCCACGAACGCCTTGGTCGAAGGGCAGGGCGGGCGTGTTGCGCTTGTGTATATCGGCTTCAAGGACAGTGATCTGGAAAAGCACGGGCTAAAGGATGCGCTTAAAGGCGACCCGGCGCTTGTGATTTCCGGTGGCCACAGCCATGCCGGTGGCGAAGCTGCGCCGCTGGATATTGCGGCGCTTGAGGCATTTTTAGACTCTCATAAAGGGATATCCGGCTTTGCCGTTGCTTCGCAATTCGCCACACGCAACCCGGCGCATGAGCTGGAAGCAGCGCGGATCATTGCGGAAAAGACAGGGGCACCGGTCACGTGTTCCCATCACCTGTCGGCTAGGCTGAACGGTCCGAAACGGGCGGTGACCGCCGTTCTGAACGCGCGATTGATTGGCATGATCGACCGCCTGATCGGCCGGGCACAGGACAGGTTACACGAGCTGGGCATCACGGCCCCGATGATGGTGGTGCGCGGTGATGGTGCGCTGATGAGTGCGGAGCAGGCGCGTGAACGCCCGATTGAGACGATCCTCAGCGGCCCGGCGGCTTCGATTGTGGGGGCACGCTGGCTGACCGGGGTCGAGAATGCGCTTGTCTCTGATATTGGCGGGACCACGACGGATGTGGCTTTGATCCGGGACGGCAAGCCTGCGATTGATCCGGCCGGGGCGCAGGTGGGCGGTTTCCGCACCATGGTCGAGGCGGTGGCGATGCGGACCCATGGATTGGGCGGTGACAGCCAGGTTCACGTGGTTACTGAAGGCTTGGGCGGCGGCGTATTCCTGGGGCCGCGGCGGGTGCTGCCGGTTTCTCTGATCGCGTCGGAAGCGCCCGGAGTCGTGCATGCCGCGCTGGACGAGCAACTGCGGGCAACAACGGTGGGTGAGTTTGATACACGGTTTGCCCGAAGAGTTTCAGGGATGCGTGCTGATGATGTCGGGCCGCGCGAGAATGCTGTGTTGGAGCGGCTTGGTGACCAGGTTTTGCCGCTGAGCAGCCTGTTGCGGACCAGAATGGACAACGGCGCGCTGACGCGGTTGGTGGACCGCGGGCTTGTTCAGGTTTCGGGCGTCACGCCTTCGGATGCCAGCCATGTTCTGGGCCGGGTCGATGCCTGGGATTCAAGTGCTGCCCGCAAGGTGCTGGAACTTGTGTCTCGCAAGAGGGTGGGGTCGGGTGATGTTCTGGCGAAGTCTCCGGAACAGCTGGCCGGCATGATCGTGGATCAATTGACCGAACAGACCAGTTTGACCTTGTTAGAGACTGCTTTTGCGGAAGAAGGGCATGATTTTGGGGTTCCTCCTCAGGACCTGGCCCGTCATGTACTGACCCGGCGCGGCCTGGCAGGGCATCGTGGCCTGTTGTCTCTGGATACGGCTTTGAATGTCGATGTCGTGGGCCTTGGCGCTTCGGCGCCCAGCTACTATCCGGCCGTCGGGGAGCGGTTGCGATGCCGGATGATCCTGCCCGAGCATACCGGCGTCGCAAATGCCATCGGTGCGGTTGTCGGGCGGCTGACTTTGCGGCGCTCGGGCACCGTAACCTCGCCTGCCGAGGGGCGATATCGCGTGCATCTGGACAGTGGGCCACAGGATTTTGCGGCGTCAGATCAGGCTTTGGCCCTGTTGGAAGCTGTTTTGAAGGAAGAAACTGAAACCGCGGTCCGCGAAGCCGGGGCTGAAGATATCCGGGTCATTGTCGACAGGGACATCAAGACCGCGCGCATCGAGGCGCAGGATGTGTTTGTCGAAGCCCTTGTGACGGTCGAAGCCAGTGGCCGACCACGAGTGGCCACTGGCTAGCCCCCCTTCGAATTCATAGAGGGTCGGGGCAGGTCGTCGTTTACTCGGCCGCATCCGCGCGTTTGGGCAGCACCCAGTCCTGGCGCGGAAAGTGGCAGGTATACCCGTTCGGGATGCGGACCAGATAGTCCTGATGCTCTGGCTCGGCCTCCCAGAAATCTCCGACGGGCTCAACCTCGGTCACGACTTTACCGGGCCATAGGCCACTGGCATTCACATCGGCAATCGTGTCCTGCGCGACCTGCTTCTGATTGTCGTCGGCAAAGTAGATAGCCGAACGATAGCTCATCCCGAGGTCGTTGCCCTGACGGTTCACCGTCGTGGGATCGTGGATCTTGAAAAAGAACTCCAGCAAAGTGCGGTAAGATATTTGTGCAGGATCGAACCAGATTTCGATTCCTTCGGCATGGGTGCCATGATTGCGGTAGGTGGCGTTGGGTACGTCACCGCCCGTATATCCGACACGGGTGCGGGAAACGCCGGGAAGTTTGCGGATCAGATCCTGCATGCCCCAGAAACATCCCCCGGCAAGTACGGCGCGTTCTTCAGTCATCAGATGTCCTCCACATGGATCAAATATTCGCCATAGCCTTCGGTCTCCATCTCGTCACGATGAATGAACCGCAGCGCGGCTGAGTTTATGCAATAGCGCAGCCCGCCATGTTCGCGCGGACCGTCAGGAAATACATGCCCCAGATGGCTATCACCGTGTTTCGAGCGCACCTCGGTACGGATCATACCAAGGGTGGCGTCCCGAAACTCTTCCACGTGTTCGTGGATGATGGGCTTCGTGAAACTCGGCCAGCCGCAGCCGGATTCGTATTTGTGGGTCGAAGCGAACAATGGCTCTCCCGAGACGATATCAACGTAAATCCCGGGCTCCTTGTTGCCCAGATACTTGCCGGTGCCGGGGCGTTCGGTACCGCTGCGCTGCGTGACGTGGTATTCTTCGGGTGACAGAGCGGCGATGGCCTCGGGATCTTTGGTATAGCGGGTCATGGCTCCTCCGGTTTTTGACGCGACTTGGCCTTCTATTTGGGCATAACGAGGCAAAAAGCAAAATCATATTTCAGCTATCTCGCGCGCTCGTGCATGTGATCCGGTTGCCAGGCGGGCACGTAGTTCTCAGTAAAGGAGGTGCCGCAATGTTCAGACTGCTTCTGCTATTCGTCCTGCTGTTGATTGCCCGCGCCGTGCAAGCTGCGCCTTTGACCGGCGAGTTTGATTCGATCGACGGCGGCACGTTGTCTATCGAAGACTGGCGAGGCCAGCCGGTTCTGATCGTGAATACCGCGTCCCTATGTGGGTTCACAGAGCAGTATGCGGGCCTGCAAAAGATTCATGACACTTACGCGGACCGGGGGCTGGTGGTTCTGGCCGTCCCGTCGGATTCGTTCAAACAGGAACTGGGCTCCGCGGAAGAGGTAAAGCGGTTCTGCGAGTTGAACTATGACCTGACTCTGCCCATGACCGACATAACGCCAGTCAAAGGAGTGGACGCGCACCCATTCTACAAGGCTGTCGCCGCGCGAACTGGCTTTGTCCCCAGCTGGAACTTCAACAAGATCCTTATCGACCCGTCAGGAGAGGTTGTCGCCACGTTTGGGTCGAATGTGCGGCCTGACTCGCGGAAACTATTGAGTCAGGTCGAGGCTTTGCTGCGCTGAACCGGTTGTCTGGATAGCTGAACAGCTAAAATCCCCAGCGTGGTAATGCCTACTCCGACCGCATCCATGGGCCCGAGCTTTTCACCAAGCAGCAGTGCAGCAATTGCGACACCGAACACCGGGTTCAGGAAGTGAAAGGTTGCGGCCCGGACAGCACCGATTCTGTTCAGCAACATAAACCAGATCAAGGTCGCCAGCAGCCCGGGGGCAAGGGTGGTGTAGGTGAACGCAAGAAGCAGGGGCAGCGTTGGATGGACATAGATCGTCTCAAAGAATGGCGCAGCCACAAACAGTACGGCTGAGCCGACAAACATCTGCAACCCGACGACCATCATGAAGTTCCCGCCCGATGTCGCACCGCGGACCGTCAGTGTCGCGAAGGTCAGGGCAAGGGCGCCGATCCCGCACAGCAGCACGCCAAACATATCGACACCTGCGTTGATCCTGCTGCTCATGATCAGGGCGACGCCGAAGAAACCAGACAGCAACCCGAGAAATCCCATGGGTCGCAGTTTTTCCCGGAAGAACAACCAACCCGCGACGGCAACCAGCAACGGCATTGTCGAGGCGATGATCGCGGCGACCGAGGCTTCGACCGTTTGCATTGCGTAGAAATTCAGACCCAAATAAAGGGCATTTTGGCAAACGCCGAACAAAATGGTCGCCCGCCATTGGTCCCTTGTCAGATGCCAGCTTTGTCCCATGGATCGCGCAATCGCCACCCCGATGATGCCGGATAGCAGGAACCTCAGGGCCAGTGAAAACAGCGGTGAAGCATCGGCAACAATGATCCGCGCCGAGGAAAAGGCCGACGACCAGATCAGGGCAAATGTCAGCCCCATGGCTATGGCGCGCAGATCCATGAAACCTCCATCCCGGAACGCCGGGACTGTTGCCGAATTCCGATCAGGCCGCAAGCGCTGCGGGGGTTCAGCGTCAAAAAAGCCACATGTGCCGTGCAAGAATTCTTGGACTTTCGTTTTTATTGATTGACCGGCCAATTAAAGTTATTCGCGCCAAATCTGACCAATCAAGGGAGGTTTGTCGGTGTTCCTGGAATACATCTTGTCTTTTGGCGTCCTGCTGGCCTTGGGCCTGGTCGCTTTCTTCGTCGTGAAATGGTGGAACCTGCGCTGCGTCGGCGTGACGCCTGTCCACCTGTTCACGTTTATCGCGATCCTGTTCACATCCGGGCTGGATGTCGGCCTGATCATGTTCCCTCTGACCGAGTTCGGGGGCTATGCCGAAGACCCGGCCTATGCATTCGCCAACCCGCTGGCGATCGAATTCGGGTTCTGGGGCTTTCTGATCTGGGCGTTCTACTTCCTGACCGCGTTCTATTTCTGCGTCATCGAACCGCGTGTGAAGTTCTTTGAGATCCCGCTGGTCAAGCTGATCAACAACGTGGTCATCATCGGCACCTGTGCTTTCACCGCCAGCCTGTTCCTGATCTACCTGCCCGGCTACCTGCCCGAGGTCGGAGACGGCGAATCCGTGGTCACCACCTTCTACATCATCGTGTTCGTGGTGATTCTGGCGGCGGCCTATTCGTCGACCGATTTGAAATACGTGCGTATCCTGTCGGTGGGATCGACCTTCCTGTTCCTGGCTCTGATCCTTGGGATGTGGGCGGCGGCCGGTATGGGTATGACCGGGTTCGTTGATACTGGCAGCAACATCAGTGCGTATTTCGCTAACCTGCACAAGTTCGTCCTGCCGCTGACCGACTATCACGCCTTCTACCTGTTCTGGTGGTTCGCATGGTCGATCATGATTGGCCAGTTTACCTCGCGCTTTGTCGGCGGTCTGACCACGTGGCAACTGTTGGCCGCGCTGCTGATCTTTCCGTCGATCCCGCTGGCGATCTGGTTCACCGTTCTCTACTACTACCACCTGAACGGCATCAGCACCGCAGGCGTGACCAACATCGCGATGGTGATCGTGGGCGTGACCTTCGTCATCAACTCGCTGGACTCGTTGATTAGACTCTATACCGACAATCTGAACATGACAGTCGAAAGGTTCGGCAAGGCGGCTTACGTGGCGGGCAACGTGGCGTTGCTGTTCGTCCTGACCCTGCTGTTCCAGAGCCAGTGGCTGCAGATCCAGTGGATCGGCGCGGTCGTGGTGGGTCTCTATCTGGCCTGTGTGGTCTATATCCTGCTCGCCAAGCGCAATGAGGTGCTGAGCATCGATTCCATGCCCGAAGATCGTGATCTGGACTTCCACAAGGTTGAGACAGTTCACTGATCGGTTTTCAAACAACAAACAGGAAAAGGGCCCCGATTTCGGGGCCCTTTTTTGTAAAGGCAAAGTCTTTCCGCCTTCGAGCGCTAGCTTGCGTCGATATTGAGACGGTATTTGAGGAACTTCTCGCCACCGTAATCAACTTCGCCTACGGGACACGCGCCCAGTTTTCTAAGTGCGCCAAGTTTCTTGCGTGAGGGCGGCAGCAAGAATGTCACCGACGTTATCCGTTCGTCGGATTTTGCAAACTCCATGGCTTGCCTTGTTATTCTGGCCCCCAATCCAAATGCTCCGGGCATGAGGACCAGGCCGAAATCCCACTCTTCGCCCTCTTTTTGAAAGCCGCCCCATCCCACATAGTCGCCACCGTGCAGGAAGGCCCAATGGCCAAGCCCATCACGCGCCCAATAGGCCTCTTTCGCCTTCACGAACTCATTGACAGTCTCTTCATCCCAGTCCTGCGTCAGCAGGGGCATGTGTTCCGCAAGTCGCGGGTTCTTCATATGAGCCAGTATTTCCGGGGTCGAGATCTGGGTAAGCCGGGTGAAAGAAATTTCTTGTTTCATAAAACGGGATATAGGGAGGGTGCTTGCGCACACAAAGAGGTCCACGCCAAAAACACCGGTCGCGATGATACCGCGCCGGTTCAAATCCGATGACTGCTTGGTGGTGAGCATGCGAGACCCGGACAAGTCTTGGACCTGGTGGGAGCTTACAGGTGCCACGCACAAAAAAGGGCCGCGAAAACGCGACCCCTTTGAATCTTCATCGGTGATCCGATCAGCCGTTCACGCTGTCCTTCAGCGCCTTCGCAATGGTCATTTTCACAACCTTGTCGGCCTCTTTGGTGAATGTCTCACCAGTGGCCGGGTTGCGGACCTGACGCTCGGGGCGCTCACGGCAGTAGATTTTGCCGACGCCGGGCAGGGTTACTGCGCCACCGGCCGAAACTTCGCGGGTGATCAGGCCTGTGATGGCCTCCAGCGCGGAGTTCGCGGATTTCTTATCGGTCCCCATTTCCTCAGCGAGAGCAGCAACCAGCTGAGTCTTTGTCATAGGCTTTGCCATTTCTTGGTCTCCTTAACGTGCCCGATCTCTTGGGCCTCACCGCGTAACTGTAACGGGATATTGTGTTGGAACACAACGAATAGTAGCGCGGAAAACCCTAAAAATATGGGGAAAACGTTGCTTTTTTGCGTCAGAGGAAGGCCGTTTCGTCAAAAGAACGCAATTTCCGGCTGTGCAGACGCTCCAATGGCATGCCGCGCAGGTGCTCCATCGCACGAATGCCAATGGCCAGATGGCGGCTTACCTGCGTTGTATAGAAGTCCGAAGCCATGCCGGGAAGCTTTAATTCACCGTGCAGGGGTTTGTCTGACACGCACAGCAAAGTGCCGTAGGGGACCCGGAACCTATAGCCATTGGCGGCAATGGTGGCGCTTTCCATATCCAGCGCGATGGCCCGAGACTGGCTGAGCCGCTGAACCGGTCCGGACTGGTCGCGCAGTTCCCAGTTTCGGTTGTCGACAGATGCAACGGTGCCGGTGCGCATGATGCGCTTTAGCTCGTACCCTTCCAGTTCGGTGACCTCGGCGACAGCCCGCTCCAGCGCGACCTGCACTTCCGCCAGCGGCGGGATCGGCACCCAGACCGGGAGGTCGTCATCCAGCACCTTGTCCTCACGCAGGTAGGCATGTGCCAGCACGAAATCCCCCAACGCCTGCGTATTCCGCAATCCGGCGCAGTGACCGACCATAAGCCATGCATGGGGCCGCAGAACCGCGATGTGGTCGGTGGCGGTCTTGGCGTTGGAAGGGCCGACACCGATATTGACCAGAGTGATGCCGGAACCGTCTGCGCGCTTCAGGTGGTAGGTCGGCATCTGGGGCAGCTTCAGCGGTTGCTCCAGGGCGGCATCCGGTGTGGTGATCTCGACATTGCCGGTCGAGACAAAGCTTGTGTAACCGCTTTCCGGATCGGCCAGTTGTTCACGCGCGTAGTTCTCGAACTCGGACACGTAGAACTGGTAGTTTGTAAACAGGACGTGGTTCTGAAAGTGGCTGGGGTCGGTCGCTGTATAGTGGGACAGCCGCGCCAGCGAGTAGTCCACGCGTTGCGCGGTGAAAAGCGACAACGGTCCTGCCAGATCTTCGTGATCATGCACCCCGTTGACGATATCGTCATTGGTGGTGGTCAGATCAGGAACGTCAAACACATCCCTGAGCGTGAATCCGGCAGCACCCTGCTGCGGCACCACCAGTTCCGGGTTGTTGGCCACGGCGAAGTGTACCGGGATCGGCGTATCCGAAGGCCCGATAGTCACAGGCTGGTCATGGTTTCGGATCAGCAGCGCGATCTGTTGTGTCAGGTAAGACCGGAACAGATCGGGACGGGTCACCGTGGTGGCGTGAACACCCGGTTCCGAAACATGACCAAAACTCAGGCGGCTGTCGACATGTGCATAGGAGGAGGTTTTGATGCGAATTTCGGGGTAATAGGCTCTGAATCGCTCAGTCGGAGCGCCGTGTCCCATGGTTTTGGCAAAGCTGTCGCACAGAAACCTTGTAGCCTGATTGTACAACTCCTCCAGCCGCGCAACTGCGGCCTCGGGGTCGGTGAAGCTTTGCGGATCAGGTGCATCCGGTGTTTTTATGATTGTCATGCAAGTGGTTCCAAAAGGTCGATTTTCTCAAACGTCCGCACATCCACCAGCCCAAGGTCGGAAATCCGCAGTTCCGGGATCACCACCAGGGCCAACAGTGAATGCTGCATGTACGCGTTGTTCAGCTTACAGCCGCAGGCTTCCATCGCCGCGACCATTTTTTGCGCCTTGTCGGCCACTTCCGAGGCCGGCCGGTCCGACATCAGGCCGGCGATGGGCAACTCAACCAGTGCCAGCTCCTCGCCCTCGCGGAAAATGGTGATACCACCGCCCACCTCGGCCAGGCGGTTGGCGGCCAGCGCCATCTGCTCGCGGCTGGTGCCGACGACGATCATGTGGTGGCTGTCATGGGCCACGGTCGACGCCATTGCCATGTTGCCCTGGTATCCAAACCCGGACACAAAGGCATTAGTTACCCCGCCAGTGGCCTTGTGCCTTTCAACCAGCGCGATCTGACAGACATCATCTTCGCCTTCGACCAGCCCGCCGATGATTGGCAACTCGGCCTTCAGCGCTTTGGTCGGAGCCTGGTTTTCGACCACTCCGATCACATTGGCACGTACCCTGTTTGCGCCTGCTGGGGCTGCGATCTCAAAATCGGCATCCGTCAGAGTGTGTCCCAGGTGAACGGTGTTAAGGGCCTTGTCCGGCCAGTTAAGGTGCGGGCATTCCACTGTGGCTTTACCGGCTTCGGCCACGACTTGCCCGCGCGCGATGACCATCTCGACAGGCAATTCGGTCAGATCCGAACTCAGAATAATGTCGGCCCGCCGTCCGGGGGTTACGGACCCTATTTCCCGCTCAAGCCCGAAATGGGTTGCGGTGTTGATTGTTGCCATTTGCAGCGCGATCAGCGGATCGCATCCGCAGGCAATGGCGTGACGGACAACGCGGTTCATATGCCCGTCGTTGACCAGCGTGCCCGAATGGCAATCATCCGTGCACAGAATGAAATTGCGGGGGTCCAGACCTTTCTGCGTCAGGGCAGTGATCTGACTTTCGACATCATACCAGGCTGAACCCAGCCGCATCATGGATCGCATCCCCTGGCGCACGCGGGCAATGGCATCCGCTTCGCATGTGCCCTCATGATCATCTGCCGGGCCGCCTGCGACATAGGCCGCAAAATCAGACCCTAAATCGGGCGAAGCGTAGTGCCCGCCGACGGTTTTGCCCGCCCGCTGCGTGGCGGCGATTTCAGCCAGCATCTTGGGGTCGCCATGGATCACGCCGGGAAAGTTCATCATTTCACCCAACCCGATAATGCCTGGCCAGGACATCGCCTCGGCTACATCATCGGGGGTGATTTCATAGCCGGTGGTCTCCAGCCCTGGTGCGGACGGTGCGCAGGACGGCATCTGCGTAAAGATGTTCACCGGCTGCATCATCGCCTCGTCATGCATCATACGCACGCCGTCCAAACCCAGAACATTGGCAATCTCATGCGGGTCGGTGAACATCGAGGTGGTGCCGTGCGGAATCACGGCCCGGGCAAATTCGGCCGGGGTCAGCATCCCCGATTCGATATGCATATGCGCGTCGCACAGGCCCGGAACGATATATCGCCCGTTTGCTTCGATGATTCGCGTCTCGGGGCCGATGCAGTGTGACGCGTCTGTCCCGACATAAGCCACGCGCCCGTCGGCTATGGCGACGGAATGATTGGCGAGCAGTTCGCGGCTGTGTACGTTCACCCAGATACCATCGCGGATGACCATGTCCGCAGCTTCGCGCCCGGCGGCAACTGAGATCAAACGGGGGGCGACATCGGGCCAGCTTGGGAAAGGTGTGTATTCCATGGCTCAACTTTCCCGAATGCGCGGTCAGGTGCAACCCCCGGCGGTCGGGTATCATGAAACCATCACAATTTGCCGGATGCGGCTGAGCACTTGCAATGCGCCGCGGTTCGGGTTTTGCATGGTGCCATGGATTATGACGCAATAGATGCAGACAGTTTTGGACGCAGCCTCAGTGGGATCGGTCTGAACCTGCTGGTTCGCGATGTACCGGCGGAATGCGCTTTCTTAGAGGCTGTTTTTAACATGACCAGCCACCAAGTGACCGCAGATTTTGCGATCGTCACCTACGGAACGCACGTCTTTCAGTTGCACTCGGACGGGACATACCAATCGAATCCCCTGCTTGGATTGCTGCCCGAGAATCCCCCGCGCGGGGCCGGTGTTGAAATTCGCTTGTACGAAACAGATCCGGACGATGCATCCGCCCGTGCAGAAGGGGCAGGGGGCACCGTTCTGCAGGCCCCAACGGATAAACCGCACGGATTGCGCGAGGCCTATATCCTCTGTGAAAACGGGTATGCCTGGGTTCCCAGCCGCCCGAAGGACGTAAATCAAGACTGAGCTGCCAGCAGTGCGCAGCGCTGCCTGGCCCAACCAAAGGAGATGCCCAACGGGCATAGACGATGGGCGGGAGATCTACTCGCCGGGATCAGCTCGGAACGGGTTCGGCAATTTCCTTTCGCAGCCATTCAGCAAACGCAACTGCCCCTGAATTCTCTTCGGCCTGAGGTGACAGCAACAGGTAGTACGCCTCAGGCATCGCGGCACGATGTGCGAAGGGGGCGATCAGGCTTCCTTTCTCAATCAGATGTTTGGCAATGGCGTCATGGGCCAGGCACAACCCGCCGCCAGCCATCGCGACGGACAGGCCAAACAGATAGGTGGTGGCATAAGTAATGGGCGGGTTTTTCCAATTTAGGCTCTGATCTTCCGCCCAGCTTGCCCAGTTTGACATGAGGTTCGAACAGTCGAACAGGGGCTGCTGTTGCAGGGTCTCCAAAGTGACCGGATAATTCGGAGCACATACCGGATAATAGGCGTCGGAACATAGAAACTCGGTCCTCACGGTATCTGCCGGACGCAAGGAATAACGGATCTCGACCGCCGCGCCCTCGGCCATTTCCCGGGGTTCCCAAAGTTCGGTGAAGATATTCAGTTGGACATCAGGGTGCAAAGCGCGGAACCGCGGCAGACGGGGGGCCAGCCAGTTTACCGCAAAGGTGATATTGCATTGCACCTGCACCGCGTTCTGCTGTGCACCCGTAACGGCCTGGGTGCCCCGGACAAGGGTGCGAAAAGCGTCACGAACGACAGGCAAATAAGTAATTCCGGCCTCGGTCAGCTCCAGCGCTCGGTGACGACGCAGAAACAGGGGCCGCCCCAGGTGACATTCCAGCGCCTTGATTTGTTGGCTGACAGCACTTTGCGTCATGTTCAGGTCACGTGCGGCCCCGGTAAAGGAAAGATGGCGGGCCGCCGCTTCAAAAGTGCGCAGCCAGCCCAAAGGTGGAAGCAGTTTTTGCATTGCATAACTCTGGCATTAGCTGAGCTAATGGATTAACCGCGAATTTTTCGTTGGTCAAACCCGTTTGCAAAAGGCACGGTTCCACGCAGACCCGAAATACAGGAGTTTCTGACATGACCGTTGCCAGCCTGCGCCCTAATATTGACCACTGGCCCGAACGTGTGGACATGGCCGCCGCATTCCGCTGGACCGAACGGCTGAACATGCACGAAGCGGTCGCGAACCACTTCAGCCTGGCGGTGAACGAAGACGGCACGCAGTTTCTGATGAATCCCAATCAGATGCACTTTTCCCGTATACGGGCCTCGGATCTGTTGTTTCTGGACGCAAATGACCCGAACGTGATGGACCAGCCCGGTGCACCGGACCCGACCGCGTGGGGCCTGCACGGATCGATTCATCGACATTGCCCACATGCGCGTTGCGTGATGCATGTGCATTCGATCTTTGCCACCGTACTGGCCTCGCTGGCGGACAGCACGATGCCTGCGATCGACCAGAACACCGCCACGTTTTACAACCGCTACGTTGTTGACGAGGAATTTGGCGGTCTGGCCTTCGAGAGTGAAGGCGAACGCTGTGCCTCGATGCTGGCGGACCCGAAAAAGAAAGTCATGATCATGGGCAATCATGGTGTTCTGGTGATCGGCAGCGATCCTGCGGACGCGTTCAACAGGCTCTATTACTTCGAAAGAGCTGCGGAAACCTACATACGCGCGCTTCAAACGGGACAGAAGTTGCGGGTTCTTCCGGACGAGATCGCCGAGAAAACGGCGCAAGAGCTTGATGACTATCCCGGGCAGGCCGAAGCGCATATGCGCGAAATCAAGGCCGTGCTGGACGCCGAAGGCTCGGACTACGCCACCTGAACCAGACCCTCCTGACGGGCAGAGCAACCGGACGTGTCTGCACGGCGCCGGAGCCCTGAATATTGCCGATCCCAACCACAGGATACATCGACGTGACAGACAATTCTCAGATGCAGGACATGAGCCGCGAGTGGAATTACCACCCTGATCTGCCCTTGCAGAATCCTTCGGTGTTTCGCTGGCCACCTGATCCGGCGTATTTGGCGGGCTGGCTCGCCCGGAACTGGCTGACCCTTAGCGAACGGGTTCTGATGCTGGGATTGGCCGTTGCGCTGTGGGCGTTTTTCTACCCATCGCTGGAAACCGTCAGGACTTTTGCGTTTGGCTGGATTTTTCAGATCTGGCTGGTGAATTTTGCCATGATTTTCATCGTCGCCGGAGGGTTGCACTGGTACTTCTATATGCGCAAGGCGCAGGGCAAGAAGCTGAAGTTCGAACGGCGCGAGCAGGGCAAGAACAACAAGCTGTGGAATTTCAGCGATCAGGTGCTGGACAACATGTTCTGGTCTCTGGGGTCGGGCGTTCTGCAGCTGACCGGGTTTCAGGCCGTGACCATGTGGTTGATGGCCAACGGATATACGCCAACCATCACCTTTGCTGAAAATCCGGTCTGGTTCATCCTTTGGCTGATCCTGCTGCCAATGTGGTCGGCCTTTCATTTTTACTGGGTGCACCGTCTGCTGCATCAGCCGTTCCTCTATAAAAAGGTCCACAGCCTGCATCACCGAAACGTCAATATCGGCCCTTGGTCAGGTTTCTCGATGCATCCGGTCGAGCATTTCTTTTATCTCTCGACCCTGTGCATTCACTGGATTGTTCCGTCCCATCCGATCCACCTGTATTTCCACATCGTGTTTCAGGGCCCGGGCGCTGCGATGACCCATACCGGGTACGAGGAGTTGCTGGTGAAGGATAGAAAACGGCTGGCTCTGGGCACGTTCTACCACCAGCTCCACCATCGGTATTACGAATGCAACTACGGCAATCAGGAAATGCCTTGGGACCGCTGGTTCGGAACTTTTCATGACGGCTCGCCCGAGGCGACCGAAGTTACCCGGGCGCGCAAGAAAAAGATGTTCGGCTGACTGGCGGCGGTTTCAGGTTCCGCGCGTCCGCAGGGCGCGCGGTGTCTCACCGAACTCGGCCCTGAACGCGCGCGTCAGGGCGCTGGGATCATCGTAGCCCGTGCGCAAGGCGATCTCGGCGATGCTCAGATCGGTTTCGGAAACCAGTTTGCGCGCCAGATTAAGTCGCAGCCGCCGATAAACCTGTGCCGGCCCCGCGCCGAGTTCAGAGTTCATTCGGATTGAAAGCGCCTTTTGGGAACGCCCCACGCGCCGGGCTATATCAGACACTAACAAAGGTGATTCCAGGTTTTCCTGCATCAGGCCCAAAGCCTTGTTCACATAGCCGCTGGTTGCACCGGCCCCGCCGGTATGAGAGCGTGCGGAGTCGCGGGTCATGAACAATTGGGACACTTCCAGGGCCAGGGCCTGCCCGTGATCCCGCCCGATCAGAAACAGGACCAAATCGAAAGCTGCCATGGCGCCTGAACAGGTAATGCGGTTGCGGTCGATGACATATCGCTCACGCAGGGCCGTGACTTCGGGGAAGCGTTCGGTAAAACCTGTCAGTTCCTCCCAGTGGATGGTGGCGCGATGTCCGTCCAGCAAGCCGGCCCGCGCCAGCAGCCAGCTACCGGTGTCCAGGCCTGCCAGTGTTTGGAACCTTTCTGCAGCCGATCTTAGTCCGGCCAGCGTACGCCAGCCGCCATGGGCCTGAAATCCGTATGACGGCATAACCCACAACATGTCGCCATGAGATTTTTGCAGCGTTTCATGCGGTGCGACCTGCAGGCCGGACGAGGATGTAACGGGCCCAGGATCCAGCGACAGGAATGTCCAGTCATAAAGGGTTCGCCCCGACAGGGTGTTCGCCGCGCGCAGCGGTTCGACCGAATTGGCAAGGCAATGGTTGGAAAACCCGTCGAACAGCAGAACGCCCAGTCGCTGCGTTGCAGGAGGAGATTTTTTCCACTTCGGCATGATAATCGTCTAATTCTGTATGATCGTGATTTCAAGCCACGTCAGGATAGCGCAAAGTCCAAATGTGGAGTGAACCGATGCAATATGGCCTGTCCGACGAACAGGAGATGATCGTCTCAACCGTTCGCAGCTTTGTCGAGAACGAGATCTACCCGCACGAAGAACTGGTCGAACGGACCGGTGAAGTTCCGCACGAGATCGCCGAGGACATCAAACGCAAGACTCTGGAACTGGGCTTTTATGCCTGCAACTTTCCCGAAAGTGTCGGTTGCGCCGGGCTGAACCATCTGGAATTTGCCCTGGTCGAGCGCGAACTGGGGCGGGGTTCGATGGCGCTGAACCATTTCTTCGGGCGGCCGCAGAATATTCTGATGGCCTGTGAAGGGGAACAGATCGAACGCTACCTGATGCCTGCCGTGCGCGGTGAGCGGATGGATGCGCTGGCAATGACCGAACCCGGCGCGGGTTCGGATGTGCGTGGCATGAAATGTGCAGCTGTGCGTGACGGCGGTGACTGGGTTGTCAACGGGACCAAGCATTTCATCTCGGGCGCCGAGCATGCCGACTTTATCATCGTCTTCATCGCTACAGGCGAAGATCAGACGCCAAAAGGCCCTAAAAAGCGGATTACGGCGTTTTTGGTGGATCGTGGGACTCCGGGTTTCACGATTCGGGACGGCTACAAGTCGGTCAGTCACCGCGGTTACAAGAACATGGTTCTGGACTTTGACGATTGTCGACTGCCCGATGCTCAGGTTCTGGGTGAGGTCGATGGCGGGTTCGAGGTCATGAACACATGGCTCTATGCCACCCGTATCACCGTTGCGGCCATGTCCGTGGGGCGCGCCCGCCGTGCCTTTGATTATGCGCTGGATTATGCCGCGACGCGCGAACAGTTCGGGCAGAAGATCGGCAAGTTTCAGGGCGTTTCGTTCCAGATCGCCGACATGATCACCGAGATTGACGCAGCCGATTTGTTGACGCTGGCCGCCGCCGACCGGCTGGACCAGGGTTTGCCAAGCAACCGCGAGATCGCCTCGGCCAAGCTTTATGCGTCGGAGATGCTGGCGCGGGTGACCGACGCCGCGATTCAGGTTCATGGTGGTATGGGGCTGATGGACGACTACCCGCTTGAACGGTTCTGGCGCGATGCCCGCGTTGAACGCATCTGGGACGGCACCAGCGAAATTCAGCGCCACATCATCAGCCGCGATCTGTTGCGGGCGCTGGGCGCATGACGCCGGAGCTCGTGTGATGGGTGCTTTGGCGCGCGTTCTGAACCCTTCGACACTGGCGGTCATCGGTGGCGGTGCGTGGTGCGCCGAAGTGATTTCGCAGGCCCGCAAGTTCGGATTTGAGGGAGAAATCTGGCCGGTTCATCCCAAGGCTGCGCAAGTCGCGGGTTTACAGGCTTATGCGTCGATTGAGGATCTGCCCCGCCCCCCCGATCTGGCTTTCGTGGGGATCAACCGTCATGCAACCGTATCCGCGGTTGCAGCCCTTTCTGCAAGCGGCGCGGGCGGAGCGGTCTGCTTCGCCTCGGGCTTCACCGAAGCGCGGGCCGAAGACGATCAGGCTGCCGATCTGCAATCGCAACTGGTCTCTGCCGCCGGAGATATGCCGATACTCGGGCCCAATTGCTATGGCTTTGTGAATGGCCTGAACCGAACTGCGGTCTGGCCGGATCAGCATGGAATGCAGCCTGTTGATCGTGGTGTGGCGATCCTGACGCAAAGCTCGAATATGGCCATCAACATGACGATGCAGCGCCGTGCCCTTCCGTTGGCCTTTATCCTGACCTGCGGGAATCAGGCTCAGACGCATCAGGCCGATATCGCGTCGGCCCTTTTGGACGATGACCGGATCACCGCCATCGGCGTGCATATCGAAGGCTTTGGCGATCTGCGCAAATGGGAGGCGCTGGCCACCAAGGCGCACGTGCGCGGGGTGCCGATCGTCGCTCTAAAGATGGGGCGTTCCGCGCATGCACAGGCGGCGACGATCTCGCATACCGCGTCCCTGGCAGGAGGCGACGCCGGAGCACAGGCTTTTCTGGACCGCCTTGGGATTGCCCGGCTGGGTGACATTCCGAGCTTTCTGGAATGCCTGAAACTGCTGCATGTCACCGGAAGTCTGGATGGCAACGGTCTGGGCATGATCAGCTGCTCTGGTGGCGAGGCGAGCCTGGGCGCGGATATGGCCGAGGGGCGCGATCTGCATTTCCCGCCGCTGACAGACCGGCAAAAGACCGATTTGCGCGCCGCGTTGGGGCCGATGGTGGCTTTGGCAAACCCGCTGGACTATCACACCTATATCTGGCGCGACACCGACGCGATGACCCGCGCCTGGACCGGATTGACCGGGCCGGACAAGGCGCTGACGATGTCGATTGTCGACTATCCCCATACCGATGCGACCGACTGGGCCTGCGCCACGCAGGCGGCGCTGAACTGCGTCGCGCACACGGGTCGCCCCTTTGCGGTAACAGCGACCCTGCCCGAACTGATGCCGCAGGACGTGGCGCGACAACTGGTCGACGGTGGTGTTGTCCCTTTTGCCGGCCTGCACGAGGCGCTGGCCGCAATCGAGGCGGCGGCGCGCGTCGTACCTGAACCGGCCGAACCGGTTTTGTTGCCCTCAAACTCTGACCCGGATCAGGTTCTGACCGAAGCGCAAGCAAAAGAGGCTTTGGCAGGTCACGGCGTGAAGGTGCCGCGGCGTGTTGTAGCTTGCAAAAGCAGCGTGGCCGAGGCCGCAGTCGATTTGTGTGGCCCCTTTGCGGTCAAAGGCATTGGCCTGGCACACAAGTCCGAACATGGCGCGGTTCAACTGGGCGTAAGTTCCGATGCTCTGACCGCCGTGGCAGAGAAGATCGGCACCGACGACATACTGATCGAGGAAATGGCGGATGGCGGTGTTGCCGAGTTGCTGATAGGCGTCACGCGTGATCCGGCGCATGGATTTGTCCTGACTTTGGGGGCGGGCGGGGTACTGACTGAAATTCTGCGTGATACCGTCTCAATGCTCGTGCCTTCGTCCCGGCAGGCCGTGCAGAACGCGCTGGGCCGGTTGGCCTGTGCGCCGCTTCTGGCAGGATACCGGGGCAAACCGGCAGCGGATATCGATGCAATTCTGGACGCGGTCGAAGCCGTACAGGCGTATGTCATTGCCAATGCGGCAACTGTCAGCGAAGTTGAAATCAATCCTCTCATCTGCACCAAGGAAGGTGCGGTTGCGGTGGATGCCCTGATCCGAAAGGCAAGCTCATGAATCCGGTCAAAACCAAACGCGATGGTGCAATTCTGCAAGTTACACTGGACCGACCCAAGGCCAATGCCATCGATCTGGCGACAAGCCGTGTCATGGGGGACGTATTTCGCGATTTCCGCGATGACCCCGATCTGCGTGTGGCCATTCTGACCGGCGGAGGGGACAAGTTTTTTTGCCCCGGCTGGGATCTGAAAGCCGCGGCTGACGGCGACGCGGTTGACGGCGATTATGGTGTTGGTGGTTTTGGCGGGCTTCAGGAACTGCGCGACATGAACAAGCCTGTGATCGCTGCCGTGAACGGAATCGCCTGTGGGGGTGGTCTGGAACTGGCGCTGAGCGCTGACATCATTATTGCCGCCGATCATGCCAGCTTTGCCCTGCCCGAAATTCGTTCGGGCACGATTGCCGATGCCGCCAGCGTCAAACTGCCCAAACGTATTCCCTATCATGTTGCCATGGAACTGTTGCTGACGGGACGTTGGTTTGATGCGGACGAGGCGCACCGCTGGGGTCTGGTCAATGAAATCGTTCCCGTCGATCAACTGATGGACCGCGCATGGGAGCTTGCGCGGCTTCTGGCAAGCGGCCCGCCTCTGGTCTATGCGGCAATCAAGGAAGTTGTGCGTGAGGCTGAAGATTCGAAGTTTCAGGACATCATGAACCGGATCACGCGGCGCCAATTGTCGACGATCGATACCTTGTACGGCTCTGATGATAATCTGGAAGGCGCGCGGGCTTTCGCCGAAAAACGCGACCCGGTCTGGAAAGGGCGCTGAACGGCGCGGCTATTCAAATGCGTTCGAACAGCGCGATGATCGCGGTGTCATCCTTGTTGTCGCCTGCTGCAAGATCTCCGTAGATGCGAACTTCGGTCAGGGTCAGATTGCGGATCTGATCCTGTTCCAACTCCCTTAGCGCCTCGGCAAAGCCGAGCTTTTCAAAGTGCCTGGCGTTGATGGAGAGCGCGAACTGCGCCCCGGCACGCGCTATGCGCAACAAAGCGGGCAGAACATCCGGCCCCAGATGGCCATGCGTGAATGTGCCTGACGAAACGATGCCGGCATAACTGTCTTGGGGAACCGGGATTCCGTGGTTCAGATCGGCCTCGATCGCATCCCGGTATATGTCCTTTCGCATTGCCTGACTCAGCATTTCACTACTGATGTCAGTGGCATCTATGGGTCCGACTCCCAGCCCTGCCAGCACCGCGCCGCACAGGCCGGTGCCGGCACCCACATCCAGAACCGGCCCTTGGCCGCCTGCACCGACAAAGGCGCGGGCGGTGTGAACATGAAGCTGATAGTCTTCGAGGGCCGCAAAGCCTTCGTCGTAATCTCCGGCCCATTCGGCATAGAGGCGTTTGTTGTCCTCTGGCGTTTTCAGCGCATAGGCGGCTTTCAGATCGGGGTTCTTGTCGCTCATGACACAATCAAAGGCGCATCAGGGGATTCGAATCAAGTATCCTCGGGCAGGTGCTTGCATCTGGCGCTTTAGCGGATCATCTAAGGGGCCATGACTGGATCTCTTTTTTCGTTTGGACACGGGTATTCGGCGCAGGCACTGTCGCGGCTACTGATGCATGATGGATGGCAGATTGTCGGGACAACCCGGGATGCGGACGGGGCCGATGCAATCCGGGCCTCAGGTGCCGACCCTCTGATCTGGCCGGGTCAGGCACCTTCACTGGATGGGGTGACGCATTTGCTGATCTCGATCGCGCCGACGGCAAAAGGCGATCCGGTTCTGGCCGCCCTGCGGACCGAGATCGAGGCGCGGGCCAATCAGTTTTCCTGGGTGGGATATCTGTCGACAACCGCGGTTTACGGCGATCATCAGGGCGACTGGGTCGACGAATCGACGCCGCCTGCACCAACGGCTGACCGGGGCCAGTGGCGCTTGCACGCGGAACAGGAATGGGCGGGAATTCCGGGCCTGCCGACGCATATCTTCCGACTGGCGGGCATCTATGGTCCCGGGCGGGGACCATTTTCCAAACTCAAACGCGGCGGGCTGCGGCGGATCATCAAGCCGGGGCAGGTTTTCTCGCGCATTCACGTTGCCGATGTTGCGCAGGTACTGCGGGCGTCCATGGCACGGCCCAATCCCGGTTCTGTGTACAATGTTTGTGATGACGAGCCTGTTCCGCCTCAGGACGTCATCGGTTACGCGGCAAAGCTTCAGGGGCTTCCGCTGCCGCCAGCCGTGGCATTTGAGGACGCTGACATGACTCCGATGGCGCGCAGTTTCTACAATGAGAACAAGCGCGTCAGAAACGACCGTATCAAGGAAGAGCTGGGCGTGCGGCTTCTTTATCCCGACTATCGTGTCGGGCTGGAATCCCTGATGAAGCGGTAGCGGTTAAGAAACGCCATTTCTGACTGGATCTTTTACTGTTGAATCCCCGGGTCAGGCGACCTGCGGGGATGAGTGTGGTGTGCATGTCGGGTGTTGGTCCGGCCCGATCAGGTTTCGCTGTCTGAGGTGAATTCCAAGTAATAGCAAAAAGCTATGAAATTGATCGGAAAACAAAACTTTTTTGCATGGTTTGAATTTGCTAATTCTGCCGGTGAGTGATGTGGACGACTCGGCACGATGAGTGCTGTTCGAACCACAATACTTATCTGAGATTTGCACACGCGAACCTGCCGGACTTAGCCAGGATTGGAGATCGATATGGACGGAAGTGATAACCCCAAAACAGGCGGATGCCCTGTCATGCATGGTGCGGGTACCCGGTCGAACCGGGACTGGTGGCCGAACCAGTTGAACCTGTCGATTCTGCACCAGAAAACCCCAGCATCAAATCCGCTGGGTGCGGATTTTGATTATGCCGAAGAATTCAAGAAGCTGGACATGAAAGCGCTGAAGGAAGACCTTTATGCGCTGATGACGGATTCGCAGGACTGGTGGCCGGCCGACTATGGTCACTACGGTGGCCTGTTTATCCGGATGGCCTGGCACAGCGCCGGGACGTACCGGACGGCGGATGGCCGCGGCGGGGCCTCGACGGGAAACCAGCGGTTCGCACCGTTGAACAGCTGGCCGGACAACGGCAACCTCGACAAGGCCCGCCGTCTTCTGTGGCCGATCAAACAGAAATACGGCAACCAGATCTCATGGGCCGATCTGATGATTCTGGCCGGTAACTGCGCCATCGAGTCAATGGGCGGCAAGACCTTTGGTTTCGCCGGAGGCCGCGAAGATATATGGGCGCCCGAGGAAGACATCTATTGGGGCGCCGAGACGGACTGGCTGGCTCCGACAGACAACCCGCATAGCCGCTATTCGGGCGAGCGCGATCTGGAAAACCCGCTGGCCGCCGTGCAGATGGGCCTGATCTACGTGAACCCGGAAGGCCCGGATGGTGAACCCAACGTTCTGGCCTCGGGCCGCGATATTCGCGATACCTTTGGCCGGATGGCGATGAACGACGAGGAAACCGTTGCGCTGGTTGCGGGTGGTCATACTTTCGGCAAAGCGCACGGTGCGGGCGACCCCGATCTGGTAGGCCCGGAACCAGAAGCCGCCCCGATCGAGGAAATGGGCTTTGGCTGGATCAACAATTTTGGTTCTGGCAAGGGGGATGACACCACGACCTCGGGGATCGAAGGCGCATGGACCGCGAACCCGATCAAATGGGACAACGGCTATTTTGACCTGCTGTTCGGCTATGACTGGAACCTGACCAAAAGCCCCTCGGGCGCTTATATCTGGGAGCCGGTCGGCGTGAAAGAGGAAGACATGGCCCCGGCGGCGCATGATCCGTCCAAGAAGGTGAAGACCATGATGACAACCGCCGACATGGCGATGCGCATGGACCCGATCTACGGCCCGATCTCGAAGCGTTTCCATGAGAACCCGGAAGAGTTCGCAGATGCCTTCGCACGGGCCTGGTTCAAACTGACCCACCGCGACATGGGTCCGCGTTCGGCCTATATTGGTCCGGAAGCCCCGACCGAAGAGTTGATCTGGCAGGACAACGTTCCGGCCGTGGATCACGATCTGGTCGATGATGCGGATGTGGCAGACCTTAAGGCCAAGATTGCAGCGGCAGGATTGTCGGTGTCTCAGCTGGTTTCGACCGCCTGGGCCTCTGCTTCGACCTTCCGCGGATCTGACAAACGCGGAGGTGCCAATGGTGCACGTATCCGGCTTGCGCCGCAGAAAGACTGGGACGTCAACGAGCCTTTGAAACTGTCCAAGGCGCTGGATGCCCTGTCGGGAGTTCAGAAGGCTTTTAACGGCGCACAGTCGGGTGGCAAGAAAGTATCGCTGGCGGATGTGATCGTTCTTGCGGGTGCGGTTGGAATCGAGCAGGCGGCCAAAGCCGGTGGTCAGGACGTCGAAGTGCCTTTCACCCCGGGCCGCACCGATGCGACGCAGGAACAGACCGATGTCGAGAGCTTCTCGGTGATGGAACCCATCGCTGACGGTTTCCGCAACTACCGGAAGGCCGACTACACCGTCTCACCCGAGGAGTTGCTGGTTGACCGGGCGCAGTTGTTGAACCTGTCGGCACCCGAGATGACAGCACTTGTCGGTGGCCTGCGCGTTCTGGGCGCCAACTTCGGCGATAGCAAGCATGGCGTCTTCACTGATCGTGTCGGAGCACTGACCAACGACTTCTTCACCAACATTCTGGACATGAGCACCGAATGGAAGCCCGCAGGCAAGGGCGTCTACGAAGGGCGCGACCGGTCCAGCGGAGAGGTCAAATGGACCGGCACCCGAGTTGATCTGGTCTTTGGTTCGAACTCGCAGCTGCGGGCACTGGCCGAGGTCTATGGTCAGGCCGACGCCGAGGGCAAATTCGTCTGTGACTTTGTCTCGGCCTGGAACAAGGTGATGAACGCGGATCGTTTCGATCTGCAGTAAACCAGCGACCATTACTGTGATTGCGCCGCCTGAGGAGACTCGGGTGGCGTTTTCTTTGGTTAGGACCTAGGTGCATACCAAACACTGGGTACGATTCCGCCGAAAGGTCGACTTCTTTCCCGGTTTCTGCAGCGCACAAGCCGCTCAAACGCGCGAATTATTTAGATAACCTGTTGTTTTCATTAACCCGCGTCAGTTTCTGCAGGGAAATGTGAAGTTTTTTGAAAATGGGGGTTGCAGGTCCCAGACCTAATCCGTAAATACCCCTTCACCGGCGCTGCTGAGGCGGTGCTGACGGGTCGGGGAGACGGCCTGACGGACTGGAAAGACGGTTGAGACGCTCGGGAGAGACCG